>NZ_JTLB01000022.1:0-140482 GCF_000798975.1 Exiguobacterium sp. ZOR0005 | reverse complement strand
CCGTTCCCATGCCGAACACGGAAGTTAAGCGCTTCAGCGCCGAAAGTAGTTGGGGGTCTCCCCCTGTGAGGATAGGACGTCGCCAGGCAAACGGTGGTTCTGGAGCATTCGCTCAAGGGCCGCCGCTTTTTTATATCGCGATTCAAATGAAAGAGAGGAAGAACAGATGGCCAAAAAAATCAAAGTATACGTCGAGCCAAACGAGACAGTCGGTGAGTGTTTAGACCGTATTGCTCAAATGGGGTATCGCCCGGTACGTAGGATTGAAAAGCCAGTCTTTGAAAAAACGGGAAACAAAGACGAACCTGTACATTCCCATCAATCGATTTTATTTGAGTGCGTTGCTCTCAATCCATAATGCCAAGCTGTCCTTCAAAGGGGACAGCTTTTTTTGTTCTACAAACCATTCTAAAAGCGAACGATAAATATTCAGACAATTAAAATGTTCGCAGTTTGTTGACATGTTTTCAAAGAACAAGGTACGATAGGCGTGTGAGTTAAGAAAATTAAATATCGCTCCATATAATCGCAAGGAAATGGCTTGCAAGTTTCTACCTGATCACCGATTCTGATCAGACTATGGGGTATAGCCGACATTTTTTTGTCGTGCTCTATACCCTAAACTGATGAAACGGTTTAGGGATTTCTTTATTTTAAGGGGGACGTTGACGTGAAGACAGTTGGTGTAATCATGGGCAGTTCGTCTGACTGGGAAACAATGAAACATACATGTGCCGTACTTGATGAGCTCCATATCCCGTATGAGAAGCAAGTCGTATCAGCGCACCGAACGCCGGACGTCATGTTTGAATATGCAGAGAGCGCTAGAAATCGTGGCATTCATGTCATTATTGCAGGTGCAGGCGGTGCGGCCCACCTTCCAGGAATGGTGGCCGCGAAGACGACGTTGCCAGTCATCGGTGTACCTGTTCAATCAAAAGCATTGAACGGACTTGATTCATTGCTATCCATCGTCCAAATGCCGGCCGGTGTACCGGTCGCGACCGTCGCGATTGGACAAGCGGGTGCTACGAATGCCGGACTCCTCGCCGCACAAATCCTTAGCCTTCATTCGATTGATATCGCCGATCGCCTTACGCAATATCGCCAAGAGAAAAAAGAGATGGCAATGCAAGGAACGGAGGAACTCGTCTGATGCGGATCGGGATATTAGGTGGAGGACAACTCGGACGGATGATGTCGCTTAGTGCGAGCGCGATGGGTTATGAGACGCTCAGTCTCGATCCAAACCCGAATGCACCTGCCGCTCAAGTCGCCCCAAGTATCGTGGCAAATTTTGATGACATTGAAGCTGCCAAGCAACTCGCGACACGTTCAGATATCATCACGTATGAGTTTGAGAATATCGACACCGCGATGATCGAAGCAATCGATGAAAAGTGCCCGCAAGGAATGGATGTTTTAAAAGCAACACAGCACCGTTTGTTTGAGAAGCAGATGGTCGAGGCAGCTGGTTTACGCGTCGCGCCTTACGTACCGATCCGGTCAGTACGAGATGTATATCGGGCTCAAGATTTACTAACGCTCCCTCTAGTCATCAAAACGTGTCGCTTCGGCTATGACGGGAAAGGACAAACCGTACTTCGAACCGAGCAAGACGTACACGCATTCGTCAATCAGTTCAAAGAAGGTGAATACGTGGCTGAAGCTTGGCTCCCTTTTAAAAAGGAAATTTCGGTCATCGTGACGAGAGGTTCCCATGAGACGACGACGTTCCCGATTAGTGAGAACATTCATCGGAATAACATTCTTCACGTATCAATCGTTCCGGCACGTCTCTCACAAGACGTCTTGGACGACGCACGACACGTCGCTCTGCAACTAGCGGACTACATCGGACTCATTGGGACGCTCGCAGTTGAGCTCTTCGTCATGGAAGACGGCTCACTATATATAAACGAATTGGCGCCGCGACCTCACAATTCTGGTCACTATACGATGGATGCATGTGAGACGTCACAATTTGAACAGCATATCCGCGCAATCACTGGTATGTCTCTCGGACGCACGACGCTGCACACCCCAGTCGTCATGGTCAATCTGCTCGGTGAACAGATGGAAGAGCTGAAACCACAGAACTTACCGTCGAATGTTAAACTACATCTGTATGGAAAAGATGAAGCGAAGCCAGGACGGAAGATGGGACACTTGAACGTGCTCGGAGATTCCGTCGAAGACGCGCTTCATACCATCGAACAATTGGCAATTTGGAAGGAGACTGTTTTATGATTTCACGTTATACCCGCCCCGAGATGGCGGCGATTTGGACGGACGAGAACAAGTTTGACGCTTGGCTCAAAGTTGAGCTTTACGCTTGTGAGGCCTGGAGTGAGCTAGGTGTCATCCCGAAAGAAGACGTCAAGGTACTTTGGGATCAAGCTTCATTCGATGTCGACCGCATCCTTGAAATTGAACAAGAGACACGCCACGACGTCATCGCGTTCACTCGAGCCGTCTCAGAAACGCTCGGTGAAGAAAAGAAGTGGGTCCATTACGGGTTGACGTCGACGGATGTCGTCGATACGGCGCTCTCGTACTTGATCAAGCAAGCGAACGACATTTTAGAGGCGGACTTAGACCGCTTCATCGACATTCTCGCTGAGAAGGCGAAAGCACATAAATACGACATCATGATGGGGCGTACACACGGCGTCCACGCCGAGCCGACGACGTTCGGATTGAAACTCGCCCTCTGGTATGAAGAAATGAAGCGCAACAAGAAACGTTTCATGGCAGCACGCGAGACGATTGAGTTCGGCAAGATGAGTGGCGCTGTCGGCACGTTCGCCAACATCGACCCGTTCATCGAATCATATGTGTGTGACAAGCTGGGCATTCAAGCTGCCCCAATTTCGACACAGACGTTGCAACGTGACCGTCACGCTGAGTATATGGGGACGCTCGCATTGATTGCCACGTCGATCGAGAAGATGGCGACCGAGATCCGCGGCCTTCAAAAGACAGAGACACGTGAAGTCGAGGAGTATTTCGCCAAAGGACAAAAAGGTTCATCGGCGATGCCGCATAAACGTAACCCGATTGGCTCTGAGAATATGACGGGGTTGGCCCGCGTCATCCGCGGTCATATGGTGACGGCGTACGAGAACGTCCCGCTTTGGCACGAACGTGACATCTCGCACTCTTCAGCGGAACGCATCATCTTGCCGGATGCGACGAGCTTGTTGAACTATATGCTTAACCGTTTCGGCAATATCGTGAAGAACTTGACGGTGTTCCCGGACAACATGCGCCGCAATATGGACCGGACGTTCGGCATCATCTTCTCGCAACGGATCTTGCTCGCCTTGATCGAGAAAGGCTGGTCACGTGAAGCCGCGTATGACGCCGTGCAACCGAAGGCGATGCAGGCGTGGGAAGAAGAGACGATGTTCCGGACATTGATCGAGCAAGATGCTGAGATGGGTGCACTCTTCACGAGTGACGAGCTCGATGACTTGTTCGACCCGAGCCATCACGTGCGCCGTGTCGATGTCATTTTTGAACGCTGTGGTTTGTGATCGTTGAGGGGCAATACGCCCCTCTCACTTTTAAGGGGGACGATACAGATGGAAGCAATTTACGAAGGTAAGGCGAAAGCGTTATACGAGACAGAAGAACCGGGTGTGCTCCGTGTCTATTATAAAGATGACGCCACGGCATTCAATGGGGAAAAGAAACAGTCGATTGACGGCAAAGGCGTGTTGAACAACGCCATCACGACCCGTTTGTTTGAACTGATGCACGACAATAAGATTCCGACGCACTTCATCGAGAAACTATCAGACCGCGAACAGCTCGTCCGCCGCGTCGACATCATCCCGCTCGAAGTCGTCGTCCGGAACGTCGCTGCCGGCAGTCTCGCCAAACGGCTCGGTTGGGAAGAAGGGACACCGCTCCTCGCCCCGATCGTTGAGTTTTACTATAAAGATGACGCACTCGGAGATCCGCTTCTGACAGAAGATCATATCCGTTTACTGCAAATCGCCACACATAAAGAAGTCGAAACATTGCGACAACTCGGCCTTTGGGTGAACGACGTGTTGCTCGATTTCTTCGCAGAACACGGCATCGACGTGATCGACTTCAAACTCGAGTTCGGGAAAGTCGACGGGACGATCATCCTCGCCGATGAGATTTCACCGGACACATGTCGACTTTGGGATAAAGAGACGAAGCAAAAGCTCGACAAAGATGTATTTCGTAGAGACCTCGGTTCACTGACCGAGACGTATGGCCAGCTGTTAACACGCATAGGGGGAATGGACCAATGAAAAAAGTAAACGTGTACGTGACATTACGTGAAAGTGTGCTCGATCCACAAGGCGTCGCCGTCAAAGGCGGACTCGACCACCTCGGGTTCACCGGCGTTGAATCGGTGCGCATCGGTAAAGTGATCGAGCTCCAAGTCACGGACGAGACGACCGAGGCGATGGTCCGGGACATGTGTGAGAAGCTGCTCGTCAATACGGTCATCGAGAACTACAAAATCGAGATGGGGGTACTCGCATGAAATTTGCGGTCATCGTCTTCCCAGGATCGAACTGTGACCTCGATATGTATCACGCGGTCAAAGACGTGATTGGTGAAGGGGCGGAATACGTGTTCCATACGGAGACGTCACTTGACGGGTATGACGGCGTCTTGTTGCCAGGGGGCTTCTCGTACGGCGATTACTTACGGTGCGGGGCCATCGCGCAATTCTCTCCAATCATGAGTGAAGTGAAACGCTTCGCCGAAGAAGGACGCCCGGTGTTCGGTGTGTGCAACGGTTTCCAAGTGCTCGTCGAGACAGGGTTGTTGCCAGGTGTGTTAATGCGAAACCGTGACTTGAAGTTCATGTGTAAGACGGTCGAGCTGAAAGTCGAAAACAACGAGACGATGTTCACGAGCGACTACGCACTCGGTGAGACGATTCAGATCCCGATCGCACACGGGGAAGGCAATTACTACTGTGACGACGAGACGCTCGATACGCTTCGCGCGAACGGGCAAATTGCCTTCACGTATACGGATAATCCGAACGGGTCGGCAGCGGACATCGCCGGCATCACGAACGCGCAAGGCAACGTGCTCGGCATGATGCCGCACCCGGAACGAGCGGTCGAGATGCTACTTGGCGGTGAAGATGGAAAACGATTATTCACTTCGATGGTGAAATGGGGGACACGACATGCTAGTTACAACTGAACCGACAGCACTCGATATCCGTGAGGCACGCCTATATGCGACGATGGGACTTTCAGACGAAGAGTACGCGCTCGTCGTCTCACTCCTAGGTCGCGACCCTAACTACACAGAGATCGGCTTGTTTTCGGTCATGTGGTCAGAACACTGTTCGTACAAAAACTCGAAGCCTGTGCTCCGTAAGTTCCCGACGACCGGGAAACATGTCCTTCAAGGACCAGGGGAAGGGGCAGGAATCGTCGACATCGGTGACGGGCAAGCGGTCGCTTTCAAAATTGAGAGCCATAACCATCCGTCCGCGATTGAACCATACCAAGGAGCGGCGACAGGGGTCGGCGGCATCATCCGCGACATCTTCTCGATGGGTGCGCGGCCCGTCGCTCTGCTCAACTCGCTCCGCTTCGGAGATTTGAACGAATCACGTGTGAAACATTTATTCGGCCATGTCGTCTCTGGGATCGCCGGTTACGGCAACTGTGTCGGCATCCCGACGGTCGGCGGGGAAGTCGCGTTCGACCCGGCCTACGCCGGCAACCCGCTCGTCAATGCGATGTGCGTCGGACTCATCCGCCACGAAGACATTCAAAAAGGGATCGCGGAAGGAGTAGGCAACTCGGTCATGTACGTCGGTGCGACGACAGGGCGTGACGGGATTCACGGGGCGACGTTCGCCTCGGAAGAACTCGGAGAAGATGCGGACGAGAAACGTCCAGCCGTCCAAGTCGGGGACCCGTTCATGGAGAAGCTGTTGATTGAAGCATGTCTTGAAGTCATCAAGCACCCAGCCCTCGTCGGCATCCAGGACATGGGCGCAGCCGGTCTCACCTCGTCTTCTGCCGAGATGGCATCAAAAGCGGGGATGGGCATCGAGATGAACCTCGACCTCGTCCCGCAACGTGAGTCAGGGATGACGCCTTACGAGATGATGTTGTCGGAATCGCAAGAACGGATGCTCCTCGTCGTCAAGGCAGGACATGAAGACGAGATTGAAGCGATCGTCACGAAGTGGGGACTTCATGCGATCAAAGTCGGCGAAGTCATCGAAGAAAAAGTACTTCGTCTCGTCCATCACGGCGAAATCGCGGCGGAAGTACCGGTCGACGCGCTCGCCGAAGACGCACCGGTCTATCATAAGCCGTCAAAAGTTCCGGCCTACTATGAGGCATTCCAAGCGATGGCGCCGGTACGACCGGTCGTCACAGATGTCCTCGCGACGTGGAAAGAGGTCCTTGCCATGCCGACGATTGCCTCGAAGCGTTGGGTGTACGAGCAGTACGACCATATGGTCCAAACATCGACCGTCGTCGCGCCAGGCAGTGACGCGGCCGTCATCCGCATCCGTGATACCGAGAAGTCACTCGCAATGACGACGGACTGCAACGCGAAATACGTCTACCTCGACCCACGTGTCGGCGGTGCCATCGCGGTCGCCGAAGCGGCACGCAACATCGTCGCGAGCGGGGCTGAACCGTTGGCGCTCACGGACTGCTTGAACTTCGGTAGCCCGGACAAACCGGAAGGGTTCTGGCAACTCGATCAAGCCGTCGAAGGCATGGCTGAGGCGTGTCGGACGCTCGACACACCGGTCATCGGAGGAAATGTCTCGCTTTATAATGAATCGAACGGCACGGCCATCTATCCGACACCGGTCGTCGGCATGGTCGGTTTGATCGAGAAGCGTGAACATATCACGACTTCGTTCGCCAAAACGGCAGGCGACGTCGTCTTCTTGCTCGGTGAGACGAAGCCTGAGTTCGGCGGCAGTGCGCTGCAAATGCTGCAAGACGGCAAAGTGAGCGGGCACGCGCCGACACTCGACTTGGCGACAGAACGGACGAATCAACAAGCGCTCCTTTCAGTCATTCGTGAAGGACTCGTCACAGCGGCCCACGACGTGTCTGAAGGCGGACTCGCCGCAGCGCTTCCTGAGCTCGTGTTTGGGACTGGTTTCGGCTTAGACGTGAGCGTCGAGACAGATCTCGTGACGACACTTTTTAGTGAGTCACAATCACGCTTCCTCGTCACGGTCGCGGCCGACCAAGCGGACCGCTTCGAGACGTTGACGAACGCCACGCGCATCGGACACGTGACCGAAGCAACACAACTGATTATCCGGGCGAGCGACCGTCTCATTGAAATGAATGTCGCCGAACTTGAACGTGTATGGGAAGGAGCTATTCCATGTTATATGACATCCGAGGCATGAATGAGGAGTGCGGTGTGTTCGGCGTCTACGGACACATCGACGCCTCTCATCTCGCCTACTACGGTCTGCATAGCCTGCAACACCGGGGCCAAGAAGGGACGGGCATCGTCACGGCGGACGGGAAACGTTTGAACGCGAAGCGCGGGCTCGGGCTCGTCGCCGAAGTGTTCGATGAGCCGTCACTCGACGCACTCACCGGACATCACGCCATCGGGCACGTCCGCTATTCGACAGCGGGTGGAAACACGCTCGAGAACGTCCAACCGCTCCACTTCAAATCACTCACCGGCGACTTGGCGATGGCGCATAACGGGAACCTCGTCAATGCGACCGAACTGAAACATATGCTCGAGGCGGAAGGCGCGATTTTCCAGACGACATCGGACACAGAAGTCGTCGCCCATTTGATCAAGCGGAGCCGCGGGAATTCACTGAAAGAACGGATTTCGGATAGCTTGGCCCGTCTCGTCGGAGCGTTCGCCTTTCTCTTTTTGACAGAAGATGCTCTTTACGTCGCGGTCGATGTCCACGGTCTCCGTCCGCTCTCACTCGGTCAGACCGAGGACGGGGCGTACGTGTTCGCTTCCGAGACGTGTGCGTTCGACGTCGTCGGGGCGACATACGTCCGTGACGTCGAGCCGGGAGAGCTTCTCATGATTACAGCGGACGGCATCACGTCCGAGCGTTACAGTGAAGCGGCGGTCCGGGCGATGTGTTCGATGGAATATATCTACTTCTCACGGCCAGACTCGATCATCGACGGGGTCAACGTCCATACGGCACGGAAAGCGATGGGGAAAAAGATGTTCGATGAGGCGCCGGTCGAGGCGGACGTCGTGACCGGAGTTCCCGATTCGAGCATTTCGGCAGCGATCGGTTACGCCGAAGCGAGCGGCATCCCGTATGAGATGGGACTCATCAAAAACCGTTACGTCGGGCGGACGTTCATCCAACCTTCGCAAGAGCTGCGGGAACGAGGCGTCAAAATGAAATTATCAGCGCTTCGCGGCGTCGTGAACGGCAAGCGCGTCATCATGGTCGATGATTCCATCGTCCGGGGCACGACGAGCCGGCGGATCGTGAAGATGCTCCGTGAAGCCGGGGCGACCGAAGTGCACGTCCGCATCACGTCACCACCGATCAAGCATCCGTGCTATTACGGCATCGATACATCATCAAAGGAAGAGTTGATTGCGGCCACCAAATCGATTACAGAGATTAAAGAAGAGATTGGGGCCGACTCACTTGCATTTCTCTCGTTAGAAGGGACGGTCGACGCGATTGACCGGCCATTCGAAGGGAACTTGCGCGGGCAGTGTGCCGCTTGCTTCACCGGACTTTATCCGACAGAACTGGCGGAACTTGTGACAGAGACAAAAGCTTGAGGGGGACTGACGATGAGTTTAAGATATGAACAAGCGGGTGTGAATTTAGAGGCAGGCTATGAGGCGGTATCGCGCATGAAGCGTCACGTCGCACGGACGATGCGTCCTGAGGTCATGACCGGCCTTGGAAGTTTCGGTGCGATGATTGATCTCGGGTCGATGCAGCTGAAGCATCCGATCCTCGTGAGCGGGACAGATGGTGTCGGGACGAAGCTGAAACTCGCGTTCGCGCTCGACCAACATGATACGATTGGGATTGACTGTGTGGCGATGTGTGTCAACGACTGCCTCGTCCATGGTGCCGAACCGCTCTATTTCTTAGACTACATCGCGACCGGCAAAGCCGATCCGGCGAAGCTTGAGCGTATCGTCGCCGGTGTCGCTGAAGGTTGTGTCCAAGCGGGCTGTGCCCTCGTCGGAGGTGAGACGGCCGAGATGCCGGGCATGTATCCGGACGGGGAGTACGACATCGCTGGATTCGCCGTCGGTGTCGTCGAGAAAGAGGCACTGATCGACGGACGGACGATCGAAGCAGGAGATATCGTCCTCGGGCTCGCCTCATCCGGCGTCCATTCGAACGGCTTCTCACTCGTCCGTCATATCGTCGAAGCGCAAGGACTCGCCTACACGGACGAGATTGCGATGCTCGATACGACGCTCGGCAATGCGTTGTTGTTGCCGACCCGCATCTACTCAGAGGCGGCGAAAGCGGCGATTTCGACCGGACTCGTCCAAGGGATGGCCCATATCACGGGCGGTGGCTTCTATGAGAACGTGCCCCGGATGCTGCCAGAAGGACTTGGCGTCACATTCGATGCGTCGAGTTGGCCAAGTCTCCCGGTCTTCGATTGGCTCGAACAAGTCGGCCACGTTTCGAAGCAAGAGATGTTCAACGTCTTTAACATGGGAATCGGTTTCATGATCGCCGTCCGCCCAGAGGATGTCGCGGTGGTTGAAGCGGCACTCGAACGCGCCGGGGAGACGTCGCACCGGATTGGAAAGGTCGACGCGAAGCCAGGTGTCCGCATCATGGGGGTCGACCAGTGAAGCGGTTCGCCATCTTCGCCTCCGGTTCAGGCAGCAACGCCGAAGCGATTTGGCAAGCAATCGAACGCGGCGAGCTGTCTGGGGAATGCGTGCTGCTCGTCACGGACAAACCCGATGCGAAAGTACTTGAACGGGCTGATCAATATCATATCCCGAGCTTTTCGTTCACACCGAAAGCGTATGCGTCGAAACAAGACTTTGAAGAAGAGATTCTTGTCTTGTTGCATACGCTGCGCGTCGAATATATCGTCTTGGCAGGCTATATGCGTTTGATTGGGGACGTCTTGCTCGAGGCGTATCCGAGCCGGATCATCAACATCCATCCATCTCTCCTCCCGGCGTTCCCCGGAAAAGACGCGATTGGACAAGCGCTCGCCGCGGACGTAGACGTCAGCGGTGTCACCATCCATTACGTCGATGCGGGGATGGACACGGGACCAATCATCGCCCAGCGCGAAGTAGAGATTACGGACTGTGATCCCGCAGAAGCGGCAAAGCGGATCCAAGCGGTCGAGCATGCGCTCTACCCGCACGTGTTACATCAAGTGTTCATTCAACAGGAGGTTTTCAAGTGAGAGCATTACTTAGTGTGTCAGATAAGACAGGAATCATTGAACTTGCGGGCGTCTTGCATGAGGCTGGCATTGAACTCATCTCAACGGGTGGGACAGAGGCGGCACTCGTCGCGGCAGGGTTGCCGGTGAAAAACATCTCGGAAGTGACGTCGTTTCCAGAGATGCTCGACGGTCGCGTGAAGACGCTCCATCCGCTCGTGCATGGCGGACTTCTCGGACGGCGCGATTTAGACTCGCACGTCGAACAGATGAAAGACCATCATATCGAGCCGATCGATTACGTCGTCGTCAACTTATATCCGTTCAAAGAGACGATCGCGAAAGAAAACGCGACGTATGACGAGGCGATTGAGAACATCGACATCGGCGGGCCGAGTATGCTCCGCTCGGCAGCGAAAAACCATGCGAGCGTGACGGTCGTCGTCGACCCGGCTGACTATGTGTCAGTCGCACAAGAAGTGCGGGACGGCGGGACGTCGTTTGAGACGAGACAACGCCTGGCAACGAAAGCGTTCCGGCATACGGCGGCGTACGACGCGTTGATCGCAGACTATTTAGGTCGACAGATCGGCGAGACGTTCCCGGACCAGCTCACGGTCACGTACGAAAAAGTACAAGACCTTCGTTACGGGGAGAACCCGCACCAACAGGCAGCATTTTATAAGACGCCGCTCTATAACGGAATGACGCTTGCGAATGCGGTGCAACTCCACGGGAAAGAGCTCTCATATAACAACATCCAAGACACTAATGCGGCGCTCGAAGCGCTCACCGAATTGACGGAACCGGCAGCGGTCGTCGTCAAACATATGAACCCGTGCGGTGTCGCCGTCGGCGAAACGATTCACCAAGCTTTCACACGGGCCCATGCGGCCGACCCGGTCTCGATTTTCGGGGGCATCGTCGCGTTGAACCGGGAAGTCGACCTCGAGACGGCAGAAGCGCTTCGAAACATCTTCCTCGAAATCGTCATTGCTCCATCCTTTAGCGAGGCAGCACTTGACCGATTGAAAGAGAAGAAGAACTTACGTCTGTTGACGCTCGATATGGGACAGATGACCGGATCGCGGTTGACGGCAGTCGCCGGCGGCCTGCTCGTGCAAGACGGGGACGATATGACGCTCGACGACGCCTCGTGCCAAATCGTGACGGATCGTCGCCCGACAGCAGCAGAATGGGAAGATTTGAAGCTCGCTTGGCGTGTCGTCAAACATGTGAAGTCGAACGCGATCGTCGTGGCGAAAGATGAGACGACGATTGGAATCGGGGCTGGACAGATGAACCGGGTCGGGGCGGCGAAAATCGCTTTCGAACAAGCCGGTGAACGCGCAATGGGTGCGGCACTCGGCAGCGATGCGTTCTTCCCGATGGGGGATACGGTCGAAGCAGCGGCAGCGGCCGGCATCACAGCCATCATCCAGCCAGGCGGTTCGATTCGAGACGAAGAGTCGATCGAGGCGGCGAACCGTCATGGTATCACGATGGTATTCACGTCAGTCCGACACTTCAAACACTGAGAGGAGCGATACGATGAACGTACTCGTCATTGGACGCGGCGGGCGGGAACACGCACTCGCCTGGAAATTGAAACAAGACGGGCACGACGTTTTCGTCGCCCCGGGCAATCTCAACATGGACGGCATGACGTGCGTGCCGATCGAAGAGACGGACGTCGCGGCGCTCGTCACGTTCGCTAAGGCGGAACAGATCGGTTGGACGATCGTCGGACCGGAGTCGGCGCTCATGGCCGGAGTCGTCGACGCGTTCGAGAAAGAAAACTTGCGTATTTTCGGCCCGACGAAAGCCGCCGCTCTGCTTGAAGGCAGCAAGGCGTTCGCGAAGGAAGTCATGCGACAGGCGAACATTCCGACCGCGGCCTACGAGACGTTCACCGACGCGGCCTCGGCTCTGGCATATATCGAAGCGATCGGGGCCCCGCTCGTCGTCAAGGCGGACGGACTTGCCGCCGGGAAAGGGGTGACGGTCGCTTTCTCGCTTGAAGAAGCAAGAGAAGCGATTACGGACATCTTCACGACCGATAAGTTCGGTGCGCAGTCGCGTGTCGTCATCGAAGAGTTTTTGGACGGAGAAGAGTTCTCGCTCATGGCGTTCGTCTCGGGGGAACATGTCATCCCGATGATCACGTCGCAAGACCATAAACGCGCCTATGACAACGATGCAGGACCAAACACGGGCGGGATGGGTGCGTATAGCCCGATGCCTCATCTTGCGGAAAGCGTTTATGACGAGGCGGTCGAACAAGTGCTTCATCCGCTCGCGAAGACGATGGTCGAGCGGGGGACACCGTTTGAAGGCTTCTTATATGCGGGACTCATCTTGACGGCTGACGGGCCGAAAGTGATCGAGTTCAATGCGCGTTTCGGCGACCCGGAGACCGAAGTGATCGTGCCGAACCTCGCCTCACCGCTCCTTGACGTCATCGAAGCGGTCGTCGCCAAAAAAACGTACGCGATCGAGTGGCTTGACGCTTACACGATCGGGGTCGTCGTGGCAGCGGAAGGCTATCCGTCGACAGCTTTGTCAGGACAAGTGTTATCCGGTTTTGAGCGTTTGCCGGAAGACGTCCGTGTGTTCCATGCCGGGACGACGCGTGACGGGAACCGTGTGCTCGGAAACGGCGGCCGGTTGTTCGTCATCACGTCAACAAAACCGACGTTGCTCGAAGCGAAGCAGACGGTATATGCGGCGCTCGAGACGCTCGAACTGCCGAATACGTTTTATCGGACCGACATTGCGGGTCGGGCGCTTGCTCATATTTTTTAAAGGATGGGTCAACCCATCCTTTTTTTCATGCGAAAAGAAGGGAATCACAACTTCCTGCTCTACAATAATGGAGTAGATTGAAGGAAGAAGGTGGTCGGCATGCGCATTCGGACAAAACTGATGATTGCGGTGGCGTTGAATATCCTCATTTTTGTCGGCGTCATCTTCTTTGTCGTCCGACCGTATTTCATCGAACAGAGTATGGAGCGGGACCGGCTCGCGGTCGACAGTCAAATCGCGAGTGTGACCGAAACACTCGTGAATCGCAAGAGTAGCCTTGAGCGGACGCTCGTCGATTGGGCGGAATGGAACGACGCGTATGCGTTCATCCAAGGAAAGAATGAGACGTTCATCGACAGCAACATCAGCGAGGCGTCTCTCGATAATTTGAACGTCAATGCGATGCTGTTTTTGAATCGAGACGGGGACGTCCATTACGCCACGTTCCAAAAACAGAGCTTGTCGTTGACTGAGCCTGAGCAACAGGCGTTTTTGGCTGATATCGCCTCACGCGTCCGAGCTGACGCCAACACGCGCAGCACAATCTATGAGAGCGAATACGGGCCTGTCTTTTATGCGACGCATCCGATTCTTCAAAGTGACCGCAGCGGTCCGGCCGAAGGGACGCTCGTCATGCTCGAGTTCGTCAGCAGTCATTTCGTCGCCGATTTGAGTGCCCAGACGAAGTTGCCGCTCGCTGTAGGGTTGACCGAAGCGACCGACACGACGATCACGTCACGGGACGGACTGACACATGTCGTCATCCCGCTCGATACGGTATATGACAAGACCGACTATGGCATCACTTTCGTCGTCGAACCGACGCATTACCAAAACACGGTGGCGATGCTACGCCTCGGCATACTGGCGTTGCTCGTTCTCGGTGTCGGACTGTTTCTGTCGTTGCTATGGACGATCCACCACGTCATCATTCGTCGATTGATGGGGATTGGCGATGAGTTGAAACAGATCACAATTGAGCGAGATAGTCGTCTACGCATCAGTTTGAACGAACAGAGCCAAGACGAGATTGAACAGATGGCCGTCAGCATGAACGAGGTGCTCGCCGCGCTCGAAGACACGAGGGCGGAAGTGCTCGATAAGGCGTATCGGGACGCACTCACGCAACTGCCAAATCGGTTGGCGATCGAGGACTATTTTTCGAGCGCGCGTGGTGGCGACGATCAAATCGGTGTCATCGGCCTCGATCTTGACGACTTCCGCCGCATCAACGACCAGTTCGGTCATCGCACGGGTGATGCCGTCTTGATTTACATCGCATCACGGCTGAATTTTTATAAAGAAGACGGGTTTGTCGCCCGCATCGGTGCCGATGAATTTATGTTCCTTCACCCGAATTGGACGCTCGACGAATTGCGTCCGGTCGCCCGCCGGCTCACGAAAGATTTGGCCGACTGGTCCGAAATGAACGGGGTGACAGGGTTGACGACGACGATCGGATTGGACGTCTTCGCGTTGCGGCATCCCCATCATACGTATGAGGTCATGATGGGACGGCTTGACGTCGTCTTGCATGAGGCGAAACTATCCGGGAAAAAACGGATTTTGGCGTTCCAAGAGATTGAAGATGGCAGCCACTACTTGCAGACGCTTGAGATGGAACGTGATTTGAGACGGGCACTCGAGAACGATGAGTTCGAGCTGTACTACCAGCCGATTGTATCGCCGCATCCGTTCGCCGTGCGCGGCGTCGAAGCCCTCATCCGCTGGAACCATCCAGTGAAAGGTCAAGTGTCGCCAGGGCTGTTCATCCCGATCGCCGAGCAGCTCGGATTGATCTCGGACTTGGGATGTTGGGTGCTCCGTCAAGCGGTGTCCGAGATGAAGGAGCACAGTATGCGACACCATTTGTTCTTATCGGTTAACGTATCCAAACGGCAAATCGCAGACGGGTCATTTTTAGCCGAACTTGAAGATGTGCTCGCAGAAACGTTATTTGACCCTCATTTACTTCACGTCGAAATTACCGAGAGCGAGGTCGGCGGCAACTTATATGAATTGCAACAGTTCATTCAGTCGTTGAAAACGCTCGGTGTCAAAATCTCGCTGGATGATTTCGGGGTCGGGACGTCTTCGTTGTCGTTCCTGCAGTCGCTCCAACTCGACTTGATCAAAATCGATCAAAACTTCGTGAAAGGGATCCCGGAGAACACATTCGATCGGGCGTTGCTCGAAGGACTGTATCAAACGTTCCATACGCTCGGTCTCGACATCGTCACCGAAGGGGTCGAACGGCCGGAGCAACTCGCTTTCGTGCTTGAACATAGCAGCTCGCTCATCCAAGGCTATCATTACAGCAAGCCGGTCCCGCTCGCCCAGCTCGAGCATTATTTAAAGAAAACGGTCACCCTGTATGACTGGTGAAGGCGCTTCTCGTAGAAGCGTCTTTTATTTGTGTAAACTTTGTGTGAATTTCGTTACAATGGTGAACATAACTTGCGACGGTTTCAGAGAAAAGGTAAACTTGAAGCAGCATAAAGAAAACGCTTACAAAATTATCTTCTGATAATAAATGAAGCGATTAAGGGAGGACTGGGTTCGATGCCAACTAAACGATCGGCGCGGGCACCGTGGTCAAAAACGATGATTCGCTCACAACTTGAGGTCGTGGACCAAGTGCGGCCGCCTTCGCTCGTCTTGACGAATGCGACTTATTTGAATTTGTACGTGAAACAATGGAAACAAGCGAACATTTGGATCGAGAATGACCGCATCGTCTACGTCGGACCGGACTTGCCGAAAGCGGCGGTCGAGACGGTCGATGTCTCCGGAAAGTTTGTCGTTCCAGGCTACATGGAGCCGCATGCGCATCCGTTTCAACTGTATAACCCGGCGACGCTGTCAAAGTATGCAGGCGAACGGGGTACGACGACGCTCGTGAACGACAACATGCTTCTTTTTTTACAAGAGAAGGAGCAAGCGTTTGCGCAACTTGAAGCGATGCAACAACTCCCGACGAGCACGTACTGGTGGGCGCGGCTCGACACGCAGACCGAGCTCGATCGCGACAGCGTCCTCGTCGACACGGAACGCATCCACGACTGGTTCAACCACCCGGACGTCATCATGGCAGGCGAGTTGACGGCGTGGCCGCGGACGTTAAAAGGAGACGACGAGATGCTCCAATGGATGCTTGACGCCGAGACATGCGGTCTTCCGGTCGAGGGACATTTCCCGGGGGCATCGGCGAAGACGCTCACGAAAATGGCGCTGATGGGTGTCCACAGCGACCATGAGGCGATGACAGCCGAAGAGGCGCTCTGTCGTCTCGAACATGGGTATACGACGACGTTGCGTCATTCTTCGATTCGCCCGGATTTGCCGCATATGATGCGCGGTTTGCTCGAGGCGGGACTATCGACGTTCGACCATCTCATGGTGACGACGGACGGGTCGACACCAGGCTTTTATGAGGACGGCATGCAAGATGCGCTCGTGAACATCATGATCGAGGCTGGTTTAGACCCGATCGAGGCGTATCGCATCGTGTCGTTGAACGTGGCCCGTCATTTCGGGCTCGATCACGTCCTCGGCTCAATCGCCCCAGGCCGTATCGCGCATCTGAACGTTTTGGATGCAATCGATGACCCGCGTCCGTCGAGTGTCATCGCGAAAGGACAGTGGATTGTTCGTGACGGGATGTCGCTGTTCCCGGACGAGCTGGTCGAAGCGTCACTCGCGCTTATGCCAGCGACGGACGTCGACATCGAGTTGACCCCAAACGACCTGTCGTTCAGTATGCCGGTCGGGCTCGACATGGTCAACTCGGTCATCATGAAGCTGTTCAAAATCACACACGACACCGGACAAGACGAACTGCCACGCGACGGGGACGAGTCGTTCCTCATGCTGCTCGATAAAGAAGGGAAATGGCGCCTGAACACGGTATTGAAAGGGTTCGCCAACGACTTCGGCGGTCTCGTCAGCTCGTACTCGATCAGCGGCGATTATTTAATCCTCGGTAAGTGCAAACAAGACATGTTGACGGCGTTCGCGCGCATGAAAGAACTTGGCGGCGGCATCGTCCTCGTCGACCGCGGCGAGATCATCGCCGAGATCCCGCTCCCGCTCTGTGGCATGACGTCGATCGAGCCGGTCGAGCGGCTCATTTATCAAGAAAAACAGTTGCGCAATGAACTCGTGGCACGCGGGTATCACTTCGAAGACCCGATTTACACGCTACTGTTTCTCGCCTCGACCCACTTGCCGTACGTGCGTGCGACACCGCTCGGAATTTACGAAGTGATGAAAAAACAAATACTATTTCCAGCGATTTTGCGATGAACAGTTGAGTCCGAGGCGGTCGTGCTTTAGAATGATAAAGAAGTACGATGGAGAGAGGATGCTTGCGGATGCAACTCGATAAATTAAGAGGGCGTGAACTCGATCAGCTGTTTGAGGCGATCTTGAAGCTCGACACGCTCGAAGACTGCTATCAATTGTTCGAAGATTTAGCGACCGTCAACGAAGTTCAAGCGTTAGCCCAACGGTTAGAAGTGGCGCGCCAAATTCGTGAAGGTAGCACATATCATAAAATTGAAGAAGCGACAGGTGCTTCGACGGCTACGATTTCCCGTGTCAAGCGTTGCTTGAACTACGGGTCAGGTGGCTATGACCTTGCCCTTGAACGCCTAAACCAATCAGACAAAGGTGACTCGTAAGAGTCATCTTGTTTTTGATGGAAAGGAGGGGCATGATGAAAGACAAGTTTATGAAACGAAATTTACAGCTGTTCTTCCGAAAGCTGACACCGGTCCAAACGCTCGTGTTGATCTACAGCGCGGCCGCGCTTTTGTCGATCATTCTGCTCGCTCTGCCGATCGCGCACAAGCCCGGGGTGACGATCACGTTCACCGACCTCGTCTTTTTCGCGGTCAGTTGTGTCAGTGTCACCGGCCTCACCCCGATTGTCGTCGCGGACACGTTCTCGACGTTCGGTCTATTCATCATCTTGTTCATCGTTCAAGTGAGCGGTGTCGGGTTGATCAGTCTTCACGTCATCATGTGGATCTTGCTCGGGAAGCGCATCGGCTTCCGCGAGCGGCAACTCATTTTACGTGACCAAAACCAGACGTCGATGTCTGGTATCATCAAATACATCACGGAAATCGTCATCACCGTCATCGCGATCGAGGCGGTCGGGGCGGTGTTGCTCGGTTTCCATTACTTAAACTACTTTGACACGGCCGGAGAAGCGTTCCTGCAGGGGCTGTTCGGGGCGGTCAGTGCGACGACGAACGCCGGGTTTGATATTACCGGTAGCTCGCTCGCGCCGTTCCGGGAAGATCCGTTCGTCATCTTCACACAAATCGTGCTCATGACCGGCGGTGCGATCGGGTTCCCGGTTCTCATCGAGATTCGAACGTATTTGACGAGCCGGATCATGCGCAAGCGGGAGAACTTCCCTCGCCGTTTCTCTTTATTCACGAAGTTGACCGTGTCGACGTTCTTCATTTTGATCGCCGTCGGAACGGTCGGGTTGTTCTTGTTCGAATACAACAACGCGTTCAAAGAGTTACCGCTCTGGCTCGCGCTGTCGGACTCGCTGTTCCAGTCCGTGACGACACGAAACGGGGGACTGTCGACCGTCGACGTGAACTTGTTCTCGGAAGGGAGCATGTTGCTCTTGTCGATCCTCATGTTTATCGGCGCCTCCCCGTCTTCGGTCGGTGGAGGGATTCGGACGACGACGTTCGCCGTCGCCGTGCTCGGGGTCATCGCGTTCATCCGCGGTGACTCGTCGATCAAGATTTTCGGGCGCGAGATTGTGCTCGAGGACATTTGGAAAGCGTTCGTCATCATTACCGTCTCGCTCGCTGTCTTACTCTCGGGTGTCATGGTGCTCGCGTTCTTTGAAGATGCTTCGCTCACGCGAATCTTGTTCGAGGCGTGCTCGGCGTTCGGGACGACGGGGCTTTCGGTCGGACTATCTTCTGAGTTCTCGAACGTCGGCAAATGGGTGCTCACCATCTTGATGTTCATCGGTCGGATCGGGGTCATCGCCTTCATCTTGATCTTGCAACGGAGACAGCCGAAACGGATGTACAACTATCCGAAAGAATCGATTATCTTAGGTTAAGGAGACAACACCATGAAGGCATTTTGGATCAACTTCGGTTACGTGTTCGTCGTTCCCGTCTTACCGTTCATCGCGATCGTCAACGGGACGGCGCTCTGCTCACCGGATTCGCCGTTGCTCGATATCCCGGTGCTCGGCTTCTTTCTCGCCAATCCGCTCTGGTTCGTCCCGGTGTACGGCGCGTTTGCGCTTCTCGTCGCGAAATGGTTGACGGACCGGGAACGACGGGCCGCGGCCCGTCGTGTTTAAGACTTGCTTCGGCAAGTCTTTTTTTCGTCAACAGATGCAACCGACTAAAAAAATCGCTACACTAGAGGAGGTATCGAATGGAGGGACTTCGAATGGATTTTCACGCCTGGCGCCACGTATTTAAGCTCGACCCGAACAAGCGGCTGGAGGATGAGGCGCTGTCGGCGCTCATTCAGTCGGGCACGGATGCCTTTCTTATCGGCGGTACGGACGGCATCGATGCCGAGAACACGTTCACGTTGTTCAATCGGCTGAACGGATGTGGCGTCCCGGTCGCACTTGAGTTGAGTCACCCGGACCAGACGATACGAGGGTTCGACCATTACTTCATCCCGACCGTGTTGAACGCCGGGACGGTCGACTGGGTGGTCGGTCATCAAGTCCGGGCGTTCGAACGCCACGGGCATTTGTTTGAAGCACGTCACGTGACCGGGCAAGGGTACATCGTTTTGAATGGGGCGGCGAAAGTCGCCGAGGTGACCGAGGCGCGAACCGAGCTCTCTCTCGAGCAAGTTGTCGCTTACGCCGAGACCGGCCACCACCTGTTCCGTCTGCCATCCCTTTACCTTGAATATAGCGGCACGTTCGGCTCGCCGGACGTCGTCAAAGAAGTGCGCCTCGCCGTCCCGGACGCCCATTTGTTTTATGGGGGCGGGATCGACGGGGCAGAAGCAGCGATGAAGATGGCTGCGCACGTCGATACGATCGTCGTCGGAAACGTCATTTACGAGAATCTCGACGGAGCGCTTGCGACTGTAGCGGCACTCCGATAAAATAAGAACAAACGTTTGGAACGAAGAAAGGAAACGATTATGTATAACTTGAGTGAAGAATTGGTCAAAGGCATGAACCCTCCACAAGCGGAGGCAGTCAAATATACGGACGGCCCACTGCTCATCATGGCAGGGGCCGGGTCAGGGAAAACACGTGTCTTGACGCACCGCGTCGCTTATTTGATGGCATCGAAACAGATTGCACCATGGAACATTCTCGCCATCACGTTCACGAACAAGGCGGCCCGTGAGATGAAAGACCGGATCGCCCGTCTCGTCGGCGGTGTCGCGGACGACATTTGGATCTCGACGTTCCACTCGATGTGCGTCCGGATCTTGCGCCGAGATATCGACCGCATCCGTTATGATCGGAACTTCTCGATTCTTGACTCGTCCGATCAGTTGACGGCGATCAAGCAAGTGCTCAAAGAGCTGAACCTCGACCCGAAGAAGTATGAGCCGCGGACGCTCCTCGGCATGATTTCGAACCATAAGAACGAGCTTCGCACGCCGCAAGACGCGGCCGCACTCGTCGGCAACAACCCGTACGAGAAAGTCATCTCGGACGTATATACGGCGTATGAGAAGAAGTTGAAGCACAACAACGTCCTTGATTTCGATGATTTGATCATGAAGGCGATTCAATTGTTCCAGGAAGCGCCAGACGTGCTCGCGTTTTATCAGAAGAAGTTCCAATACATCCACGTCGACGAGTATCAAGATACGAACCGGGCCCAATACACGCTCGTCAAGCTGCTCGCCGAGGCACATGAGAACTTGTGCGTCGTCGGTGACTCGGACCAATCGATTTATCGCTGGCGCGGCGCGGACATCGCCAACATCTTGACGTTCGAGAAGGACTATCCGAGCGCGCACGTCATCTTGCTCGAACAGAACTACCGCTCGACGAAACGGATTTTGGAGGCGGCGAACGGTGTCATCCAAAACAACTCGGGTCGTAAAGACAAACAGCTCTGGACGGAGAACGCCGAAGGGGAGAAACTCCTCTTACATGTCGCCTCGGACGACCGCGACGAAGCGTTCTTCATCATCAATCAAATGAAAGAGCTGCGTCAAGAAGGCATCGATTACGGCGAGATGGCCGTGTTGTACCGGACGAACGCCCAATCACGTGGTCTTGAGGAGATGCTTCTCAAATCGAACATCCCATACAAGATGGTCGGCGGCACGAAGTTCTATGAACGAAAAGAAATTAAAGACGTGTTGGCGTATTTGCGCTTGATCGCCAACCCGGATGAGGACATCTCGTTCGTGCGAGTCGTCAACGAACCGAAACGCGGCATCGGCGCGGCGACGGTCGACAAGCTCGGTGATTTCGCATCGATGCAAGGCGTCTCGCTCATGGAAGCGATTCGTGATATCGAACTGTCCGGCATCGCACCACGGACGGCGACGAAACTCGCCGAGTTCCGAAAACTCATCATCGACCTTCGTCAAATGGCGGACTACTTGTCGATTTCCGAGTTGATTGAAGAAGTGTTGAAGAAGTCAGGTTATGAAGAGATGCTTAAAATCGAGAAGACGCTCGAAGCGGAAAGCCGGCTCGAGAACTTGCAGGAATTTTTATCGGTCGCTCAAAACTTCGAGAAAGAAAGCGATGAACAGACGCTCGTCGCCTTCCTCACCGATTTGACGCTCGTCTCGGACCTCGATTCGCTCGAAGAAGTCGACGAGTTGCACCAAGTGACGCTCATGACGCTCCATTCGGCGAAAGGACTCGAATTCCCGGTCGTCTTCTTGATCGGGATGGAAGAAGGACTGTTCCCGCATAGCCGCTCTTTGAACGACCCGGAAGAGATGGAAGAAGAGCGCCGTCTCGCCTACGTCGGCATCACCCGAGCGGAGAAGCGCCTCTATTTGACGCGGGCCCAATCCCGTATGCTGTACGGTCGGTTCCAAAACAACCCGGAGTCACGTTTCTTGCACGAGTTGCCGGAGACGCTCCTCGAGCGCTCAGGAAAAGCGAAGAAGGCGATGCCGTGGAATCCGGTCGAATCACCTGGGAAACTTCCGGTCAACGGTTTCAGCTCGAAACCGAAGCCGAAGCTCGCCCAATCGTCAGGTGCCGAGTCGATCGGCTGGAACGTCGGCGATAAAGCGAACCATAAAAAATGGGGTCAAGGAACGGTCGTGCAGACACGCGGGGAAGGGGACCAGCTCGAGCTCGACATCGCTTTCCCTTCGGTCGGAATCAAGCGTCTGCTCGCCAAGTTCGCCCCGATTGAAAAAGCGTGAGGTGATGGTATGGAGATGACAGAACGAGTAGAGACGCTACGGAAACAATTGAACCAGTACGGCTATGAGTATTATGTGCTCGACCGGCCGAGTGTGCCGGACGCTGAATACGACCGGCTCATGAACGAGCTCATCCAAATCGAGACCGATTATCCGGAGTTGCGGAGTCCGGACTCACCGACGCAACGGGTCGGTGCGCCTCCGCTCGACGCGTTCGTCAAAGTGACGCACGACACACCGATGCTCTCGCTCGGAAACGTCTTCACGAAGGAAGAACTCATCGAATGGGTCGACCGCATCGAGAAAGATCTCGGGTATCGTCCGCTCTTCGTCGCCGAACTCAAGTTTGACGGTCTCGCCGTCTCTCTTAAGTACGAAGACGGCCGTCTCGTGCGCGGGGCGACGCGGGGCGACGGGACGACGGGTGAGGACATCACACAAAACTTGAAGACGATCCGCTCGATTCCGCTCCGGCTGAACGAAGACGTCACGCTCGAAGTGCGTGGCGAGGCGTACATGCCGAAGCGTTCGTTCGAACATTTGAACGATGAGCGGGAACGGATGGGTGAGGCGTTGTTCGCCAACCCGCGCAATGCCGCGGCGGGCTCGCTCCGGCAACTCGACTCGAAGATCGCGGCTTCGCGCAACTTGGCATTCTTCGCGTACGGGCTCGTCTCGACCGACGACCTCGTCGCGTCGCATGACGAGGCGCTCGCATATTTAGGGCGTCTCGGCATCGCCGTCAGCCAAGAATATACGACGTGTCAGACGGCCGATGAGTTATGGGACTACATCGAGACGTACGTGACGAAACGGACCGAACTGCCGTACGAGATCGACGGCATCGTCATTAAAGTCGCGGCGTATGAAGAGCAAGAACAGCTCGGTTTCACGGCGAAAAGTCCACGCTGGGCCGTCGCGTATAAGTTTCCGGCCGAGGAAGTCGTGACGACGATCGAAGCCGTCGACTTCAGCGTCGGACGGACCGGGAAAGTGACACCGCGTGCCCGTTTTGCACCGGTGCTTGTCGCCGGGTCGACCGTGACGTACGCGACACTTCATAATGAGGACTTCATTAAAGAGAAGGATTTGCACTTGTTCGACCGGGTCGTCATCAAAAAGGCCGGGGACGTCATCCCGGCCGTCGTCTCGGCGATTGAGAGTGAGCGGACCGGGAACGAGACGGAAATCGTCTTCCCGACACATTGTCCGGCTTGTGGTTCGGAACTTGTCCGGTTAGAAGGCGAGGCGGACCATCGCTGCGTCAATCCGGAATGTCCGGCCCAGCTGCTCGAAGGGCTCATCCATTTCGTGTCGCGTCCGGCGATGAACATCGACGGTCTCGGTGAAAAAGTGATTACCCAGCTCCACGAAGCGAGTCTCGTCCACAACGTCGCCGATTTGTATCGGCTTGATCGTGAGGCGCTCCTCGCGCTCGAACGGATGGGAGAGACGTCGGTGTCGAACTTGCTCGCGGCGATCGACCAATCAAAACAAAACTCACTCGAACGCGTCTTATTCGCCCTCGGCATTCGGCTCGTCGGGCAAAAAGCGGCGACGCTCATTGCCGAGCGATTCGAGACGATGGACATGATCATGACAGCCTCCGTGGAAGACTTGACCGCGATCGATGGCATCGGCACGAAGATGGCCGAATCGATCACGCTCTATTTCGAGAAGCCGGAGGCACGTGAACTCGTCCGGGAACTTGATGAAGCAGGCGTCAACTTGACGTTCAAAGGTGCGAAACGACCTGTCGACACGGACGCCCCGATGGCGGGGAAGACGGTCGTCTTGACCGGGAAACTTCACGAAATGACACGCGGCGAGGCCGGGAAGCGGCTCGAGCTTCTCGGAGCGAGCGTGACCGGTAGTGTCAGCAAGAACACAGACCTGCTCGTCGCCGGTGAGAAGGCCGGATCGAAGCTTGCAAAAGCGGAGACGCTCGGCATCGAAGTGTGGGATGAAGCGGCGCTGCTCGCCTTTTTGGCGGATCATGCGTGATATGACCGTCCTCGATTGGAATGGACCAAATGGTGGTCTGTTCCAATCGAGGACTTTTTTTCATTGACCTAACGTTCAAAAAATCCTGAGTTTCGACGGGTTCGCTGAAACGTGGGAAGGGTAATGAATAGTATCCAAACCATTTGGAAAATATTCCTGAATTAGAGGACCCTTTGACACCACGACTCGCGCACAATCATCCTCTCTTCCCCCTCCGTGCCCGGCGCTGTCATCGGATAGCTGTGTCGCAGACAGGCATTCATCTTAGAGGAGGGGACCACCATGGGAAGCGCCAAACGTCAAGTGACAGCACTTATCGCTTTATTCGTTTTACTCATCGGCATGCTCACACCGAACGTCCTGCACGCGGAAGAGACGAGCACGATTTTCGCTCAAGTCGAACTGACGGTAGAAGAGGCGGACAGTCTATATGAAGCAAGCCTCGTGTATGAGGATGTGACATATTATGGGGTCCGTGAGACCGCCGACAGCTGGCGTTTCATGATTGATGCCGAACATGTCGATTCGGCGCTGATCGAGACGATCACGCTATACGATGAAGAACGCGTCCCATATTCATTCACCGCGTTCACGATCACAGCCGAACCGGCAGCGGAAGCGATCGCCTCGGCGTCCGAAGCGATTGGAAATGAAGAAGAATCTGAACCGGTGACCGATGCCGAAGAAGCGGTGGAGGCAGTCGAAGCGACGACAGAACAAACTGTTGATGCCGAAGAAGTGGTGGAACAACCGCTCGCTGAAGTCGAGACGATGGTGGAAGAAGTGGCCGCGACGACGGTTGCCCCGACGGTCACGATTGAAAAGCTCGCCCTCGGCGCTGACGGAGCGATCACGGAAGTGCTTGCCGGTGACTTGTTGACGTACCGTCTCGTCATCAACGTGGACGGCGCCCCGATTGAAAATTTCTCGGTATCCGATACGGTTCCGGAAGCATTGACGGTCGTCGCGGATTCTGTCGAAGTGCTCGGACCAGATGGGGTGGAAACGCCCGTCCCGACCGTTGTGAGCGGACCGCCCGCCTTCTACTGGACGTTCCCCGTCATCCCGGTCGGCACGACGACGATCCAATTCGATACGTTCGCACCGGACGTTGACATGGAGACAGACGTGACGAACACGTTTTGCATCGGTGTGGAAGGACCGGATGAAGCGATTCCGGCTGATTGTACCGATGTGACAGTGACGGTCGTCCCGGACAAGGTGATTGGACTCGAGGTCGGTAAAGAAGCAAATATCGATCAAGCCGTCGTCGGCGGGATGATTCCGTATACGTTCGTGATTGAGAACACGGGCGAGACGACGCTGACCATCACGTCGATTGAAGACGAGTTCTTCAGCGGCGGCATCGATGCTGACGCAGTGAAAGCCTTCAACGAGACGGTGAACACGAGATTGACGGACCTCATCGGGACGGACGGTCTCGCCCCGGGAGAACGGGTCGAAACGACGGTCAATCTCGAAGTGCCTAGCGACTATGATGACATGACCCATCCAGAAATCGGGAACGTCTTCCGTGTCGCGGCGAGTGACGAGCTCGGTCGCGTCGTCGATGCCGAGAGTCAACAGATCGTCTTGTTGAACCGTATCGACTTCACGGTGACGAAAGTAGCGAACCCGAAAACGGTTCACCCAGGCGACACAATCGTCTACACGTATACGATCACGAACACGTCGAACGTCACGCTTTATTTCGTCGATGTGATGGAAGAATGGACGAGCGGGGCGTTGACCGAAACGGAACAGCAAGAGACAACGGAGACGCTCCGTGACGGAATGCGGGCACTCGCCGAAGTCGAGAACGGACTCGTCCCGGGCGAAGAAATCGTGCTCGAGATGGAGAAAGTGTTGCTCCCGTCCTATGATGTCCGGGCCGGCGGCACACTGACGAACCGTGTCACGTTCACGTTCGAAGTGAGCGGAAATCGCGTCTCCCGGTCGGCTGAAGCAACCGTCCACGTCAAACAAGCGATTCCGGAACGAGAAGATGACTCTGTGTACGTCCCGGAACCGACGACACCGGTCACTCCTGAACAAGGAACACTTCCACTGACCGGCTCGACCGGCACGTGGGTGACGGCGCTCGGACTCGTCTTGATCATTCTTGGGTTGTTCGCTTTGACGCACTGGCGTCGCCCGTCTAGAAAAGCTTGAATCGACGCCCTTCGACTGTCACATCGAAGGGCGTTTTCGTATGGAGACGGACTGATTCCGCTTCGACACTTTTTTCATCCGACGATTTTGTTATAATGGACGAAGTGTACGATGAATCGATTTACTAAAGGAGTTTAGACATAGATGAAATGGAAGCAACTCATCATTCCCGCTGTGGCGGCTAGCCTGCTACTTAGCGGATGTTCAATGAAAATCCCGATGGGGGAGGAAGAAGCAACGCCGACCGGGAACGAACCGACGTCAGAAGGCGTGACGCCGGCGATTGAAGCGCGGGACTCCTACTATCAGATGGTCATCCCGTTCAAATCGGCCGCAGCGCGTGGTCTTGCTCAACGACAAGTCAGCTCGTCGCTCGAGCTTGAAGAAGTCGAACTCGGATTGATGCGCCACTCGACGGGAGCGTTCAACCCGGACCAGTTTGCGTATCAAGAAGGACAGTTATTAAATAGCGGCGACGTGTCACGCCTGCTCGGGCGTAAAGACAAGAGTCAGGAAGAAGGCGCGCTCGTGCCGCTCAACCCGTCGTATGCGAACGGGACGGCCGAGGTGTCGGAAGCTGACTTCGTCGATGCCAATAAAGAGTCACCGCTCTACTTGGCTTCGCTCGTCGAACAAAATTACATGCGCAAAGCCGACAACGGATACGAACTCGGCGGTGTGTCGTTCGCCCTCATCTTGAACCGGGAGTACGTCTTCCAAGCCCCGAATTTCGGACCGACCTACACGGAACGGTTGGACGAGAAAAAAGTCATCGCCGAAGGGGAACGGATGGCGAATGAACTTGTCGGTCAGTTGCGCGCGCGAGAAGATTTTAAAGACCTCGATATCAACGTCGCGCTCTATATGAAGTCGTCCCAAGGCTCTCCGACGCCGGGCAACTATATCAAGTCGGCGTTTGTCGGCAAGGGAGACGGCGTCGCTGCCGGTGACTGGAAAGCGATCGATGAGAGGTACTATTACTTCCCGTCGGGCACGGCGACGAACGAAGTACGGGATGATGCCCAGAAGTTCACGTTGTTCAGCGACCGGATCGCCGATGTGTTCCCAGACTTCAGTGGGATGATCGGGAAAGGGTTCTATCAAAACGGCGATTTGTCGCGGCTTGAAATTGACATTCCGATTCAATTCTACAGCCGGGCCGAACTCGTCGGTTTCACCCAACATATCGTCGGATTGCTTGAGAACCGTTGGGAGTACAACCGGAGCGTACCGGTCCGAATCAACGTCACGTCGCTTGGCGGCAACCAAGAAGTGACGATCGTGTTCGAAGAAGGTATGTCTGCGCCAAAAGTATATTTCTAATCGTGGGGACTTCGTGATGAAACGAAGTCCTTCTTTTTTTCGTACACATAATAGCGAGGGTATTCTTTGACCTTCTTTGACCAATTGGGTAGAATAGACTTATCAGAATCGGGAAAGGGATAGGTGAGGTGAAACGAGATGGCAAAAAATTATTATGACGTCCTCGGGGTGTCGAAACAGGCATCGGACCAGGACATTAAACGAGCTTATCGCAAGTTGGCCAAACAATATCATCCGGACGTCAATAAAGATCCGGGCGCACAAGACAAGTTCAAGGCGATCCAAGAAGCGTTTGACGTGTTGAGCGACCCGGAGAAGAAAGCGAACTATGACCGTTACGGAAGCGCCGAAGGACCAACGTTCGGCCAAGGGACTTATAGCGGTGACGGGTATGGCGAAGGTTCGGCCCAGTTTGAGGACTTGTTCCGCCAATTTGGGGGCGGTTCTCGGACGACGTCGCGCACGTTCGGTTTCGAGGACATGTTTGGCAGCTTCTTCGATCAGGCGGTCGAAGAGGACTTGGATGAAACGGTCCGTGTCAACGTGCCGCTCAGCCAGCTGACGTCCGACTCGAAAGTAAGCCTGCGACTTCAGACGGGAACGGTCAATGTGAAGATTCCAAAAGGGGCGCACGAAGGACAGAAGCTCCGTCTGAAAGGCAAGAGCAGCAAAGTCGGACAGTCCGGGGACCGGGGCGACGTCTACGTCGAGCTTCATTTCACGGATGACGAGACGTACCGGCGTGAAGGGGCGAACGTCATCACCGTCAAACGGTTGCGTCCGCTCGCGTTCCTCGACGGGACCGAAGTCGTCGTCGCGACGCTTGACGGCGGTCGTGTCAAATTGAAGGTCAAGCCAGGATCGCGTCCCGGACAGCGGATGCGGATTCCAGGACGCGGCTTCATGACAGCGGCGAAAGTTCGCTCGGACCTGTTCGTCCAGCTTGAAGTCGAGTTACCGCTCGATGCCGCCCACCGATCTGTTTATGAACAACTCGAACGCTGAGCATAAGGAGGAAACGTGATGGATTTCAATCGATTTACCGATAAAGCCCATGAAAGTATTGTCAGTTCACAAGCGCTCGCCAAGCAGTATCATCATAGCGAGATGAACGAATGGCACGTGCTCGCCTCGATGATCTCTCAAGCGGATGGCATCATCCCGCTCTTATTGCAGAAGATGGAGTTGAACGTCGGTGAGATCGAGGCGGAAGTCGCGATGGCGCTCAAAAATGCACCGAAACTGCAAAACCCGACGACACCGATGATTTCGGCGTCACTTTTGAACGTGTTGACGACGGCTGAACGTGAGGCGACCGGCATGAATGACGAGTACGTCTCGGTCGAGCACGTCTTGCTTGGAATCTTGCTGAACAAGAGCCAAGCGCAAAGCATGCTCGAACGGAAAGGTGTGACGGAAGAGAAACTGCGGGAAGCGCTCGTCGCCGTCCGCGGGAATCGGCGCATCACGTCGAAGTCACCAGAGGCGACGTATGACGTATTGACGAAATATGGCCGCGACTTGATTCAAGAAGTGAAGACCGGGAAAATCGACCCCGTCATCGGACGCGATAGCGAGATTCGCCGCGTCATCCGCATCTTGAGCCGAAAAACGAAGAATAACCCTGTCTTGATCGGGGAACCTGGAGTCGGGAAGACGGCCATCGTCGAAGGGCTCGCCCAACGGATCGTTCGCGGCGACGTGCCGGAAAGTCTGAAAGACAAGACGATTTTCAGCCTCGACATGAGTTCGCTCGTCGCCGGCGCCAAATATCGCGGGGAGTTTGAGGAGCGGCTTCAAGCCGTCTTGAACGAAGTGAAAGAGGCGGAAGGGAAAATTATTCTCTTCATCGATGAGTTGCACACGATTGTCGGCGCTGGTAAATCAGAAGGGGCGATGGACGCCGGTAATATGTTGAAGCCGATGCTCGCGCGTGGGGAGCTCCACTGTATCGGTGCGACGACGCTCGATGAATATCGCCAATATATCGAGAAAGACCCGGCGCTTGAGCGGCGGTTCCAACAAGTGCTCGTCGACGAACCAGACGTCGAAGACACGGTCTCGATCTTGCGTGGTTTGAAGGAACGCTTCGAGATTCACCACGGGGTCCGCATCCACGACAACGCGCTCGTCGCGGCGGCCGTATTGTCAAATCGCTACATCACCGACCGCTTCATGCCGGACAAGGCGATTGACCTCGTCGATGAGTCATGTGCGATGATTCGGACCGAGATGGAATCGATGCCGGCCGAACTCGATGAGCTCGTCCGTCGCGTCATGCAGCTCGAAATCGAGGAAGCGGCGCTGAAGAAAGAGAGCGACGATGCCTCGAAGAAACGGCTTGAGGCGCTCCAACAAGAGCTCGCCTCCACTCGGGAGCAGGCTGACGCGCTCCGCTTGCGCTGGGAGAACGAGAAAGAATCGACGCACCGCGTCCAACATATTCGCGGAGATTTAGAGAAAGTGAAGCTCGAGCTGCAGGAAGCGGAGAGTCGTTACGACTTGAACCGGGCCTCTGAGCTGAAATATGGACGCATCCCGGAGCTCGAACGTGAACTTGCTGAAGCGGAACGACTCGCCGGGGCAGTGACGCGTGAACTCGTCCGGGAAGAAGTGACCGAAGAAGAGATTGCCGAGGTCGTCTCGAAATGGACCGGGATCCCGGTGACGAAGTTGACCGAAGGCGAACGCGATAAGTTGCTCAACTTGGAGACGGTGCTACACAAACGCGTCTTCGGACAAGACGATGCGATTCGTCTCGTCAGTGACGCCGTCATTCGGGCTCGGGCCGGTATTAAAGATCCGAACCGCCCGATTGGGTCGTTCCTCTTCCTCGGACCGACCGGGGTCGGGAAAACCGAGCTCGGCAAAGCGCTCGCCGAAGCGATGTTCGACTCGGAAGACCATATCGTCCGTCTCGATATGAGCGAATATATGGAAAAACATGCTGTGTCGCGTCTCGTCGGGGCGCCTCCAGGGTATATCGGTTACGAAGAAGGCGGCCAATTGACGGAAGCGGTGCGGCGTAGCCCGTACTCGGTATTGTTGCTCGACGAAGTCGAAAAAGCGCACGCCGACGTATTCAACATCTTACTGCAACTGCTCGATGACGGACGTCTCACCGACTCGCATGGCCGAGTCGTCGACTTCAAGAACACGATTGTCATCATGACCTCAAACATCGGGGCCGATATCTTGCTTGAGGCCGCGAAAGACGGCATCATCGATGAGGAAGAAGAACGCCAAGTCATCGAGCGGCTCCGGCGTCACTTCCGACCGGAGTTCTTGAATCGGGTCGATGAGACGATTCTGTTCCATCCGCTCACGCGCGCTCAAATCGGACAAATTGTCGAGAAAGCGGTCGCCCGGATGGGAAGCCGCTTGACGGCCCGTTCGATCCGCATCGAAATTTCGGAAGCCGCAAAAACGTTCATCGCGGACGAGGCGTACGAACCGCAGTTCGGGGCTCGTCCGATCAATCGCTACGTGCAGCGGACGATTGAGACGAAGCTCGCCCGCAGCATTCTCGCCGGAGACGTCGAGGATGGCCAAACGGTCATGATCGACGTTGAGAACGGGGAATTGACGCTCCGTCCGACGACCGTGACCTATTAAGGAAAGGAGCGCCAGCAGATGCAGGCGCTCCTTTTTTAGCGATTCACTTGTGTGCGTCGATAGGCGGCACGTAGGACGAAATAACTTAGTGCGAGAAACGTAGCATATAACAGGACGGCGAACGCAAAATTGAAAACGACCGGGATGGTCCCCATATCACGTTGCCGCGCTGCTTCGTCAAACCAAATCACAAGCCAAAAGAATAGACCGAGACTGACGGCGACGAGCGCGTAAAATGCGCCGTTGACCGTCTTTCCTATGCGCATGACGAGATGGGCGATTGGATAGCTGATCAAGGCGATCAGTGCGAGACCGGTATAGAACAAACCGTCAATCGGGATATACACGAACATGTCATCTCCACCTTTATCGTACGAAATAAAAATTCAATATATTTACATTCATCATACGACAAAACAAAAAAATGAAACATGTCTATTTAAGAAGATGGGGTCCGTGCCGGTTGGTACACACAATACGGTTCTTCCGCCTTGTAGTCGCCGGTGACGGCGTGAGCACGGGCACGGGAGCCACCGCATACGTATCGATATTCGCAGTAGCCGCACTTGCCGCCGTGCGTATCCGGGTCCCGAAGTGACTTGAACACGGGGTGGTGACGATAAATCTCGGCGAGCGGGGTCTGTTTCACGTTGCCGCACTTGATCGGGAGGAAGCCGGACGGTTGGACGTCGCCCGTATGCGAGATAAAGACAAAGCCGTTTCCGTCATTTGTGCCGCGCGGTGCTTTCGCAAGATCGTCGTGCGGATGACCGATCGGCGGCAGTCCTTCGTCTTTTCGTCGCTGGTTTTCTTGTCTCGCCACGCGCCGGTAGAACTGTGCCTCGGTCGTGGAGATGATGAACGGGACGTCTTCTTGAAGTGCGAACGCCCAGCGCAGCACGTCTTCATGTCGTTCCGGTGAAATCGGTTGTAGGAGTGAACCACGACCGGTCGGGACGAGGAAGAACAGCGTCCACACCGAGACGCCGAGCTCACCGACGAGTTTGGCGATCTCGGGCAAGCGGTCGACGTTATACTCGGTGACAGTCGTATTAATTTGAAACGACATCCCTTCTTCGCGGAAGAAGGAGATGCCCTTGATAGTCCGTTCAAAACTGCCGCGCGTCCCGCGGAAATAGTCGTGCGATTTGGCGTCCGGTCCATCGAGTGAGAACGCCCAACGCGTCAGTCCGGCTTCTTTCGCCCGTTTTACGGCGTCATGAGTGACGCGGGGCGTCGCCGAAGGCGTCATCGAGACGCGCATGCCGAGGGAAGCGGCGTAGTGGGTCAGTTCGAACAAGTCCTCACGCATAAGCGGGTCTCCACCGGTGAAGACGAGAATCGGGTTATCCATCGCGTGAATCTCGCGGATGAGCGCTTTTCCTTGCGACGTATCGAGTTCGTCCGGATACCGATGATATTGGGCCTCCGCCCGGCAATGAACACATGACAAGGCACAGGCCCGGGTCACTTCCCAAATGACGATGAACGGGTTTTCGTTATAGTCGATGTGTCTCATACCGGCACCTCTTGTTTCTTCATCAGCCGTTCGACGGCACGTTTCGCGGAGTCGACACAGTCCGGAAGGCCGACCCCATGCAGAATCGCCCCACACGCTTCGACCCCTTCGAGTCGAGCGACGGCGTCTTCAAACGCCTGCACATGATGTTTATGACCGACTTCGTACTGAGGCATCGAGTCGATGTGGCGCTCGACTTTCGTGAAAAGCGGCGTCCCGACTTGTTGGATCTTCCGGAGTTCGTCCAAGGCGAATGCGGCAATGGCATCTTCCGACTCGAGCAGAAGGTCTGGGACGAAGTCTGAACCGATATAGACGCGAAGAAGCGCCGTCCCTTTCGGTGCCATATGTGGCCACTTTTTATGCATCCAGCTACAGGCGGTCAAGGCGTTGCCTTCAGATTTAGCGATGACGTAACCGGTGCCGTCGAGGGCGGCGACATCTGCGTCCTTGAAAGCCGCGAGTACCGTCAATGAGGACGTCCGCTTGAGCGACGACAGTTGACGGGCCGGTTCGATGCCGAGCATCGGACCGAGTGCGTGCGGGGACGTGGCGAGAATGACACCGTCAAACCGCTCGACCGTGCCGTCTGCGAGCTCGACTTCGTGAGGGCGGACCGCGGTGACGGAGACGTCTGTATGGAGCCGGTCAATCGATGGACGGAGTGCCTCGATCAAGGTGCCGAGTCCGTTTCGAAGCGATAGGAACTTCCCGGATTCCTGCGGTTTCACCCCGGCTTGAACGGGCGGTGTGAGTGCTTTCATGCCGAGGATGAGGCTACGTCTTTTCTGTTCAATCGTGATAAACTGAGGGAAAGTAGACTCGATGCTCATATCTTCGAGCGTCCCGTTATAAATTCCCGATAAGAGCGGTTCGATCATCGATTCGACGACTTCAGAGCCGAGCCGGGTGCGAAAGAACGTGTCGAGCGATAGATCCTCGCCCGCGTAGACGCGGGGAAGCACGAGATCTAGCCCGGCCCGGAATTTTCCACGCCACGTGAACAGGTCGGTCTTCACCATCGGCCAGAACTTTGTCGGGATCCCCATGACCGACCCGGCCGGCATTTGACGCAACTTGTTGCGGACGTATATGTATGATGTGCCCGTCTTCGAGCGGACGAGCTGCTCGTCAAGACCGAGTTCAGTGATCAGTTCGGTGAGTGTCGGCTTGCGCGCCATGTAGCCATCCGGTCCACACTCTAGGACGAACCCATCCCGATAGATCGTCTTGATCTTCCCTCCGATTCGATCACTAGCTTCATAAAGTGTGACGTGTGCCCCGGCTTGTTTGGCATAATAGGCGGCTGCCATGCCGGTGATGCCGCCGCCGATAATTGCGATGTTGTTCAATCGATTCACCCATTTCCGTTTAGTCTACTCTTAACGGTACCGAGAATTGGCAACGAGACATAGGATAAGTATCACGCCGTTGTTAGACAAAATTGTCACGATTGAAGAGGAGGGGCCGCGATGCTCTCGTTTTGGATGATGGCGTTCGTCGTCGTCGGCAGTGTCGTCACGTTCGTGGTGATCATGAATCGCCATGGCGAGAAGCTAGAAGGGGACGAAGAAAGCCCGCCGATCTTATGGGCCGATGACAAGTGGTACAAAGACGACGGACCGCCGGATGGATAAGCGCGAGAAGATATGGTAAGATGACCCGGTTGTAAACTATCGGATATGAGGTGATGATGATGAACGTATTAGAACAGCAGTTGGCGCATTTGGTCGACGAGTGTCGTCCGTATACGGCTCAAGGGAAAGTGGCCGATTACATCCCTGAGCTCGCTCATGTGAAAGACGATTTACTCGGTGTGGCGATTTGCCTGCCTGATGGTTCTTACATCCATGCGGGTGACGTCCATCATAAATTCACGATTCAAAGCGTGTCCAAAGCACTTGCGCTTTGCTACGTCTTGATGGAGTTCGGGGAAGACTACGTGTTCTCAAAAGTCGGGATGGAACCGACGGGGGACGCGTTCAACTCGATTGCGAAGCTCGAGGAGACGGTCCCTTCTAAACCGCTCAACCCGATGATCAACGCCGGGGCGTTGGCTGTCACAAGCATGATTTTGGGCGACACGGCCGAGCTGAAGATTTATCAGTTCCGTCAATTTTTGGCGACGCTGTTAGGTGTGCCGGTCGAAGAAGTACGCTACAACGAAAAAGTCGCCCGCTCGGAATACGAGACGACCGACTTGAACCGGGCCTTGCTTTATTTCATGCGTCACCATGGCATTGTTGAAGGAGACGTCGATGAGATTATCGATGTGTACACGAAACAGTGCGCCATTGAGGTCGACTGTTTCGACCTGGCGCGCATCGGTCGAATCCTGTCAGGAAACGGAGAAGATCCGGTGACGGGTGACGAGTTGATCCCGCGGCGTGTCGTACGAATCGTCAAGGCGATCATGACGACGTGCGGCATGTACGACGCCTCCGGCGAATTTGCCGTTCGGGTCGGGTTGCCCGGCAAGAGTGGTGTATCAGGAGCGATCCTTGCGACCGGCAAGCACGAGCTCGGACTGAGCGATGTCGGATTTGGTATTTTTGGTCCCGCGCTCGATTCAAAAGGGAATTCGATTGCCGGGATGAAACTGCTTGAGCTACTCGTCGAACGTTACACGTCGCGTTAAAGTGAGACGGCAGCGACCGCTTCGTCGAGTTCGGTCTCAAGCTGGCAAAGCTTCGACGTATAAGCTGACTTGAGCTCGTCAGGCGGTGAAAAATCTGTCCAACGCAGCAGAAGTTGATGATGATCGTTCATGTTGCCGAGCTCGGTCTGCAGCCGTTTCAATTTATGGACGTGATCTTTTGAGGCCGCCTCTTCGTAGTTCAATAAATATTCATGTAAATAGCGCTCGCGTTTGACGGCGAGCCGGATTTTATGAAGCGTCTCGAGCCGGTCGGCCATGTGTGACGCTTCTTTGTGAGTATCGATGCGGCGCTTCCGTTCCGATTTGGCTTTGTCGATAAAAGCCGCTGCATCTCGTTTATTGAACGCGCGCAACAGCTGTCCACCGAGAAAACGACGCACTTGCTGATCGAGCGAAGGCGTCATCTTTTCGCTCACTCGTGTCGCGAGCACCGTTCGAGCCACGGCGCGTTTTTGTTCCATGTAAGCAAGAAAGGCCTCGTCGAGCTCGTTGTCCACCTCAAACGCTTCGATGAGCACATCACCGTCGCGAACCGTACCGAGCGCTTCCATGAGCTGTTTCAGTTGTCGATATGTGGACGGTTTCGTCTCGTACAGCTGCATGAACGTCAACAGCTTCCGTAAATGGACGCGCGCCTGATGGACGTCCTCGCTATTTTGAAACGTGAGCGCTTCGGTTATATAATGGTTGAACGTGTTCCATGTTTCGAGCAGTTCATATTTTAGCTTTTCCGCATTCCGTTGATTCATTCGATTGTTTCCTTTCTGAAATGAGATGAGGGTTGTCCATGTACCAAACACATACGCTTCAAGAAAAAATCAAATTGTTCTTCACCATCTTCTTCCCGATTTTGGTGACCCAAGTGTCGTTTTACTTAATCAGCTTCTTTGACACAGTCATGTCCGGCCGCGCAGGAGCGGTCGACTTGGCCGGTGTCGGTGTCGGTTCGAGTTTGTGGATGCCGGTCTACACGGGACTGAGCGGGATTTTGCTCGCCGTCGCGCCGATTGTCGCACAAGCGCTCGGAGCGAGAAATATCCAGCAGATTCAACGGACGTTGTTCCAAGGAATTTACTTGGCGGTCGGTCTGAGCATCGCGACGCTCATCCTTGGGGCCATCCTCGTCCCGCCCGCCGTCGATGGGATGGGGCTGAGCGAGGAAGGGAAACGCATCGCTAAAGGGTATTTGTTCGCCCTCGGTTTCGGGGTCTTGCCGATGTTTTTGTTCAACGTGCTACGCACGCTCATGGACTCGCTCGGCAAAACCCGTGTCTCGATGCTCCTTATACTATTAGGGTTACCCATTAACGTCGGATTAAACTACATCTTCATCTTTGGAAAACTTGGCGTTCCGGCATACGGTGGCATCGGGGCAGGAATCGCCTCGGCGATCACGTACTGGCTCCTCTTTTTCATGGCGCTCGCGTTCGTCCGGAGCGGCAAACCGTTCTTGGAATATCGTTTTCTTCGCTCGTTTGAACGCCTCTTGTGGCCGAGACAGCGAGAACTGTTGAAGCTTGGGACGCCGATCGGTCTGGCCATTTTTGCCGAGGTCAGTATTTTCGCAGCTGTGACGCTGCTTCTTAGCTCGTACGGAGACAATATCGTCGCAGCCCACCAGGCGGCTATCAACTTCGCCTCGTTCGTTTACATGCTCCCGCTGTCGGCATCGAGCGCATTGACGATCGTCGTCGGTTATGAGCTCGGGGCACGCCGCCTAAAAGATGCGGTCCGCTACGCGAAAATCGGACTTGTCCTCTGTTTGGCGGTATCGATGTTTTCCGGAGCCCTTCTCTTTTGGCAAAATGAGCGTGTCGCGGCCATCTATACGAACGATGCGGCTGTCGTCGAGCTCGCCGCCCACTTCATGATTTTTGCGGTGTTCTTCCAACTGTCAGATGCGGTCGCCGCACCGATTCAAGGGATATTGCGTGGTTTCAAGGACGTGAACGTGACGCTCGTCCTGTCGCTCATCGCCTATTGGGTGATCGGGCTTCCGCTCGGCTACTTGCTCGCCGAACCGTACGGCTTCGGACCGGACGGTTATTGGATCGGGCTGATCGCCGGACTCGCTGCCGGGGCAGTGCTGTTGTTCGTCCGACTCGTGTACATCGTGCGTCGATACAAGCCGGAAGCGAAACCGGCCCCATAAACAATGAATGAGGGCAAGAGGCGTGATGAACGTTTCTTGCCCTCATTTTTTATTTGATGATTAAACAAAAAAATTGGTATATACAACTATACTAGATATTTGTTATGATAATGGGGAAGAATAGGGATAGAAAGGTGGAGACTGATGATGGTGATCATGAATGCACGAATCGTCTCGGGAGATGAGACGTGGGAACGTGGGTATATTCGGTGGAACGGGCATACGATTGAGGCGGTCGGGCCAATGGACGATTACGTCGCGCAAGATGAGGACGTGCTCGACGTAGCGGGAGCACTCGTCACGCCAGGCATGATTGACATTCATGTGCACGGCGGTTACGACGTCGACACGATGGATGCGGACGAGGCGCGTTTGCGTCATCTCGCGACATCAATGTTCGCAGAAGGGGTCACGTCATTTCTGGCGACGACGATCACGCAATCGACATCAGAGATTGCCCGGGCGCTTGAGGCGGCCCGTCGTGTCATTGAGTCGGGCGACACGTCTGTCATCGGTATTCACCTAGAAGGCCCGTATGTCAACGTGGACAACGCCGGGGCCCAACCGGCTGAACATATCACGGACCCGGACGCCGACCAGTTCCGGCGTTTTCAAGAGCTGGCCGGGGGACACATTCGTCTCGTCACGTATGCGCCGGAACGGCCAGGGGCTCGGGAACTCGAACGTGCCATGCGGGAGACGGGGGCCATCGGGTCGACCGGGCATACGAATGCGACATACACCGAAAACAAACAAGCAGGTGTCAAACACGGGACGCACTTGTACAATCAAATGCGTGGTCTGCATCATCGGGAGCCGGGGACGGTCGGATACTGTTTGCTCGAGCGGGACGTCATGGTCGAGATCATTCCAGACGGGATCCATAGCCGCCGAGAGATGGTCGATTTTGCTTATCGCTTGAAAGGAGCTGACGGGCTTGTCGTCATCACCGACGCGATGCGGGCGAAAGGATTGCCAGACGGACGCTACGAGCTCGGGGGTCAACCGGTCATCGTCGAGGGCGGGGCAGCCCGTCTTGAAGCAGGGAATCTAGCCGGCAGCGTGTTGACGATGGACGCTGCGTTCCGTAACATGCTCGATTTCACGGGATGTACGTTAGAAGAGGCCGTGAAGATGACGTCAGGAAACCAAGCGCATGAGTTTGGGTTGATGCATAAAGGAAAAATTGCGGTCGGCTTTGATGCGGACCTCGTCTTGTGGGACGAGGCGTTATCGGTCGAGCAGACGATCCATCGGGGGCAGGTCGTATTTAAGAAGGAGGATCTCGTATGAATATATTAGTAGCCAATACACCGGAAAAAGCAGAACAGATCGCGTATACACTCATCAAAGAACGACTCTCAGGAAAGCACGACTTCGTCCTAGGACTCGCGACCGGTAGTACGCCCGTCGGCATGTATAAGATGTTCAAGGAAGACCGGCTTGACTGTCGTCATGTGACGAGCGTCAACTTAGACGAATATATCGGGCTCGCCCCGGACCATCCGCAAAGCTATCACCACTTCATGGAAGAGAAACTGTTCGACGACGTCCCGTTCAAGGAGAACCACTTGCCGCGAGGGGACGCTGACGATCCGGAAGCGGAAGCGAAACGATATGAGGCGCTCGTCCGTTCGATCGGCGTTGATCTACAACTGCTCGGCATCGGGGAGAACGGTCATATCGCTTTCAATGAGCCGGGCACGGCACTCGATGCGAAGACGCACGTGACCGAGTTGACGGAGTCGACGCGAGAAGCGAACCGGCGTTTCTTCGATTCGATCGAGGACGTCCCGACTGACGCCATCACGATGGGACTCGATACGATCATGAACGCCCGTGAAATCGTACTCGTCGCGACGGGCACACGAAAAGCGGAGGCGGTCCACCATATGATCGAGAGCGTCCCGACAATCGATTGGCCGGCCACGATTTTACAAGCGCACCCGAGTGTGACGGTCGTCCTCGACAAGGAAGCCGCGTCACAGTGCGCCGACGCATTGCAAGCACGAGGGAATGAGGCCGCGGCCCGTTTCTTCTCCATTCGATCCTAACTGCCTGCGGATTCGTATCCGCAGGTTTTTTCGTGACGTTTTGTGGGAAATTGTATGGAAATGAATTTGTCATCAAAACGTTTTCGACAAACGTTATGGATTCCTCTATAATAAGTGAAGCTCGTATCATTCGACCGTGAAGGAGAAAAAGATGAATTCTAGAACCCAGGCTCGTAGACGGCGTAAAGGCCCGTCTGCGTTTTATAAACTTTTCAGCGCTCTGTTGTTGATTGTGATTATTGCCGGCTCCAGCATGTATGGGACTGCTTTTTATAAAGCGCACAACATGCTGTCGGGAACACAAGTGACGCTTGAGGACGATCCGACGGTTGAACCGACCCGGTTCGATAAAGAAGACACCGAAAGCTTCCTCGTCCTCGGAACCGATCTCTCTCCCCAGAAGAAAGCACGCGGGGAATACGGTCGCTCTGACGTCATGATCGTCGTCATCTTGAACAAGAAAGAGAAGCAGACGACGATGCTGAGCATTCCACGCGATTCGTACGTCAATATCGACTATACAGGCTATAACATTCCGTATGGAAAAACGGGGCTCGATCAAGATAAGATCACCCACGCCTATTACTTCGGATCGATGGACGAGTCGAACCCGAACAACGGCATGCGGATGTCGACGAAAACAGTCGAAGACCTCGTCGGGATTGAAATCGATCACGTCGTCTCGCTCAACTTCCAAGGGTTCGTCGACTTTATCGACGCCGTCGGCGGAGTTGAGATTGACGTACCGTTCTCATCGAAACAGAACAGTTATGACGCGTCACGCGAAGTCGTCGAAGTCGAAGCTGGCCTACAACAGCTGAGCGGCGAAGAAGCGCTCGCCTACGTCCGTAACCGTTATGACGATCCGCGTGGAGACATCGGCCGGGGCCAACGTCAAATGGAAGTCATCAACGCCGTGCTCGAGCAATCACTCGGCACGTCGCTCCTGAACAACTATGACAAAGTGTTGAAGGCGGTCGGTGACAACATGCAGACGACGCTCGGACCGAACGACTACATGCGCTTGATTGAGGATGTCGGGGCGCTCAACAATACGGTGCAATACCAATTGACGGGTGAAGGGGCCCGGGGTAATGACGGTCATTTCTACTACTTCTTGAACGAACCGTTGCTCGACGAGGTCCGTTATCGCGTCCAACAGGCCGATGCCGGAAACGAAGTACAGGCGATGACCGAGTCAGAACTCGAATCGTATATGTATGACCCTTCAGGCATCACATATGAAGCACAATAAAAACGATTTGCCGCGTCGGCAAATCGTTTTTTTGATTACGTGCGCTCCATTGCGACCGTGAACGAGTACGAATCGCCACGGAACAGGGCACGGCTATATTCGAACATGTCGCCGCTGTCGAGATACGTCCGCTGATCGATCAAGAGCACCGGGGCACCCGGTTCGATCGTCAGTAGCTGCGCTTCCTCTGAGCCGGCACTGCGGGCTTCGAGCGTCTGGGTCGCATTTTTCAAATGGAGTCCTGCCTGCTCGGCGTATTCGTAAATCGATCCCGTCGCATCCTCCTCCGTCAAATCGGGGAGCAACGTGACCGGGATGTAGGCCGTCTCGAGCGCGAGCACTTGCTCGTCGGCGAGGCGGAGCCGCTTCATCTCGTACACCGGGGTGTCAAGGGCGACACTTAAGCGGCGCGACACTTTATACGGGGCGGGAATCGTTTGGAACGAGAGCAGACGAGTGTATGGACGCATGCCCCGATGCTTGATTTCCTCGGTGAAACTCGTAAGGCCGGAGAGCGTCATCGAGATTTTATTCGTCGCGACGAATGTGCCGCGGCCTTTTTGACGATGCAAATACCCTTCATTCACTAAGTTCTTGATGGCCTGACGGACGGTCATCCGACTGACGTCGTATTGCTCAGAGAACTCGCGCTCTGAAGGAATCAAATCGCCGGGCTGAAGAAAGCCGGCATCTATTTGTTGCTTTAAATAAGATTCGATTTGATAATAAATAGGAAGCGGGGATTGTTTATCAATCTGTAGCATCTCAATCGCTCCTGACTTAAAAAAGGATTATGTCCTATTATAGACCAAATCAAACTAGTTGTCTGAACACATTATAGAGAAAAGAGGTTCCACTTATGAGCGAATGGCAATTTGAAACGACGGTGACGGCACAACGAAAAGATGAGCGTGGGCATTGGATCGCGCTTCAAGAGACGCACTTTTATGCGGAAGGCGGCGGACAACCGGCTGACGCTGGGACGATCGCGGACGAAACGGTACAGGACGTTCAACAAGTCGACGACGTCGTGTGGCATTTGCTCGAGCGACCGCTTGAGGTCGGCACAGTAGTGACCGCTCAAGTCGACGAAGCGTCACGTCACGACCATTCCATTCAACATACGGCACAACACGTGTTGACGGCCGTGCTCGAAGACCGATATGGCATCGAGACACTCAGTTTCGGCATCGGTCCGGAAGAGTCTTCCCTCGAGATCGGAACGAATGTGTTCGACTGGTCGAGCGTCGAGTCGCTCGAACGCGACGTGCAACATCTCATCTTTGAAAATCGTCCGATCACGGTGCACACGTTATTAGACGGTGAAATAGACAGAGCGAGACTACGAAAACCGACGGACCGGACCGGGATGATTCGCATCGTCGAAATCGAAGGTCTCGACTATAACGCCTGCGGTGGGACACACGTCGTTTCGACCGGACAACTCGGCACCGTCCATGTCACATCCGTCAAAAAAGTACGGGGCAACGTCCGTTTGACGTATGTGGCCGGGGCGCGGGCGCTACGAGCTGTTCAATCGTCACGCGATGCGCTCCGGCAAGTGCACCAGACGTTGTCGACGACGAACGAGACGGTCGCGGCCCGTGTCGTCGAAGAACGAAACGCCCGGATCGAGCGGGAGAAAGAAGTGAAAGCACTCGAAGCGCGAGTCGCCAAAGCGAAAGTGGCCGCGTTCTTACAAGAAGACAACTATGTCATCACTCACATCGGCAAGACTGAAGGCGAGACACTGACGACGATGATCATCGAGCGCATCGCTGCGACGGGACGCATCGCCGTCGGCGCCAATCATACGGCGCAAAAGCTCATCCTCATGCATGACGGGACACATGACATCGCCATCGGGAAGTTTTTGAAACGGACGCTCGACGACCTTGGCATCGGGCGGGGCGGTGGCAGCCATAAACAAGCGCAGGCCAGGTTCGAGTCGGTGCTCGACTTAGAGAAGGCGACGGCGGAAGTCGTGAAACGGTTGCAGGAAGGGGTCGTCTCATGTTGAACATCAAGCACGGTCAAACAAAGGCGTTGATTGAACAAGCGCGACACGTCCGGGAAGTCGTCTTCATCGAGGAGCAAGGCATCGATCCTGAACTCGAGTATGATGACCTCGATCCGGTCTGTGTCCACGTCGTCGGAACAGTGGACGACAATCCTGTGACGACGGCCCGGCTGCGACCGATTGAAGACGGCGTCGGCAAAGTCGAACGGGTCGCGACATTGAAAACGGCGCGAGGGAACGGGTATGCCCAGGAAGTCATGTTTGAGATCGAGCGCGTCGCGAACGGACAAGGCATCCATACGTTGAAACTCGGGGCCCAGCTGACGGCGCTCCCGTTCTATGAGCGACTCGGGTATGAGCCGTATGGCGATGAGTTTTTAGACGCCGACATCCCGCACCGGATGATGAAAAAGGCGTGGTGATCGTTTTTAGAAATTTTCCTTTTTTCTAAAAAAAGGTTGGCAAGTCGTTTTTCATTTGTTATAACTAAAACTAACAACTGACAGATAGAGGTTGCGAATGACATGAGTAAGCTTGATCGAGACGGACGCATTCCGGATCGGGCCGAAAGGGGAAATTCGCCGAAGTCGACGTTCGCATGCGTACGAACGAAGGCTGGGGTAGTCGTGAACAACGCCTACACTGCCATGGATGAAATGCCATGGAGCGCTATCTACGGAACGATTTTTCAATCGTTTTTCAACTGCGCGTACAAGCGGCAGACCGTAGGGAGAGTGCTTCCTACCGGTCTGCCGCTTTTTCTGTTGGTGGACATCATGAAAGTGGGGAACTTGATGACAACCGTATTGAAATTTGGAGGCAGCTCTGTTGCCACGATCGAACAAATACAGGCAATTTCTGAATATTTACAAACGCGGGCCGAGGCCGGCGAGAAGCTCGTCGTCGTCGTTTCCGCGATGGGAAAGACGACCGACTCTCTCTTGTCACTCGCCAAGCAAATCACGGAACGACCGACGATTCGAGAACTCGATCGCTTGCTGGCGGTCGGGGAAGAGCAGACAATCAGCCTGCTCAGCATCGCCTTGAACTCGCGTGGCGTCGCAGCGCTGTCGCTCACCGGGCAACAAGCCGGGATCGACACGATGGGCATCCATACGAAAAGTAAAATTAAGGCGATTCGAAAAGAAGTGTTGGAAGAAAAGTTGCGCACGTATGATGTCGTCATCGTCGCCGGCTTCCAAGGTGTCAATGAGTTCGGGGACGTGACGACGCTCGGTCGCGGCGGCTCCGATACGACGGCCGTCGCCTTAGCCGCCGTCCTCAGCAAACGGTGTGAGATTTACACGGACGTCGCCGGTGTGTATACGGCCGACCCGCGCATCCATCCGACAGCCCGCCGCTTAGACACAGTGTCGTACGACGAGATGATGGAGATGAGCGCACTCGGTTCGAAAGTGATGGAGATGCGTAGCGTCGAACTCGCGAAAAAATATGACGTGAACATTTTTGTAGGAAAGACGCTTGCGAGCGAAGGAGGAACTTGGATCATGGATATGACACAGGCAATGGAACAAAAAGCGGTGACGAGCGTGAGCGTCGTGAAGAACGTGCTCAGCGTCTCAATTAAACATATTCCGCACTCGGTGGCAGGTGTGGCCGATATTTTCGAGAAGTTGTCACAGCGTCACGTCAATATCGATATGATCAGTCAGACGGCGTTCGACGGAGAAGTGTTCTTGTCGTTCACGTGTCCGCTTGACGAGGAAGCGTTCCTTGAAGAAGCGCTCGCCGAGTTGACGGAGACGTTCCCGCAAATCAAGATTGATCGCCATACCGAACATGCGAAAATCTCAGTCGTCGGTATCGGGATGCGTGATGCGACCGGTGTCGCATCCGAGCTGTTCGCGACGTTCCGTGAGAGCGGCATCCCATTCTACCAAGTCACGACATCTGAAATCAGCATCTCTTACACGATCAACGAACAAGACGTCGAAGCAGCAGTCGCGGCCATCGCGACGCGCTTCAAGTTATAAGGAGGACGCCACATGTATAACGTAGCTGTCGTCGGTGCGACCGGTGCCGTCGGTCAAAAGATGATTGAAGTGTTGACAGAATATGAGTTCCCGATCAACGAGTTGATGTTGTACGCATCAGCCCGTTCAGCCGGGAAGACGGTCATGGTGAATGGACAGGACGTCGTCATCCGAGAATTGTCCGATGCGATTTACGCAGACCCGATCGACATCGCCTTGTTCTCGGCAGGAGGCGGTATCAGTGAACAGTATGCGCCGCGCCTTAGCGAACAAGGTGTCATCGTCATCGACAACTCGAGCGCGTTCCGGATGCAAACGGACATCCCACTCATCGTGCCGGAAGTGAACCGGGTCGAGCTGAGCCCGGACAAGACGCTCATCGCCAATCCGAACTGTTCGACGATCCAATCGGTCGTCGCGCTCGCCCCGCTTGCTGAAGTGTACGGATTGACACGCGTCGCCTATACGTCGTATCAAGCCGTCTCGGGTTCAGGACAAAAAGGGATTGAAGATTTAGAGCGCGGAGCACGTGGTGAGGACCCGCAGAACTATCCGTATCCGATTTATGACAATGTGTTACCGCACATCGACGTGTTCCTCGAGAATGGCTATACGAAAGAAGAGCAGAAGATGATCGACGAGACACGCAAAATTTTGAACGCTCCACACCTTGGGGTGACGGCGACATGCGTCCGTGTTCCTGTTCGAAACAGCCACGCTGTCTCGATCACGGTCACGCTCGACCGCGAGGCGACGCTCGCTGAAGTGAAGGCCGTCCTCAGTGACGCGCCAGGTATCGTCCTCATGGACAACCCGAATGAACTCGTCTACCCGACGCCGCTCGATGCGAACGGGACCGACGACGTGTACGTCGGACGTGTCCGTGTCGACGAGTCGCAACCGAACACGTTCCATCTCTGGTGTGTCGCCGACAACGTCAGAAAAGGTGCGGCCGCAAACGCCGTTCAAATCGCTCAATGCATGATCGGACAGACCGCTACAAAATAAAGGGGGAAATCACATGTTCACAGGAGTCGCTACAGCACTTGCCACACCGTTCCAACAAGACGGATCGCTAAACCTTACCGCATGGGAAGCGTTGATTGAAGATCAAATCAAAGCAGGAATCAACGGGCTCGTCATCGGGGGGACGACCGGTGAAGGGATGACGATCACGGACGAAGAGTTCGAGACGCTCCTCACGAAAGCGATCGACATCGCGGCCGGACGCGCCGTCATCATCGCTGGCACCGGATCGAACAATACGGCGCTAAGCATCGAGAAGACGAAGCGCGCCGCAGAGCTCGGTGCCGAGATGGCGATGGTCGTCACACCGTATTACAATAAGTCGACGCAAGCCGGCCTCATCGCACACTTCACAGCGATCGCCGACGCTTCACCGATTCCGCTCATGCTCTATAACGTGCCGTCACGCACCGGAGTCGCGCTCGAACCGGCGACGGTCGGAGAACTTGCCGACCATCCACGCATCGCAGCTTTGAAAGAAGCGAGCGGGGACATCTCGGTGATGGCTCAAATGATGGCCCACTTACCGGAAGGGTTCCCAGTCTATTGCGGGAACGATGATCAAATCTTACCGTACATGGCTTGGGGAGCCCAAGGCGTCGTCTCGGTATTATCAAACGTTTATCCTGGTGCGACGGTCGCACTCGCCGAGGCACTTCTCGCCGGAGATTTAGAGACGGCGCGCAAGTGGCAAATCCGTTTGTTGCCGGTCATCGATGAGCTGTTCGCCGAAGTGAATCCGATCCCGGTCAAGGCCGCATTGAACGCACGCGGATTCGAGTTCGGCGCACCACGCCTTCCGCTCGTTCCGATGAGCGCGACGGCCGAGGCCCGGCTCTTGTCAGCAATGGAGCAATTCAATGAGGTGAGACAGTGAACTTACTCATTCATGGCTACGGGGCGATGGGGCAAATCGTGGAAGAAGTCGCCCACACGCAAAACTTGAACGTCGCGGCTATCGTCTCACCGGCGGGCGGGGAGCATCCGACGTCGCTGAAAGAAGTCGAGGCGGACATCGATGTCGTCATCGACTTCTCGAACCCGGCGCTCTTAGATGATGTGCTCGCCTACGGAAAAGCGAAGCAAGTCCCGCTCGTCATCGCGACGACCGGCTTTTCGGAAGCAGAACTCGCGAAAATCGAGGAAGCATCAAACGAGATCCCGATCTTCCAGTCGTATAACACGTCTTACGGGATCGCACTGTTGAAACAATTGCTCGACCAGCTCGTACCGCTCACGCTCGGTTATGACATCGAAGTAATCGAAGCGCATCATCGTAAGAAAGTCGACGCGCCAAGCGGGACAGCGGAGTTGCTCGCCCGAGCCATCGAGGCGAAACGTGACGTCACACCGGTATATGACCGGACGCCACGCCGTGAAGCCCGGGAAGCGAACGAGCTTGGCATGCACTCGGTGCGTGGTGGTACGATCTTCGGCGAGCATACGGTGCTCTTCGCTGGGGATGACGAGATGCTGGAATTGAAACACACCGCCCTGTCAAAACGCGTGTTCGCGAACGGGGCGCTCGCTGCTGCGGCGACGATTCTCGACCGCCCGGCCGGATTATACAATTTAACGAACCTATACGAGGAGGCTACTCATGTTACTCACAAACGCTTATGAAATCGCGCAATACATTAAAGATGCCAAGAAAGAAACGCCAGTCAAACTATACGTCAACGGCCAATTGGCCGGTCTCACGATCGAGGACGCGAAAGCGTTCGGGTCAGACGAGTCGAAACTGTTCTTGACGACAGCAGAACGTGCCGCCGCATTCCTAGAAGCGAACGCAGCGGTCATCACGGACTCACACGTCGAGTTTGATCGTCGCAACAGTGCCGTGCCGATGCTCGACACGACGAAATTGAACGCACGGATCGAGCCAGGCTCGTTCATCCGGGACCACGTCCAAATCGGGAACAACGCCGTCGTCATGATGGGGGCGGTCATCAACATCGGAGCCGTCATCGGTGACGGATCGATGGTCGACATGAACGCTGTCATCGGCGCCCGCGGCACACTCGGGAAAAACGTCCACCTCGGAGCCGGCGCGGTTGTCGCAGGTGTCCTTGAGCCACCTTCAAAAGATCCGGTCATCATCGAAGACGGTGTCATGATCGGTGCGAACGCCGTCATCTTGGAAGGCGTCCGTGTCGGAGAAAACGCAGTCGTCGCGGCAGGAAGTGTCGTCACACAAGACGTACCGCCTGGCGTCGTCGTTGCTGGTACACCGGCCCGCATCATTAAGCAAAAAGATGAAAAAACTGCAGAAAAAACACAACTTGTTGATGACTTACGCTCTCTCTAACGTATAATAGACAGAAAATATCAAAAATGAATGGGAGAGTTGAACTATGGAACAGTATGGACAATGGATGTGGAAAGACGGGGCTTGGATCGAGCCGACGGATGCGAATACGAGCATCATGACGCACGCGATTCATTACGGGAGCGGGTTCTTCGAAGGAATCCGAGCCTATCACACAGAGGAAGGCCCGGCCATCTTCCGTCTCCGCGAACATTTGGAGCGCCTCGTACGCTCATGCGCCTACTATCACGTAGATTTACCGTACACGGTCGACGAGCTCGAGCAAGCGACAATCGAATTGATTGAACGCAACGGGTTTGAAGCTTGTTACATCCGTCCATTCGTTTTCCTCGGCACACCTTGGCAGGCACTCATGCCGACTGCGGAAACAAAAGTACACGTCGCCATCTCATGCTGGCCGCTCGGTGAATATTTCAGCAAAACGGTCGGTATCCGGGCGAAAGTCGCGTCATATCGCCGCGTCTCTTCGACGATGATGCCGATGCAGGCGAAAGCGGCAGCGAACTACATGAACTCGCAGTTGCTTAAAGGCGAAGCGGTGCGCGACGGATACGATGAAGCAATCGCCCTCGACATGAACGGAAACGTCAGCGAGGCGAGCGTCGCCAACATCTTCCTCGTCAAAGGTAAAAAAATCTTCACACCGTCACTCGACTGTTCGGTGCTCGACGGCATCACGCGTCAAACGGTGATCGAACTTGCCCGTGAAGACGGGTTTGACGTGATCGAACGCCACATCGGTCGTGACGAACTATACGTAGCAGATGAAATCTTCTTGACGGGTACGGCGGCTGAAGTGACAAGTGTCATCGAAGTCGACAACATCTCGATCGGTGGTGGGGTTCAGACGGTCGCAACGAACATGCTCACACGTTACCGTGAAGCCGTGACCGGGAAAATCGAAAACCATCGCGATTGGATCACATTCGTCAAAGCAGCAGTCAAAGAATAAAGGAGTTTTTGTATGGGAGTCACAATTGACCTAAACGCGATTCGTGAGAACAAACGTCGGATCGAGACGCTCGGCCGCCCGGTGTTCGCCGTCGTGAAAAACAACGCCTATAACTTAGGGATGGAGCCAGTTGTGACGACACTGTACGAAGAAGGGGTGCGTCACTTCATGGTGACGACGCTTGAAGAGGCAAAGGAGGTTCGGACGTATGCGCCTGACGCCCGCGTCCTCGTCATGAACCCTGTTTATGAATGGCAAGATGTCCAAGAACAGAAACTCGATGTCGCCATCGGATCGTACGATTGGTTAGTCGCGCAGCGCGCCCATTTGGACGGGGTCCGGCTCCATTTGAAATTAGATGTCGGCATGAACCGTTTTGGTGCCAAGACGTTCGAGGAGGCACTTGCCATCGTCGCATTTTGCCAAGATGAAGGACTCGACCTCGTCGGGTTATGCACGCACTTCCCGCTCGCCGATGCCGATAACGCGGAAATCGAGCATAGTATCCAAGTGGAGCGGTTCGCCGACTGGTCGACGCGGCTCATCGAGCGGCATGCGTTCGAAGTCGTGCATGCGGCGAACAGCGCGGCGACGCTACAAGCGGACGCTCGTCTTGCGCATTGCACGCACGTGCGGGTCGGTATCTTTCTGTACGGCTATTCGTCGGTTGAACCGGTCGAATGGCTCGTCCCAGCGTTCCGTTGGGAGACAGAAGTCATCGCGGTGCATCAGATCGAAGCGGGCGCTCACGTCGGTTACGGCACAGGTTATACGGCACCGGCGCAAGAACGGATCGCTGTCCTGTCAGTCGGTTACGGCGATGGCTTGATGCGCGCACGGCGGCATTTGCCGGCCCATATTAACGATCGGGCGTTCCCGTTCATTAGTAACATCTTCATGAGCCACAGCTTCCTCCGCGTCGATGAGACCGTTCAAGTCGGGGACGTGGTCGAGTTATATGGCAACACGACAAAAATTGATGACGTGACGCGTACCGGTCACGCCAACAATTCAGAACAACTATGCGCACGCTCATGGCGTGTCCCGCATCGCTTCGAAGGAGGAAATGTATGTACACCACCAACCAATCAGTTTGTATGATCGAGGGCGTGTCCGTTCGTGAGCTTCAAGCGACGTATGGGACGCCGCTCTATATCATGAGCGAGCCGGAGCTCGAGAGCCGTCTCGGACTCGTCCGGAGCGCCTTTTTAGACAAGTATCCGAACACGTACGCGCTCTACGCGTCGAAAGCGATGTCGATCGCGGCCGTCTATGAGAAAGTCATGGCGTCCGGTCTCAGTATCGATGTCGTCTCGCGCGGCGAGATGTTCGTCGCCTTGCACGCCGGTGTACCGGCCGACCGGATTCACGTCCACGGGTCGAACAAGACGGTCCAAGACATCGCGTTCGCCCTTGAGAACGGAATCACTCATTTCACGATTGACAACATGCGTGAAATCGGGCTGTTATCCGGCCTTGCCGTCGAACATGACGTCGACGTCGATGTCTTGCTCCGCATCGTTCCACAAGTTGTCGGAGGCGCCCATGAAGCGATTCAGACGGGTGGGGTCGATACGAAGTTCGGTTTCCCAACGCATGACGAGACGTATCTCGAAGCGGTCCGGGCGACACTTGCGGCGGAACGACTCCGCTTACAAGGTATCCATTGCCACGTCGGGTCACAGATTCAAGAGCCGACGCTGTTCATCAATACGGTCAAGACGATGGTCAACTTCATCGAGACGATTCGTCAACAGACAGGCTTCACAGCCGACGTCTTGAACATCGGGGGCGGCTTTGGCGTCGCCTATCTCGAGTCGGACGATCCGCTCGACTTTGCCGACACGATGACGCAAGTGATGGATACGCTCATCGCGGAAGTGAACCGCTTCGGATTGCCGCTCCCGAAAATCGGGATCGAGCCGGGACGTTGGCTCGTCGCGAACGCCGGGGCGACGCTTTATGAGGTCGGTACGGTGAAGGAAGTGAGCGGTGTCCGCACGTATGTCTCGGTCGATGGCGGGATGACGGACAACATCCGTCCTGCCCTCTATGACGCCGAGTACGACGTCATCGCAGCGACACGGATGAATGAAGAAAAGACGCTCGAGGCGAAAATCGTCGGGGCGTGCTGTGAGTCGGGAGACATCATCTCGAACCGTTCACTCATCCCGCCGATCGAGGCGGGGGATCTGCTTCTCGTCAAAGCGACGGGGGCGTATAACTTCTCGATGGCGAGCAACTACAACCAAATGCTTCGTCCGGCCGTCGTCTTCGTGAAAGACGGGACACATCGTCTCGTCGTTCGCAGACAGACGCTCGAAGACTTGGTCGCTTGTGAAGTGGTCGGTCAATCGACATAATGGTGTAGGCGAATAAAGAAAAGGGATTCAGTCGCATGACTGAATCCCTTTTCGGGTGAACCGTTAGTTGGCAGGTTAATCGAGTTGTGCGTTGACTTCTGCTTCATATATGATGAAAAAAGATATGTGAGGGGGAATTGACATGATAGAAAAGACGGCAGGACAACAGTTGATCGAATCGCGGCGGACGATTCGGATGTTCACGGAAGGTGAACTCGACACGGCTGAGTTGTATGAACTTTTGACATCGGCCCATCAAGCGCCGTTTCATAACAAAGTCGAACCATGGAACGTCTATTTGTTCAACGGGGACGGGAAAGACGTGTTGCTGTCCGCGCTCGAGCCAGCGTTTCAAGACGGACCAGAGTCGAAGCGGGAAAAGATTGCCGGGCGGATCCGAAATGCAGCTGCCTGCATCTACGTGACGACGAAGCCGTTCGAGACGGAGAAAGACAAGAAGGATGCGTTGCTCGCGACGGCGACGTTCATCCAAAACTTCCATCTGCTCTGTAGTGAACGAGACATCGGCCTCGTCTGGCGGACGGGCGGTATCTTTGAGGATGCGCGCCTGCAAGACATGATTGGGGCGGAAGGGGAGACGTTCGTCGGGCTACTCCAACTCGGACGGTTCGAGGACGTGCCACCGACAAAACGTCGTCAGTCGATTGACAGTTGCCTCACGATTTTTGAATAAATAAAAGCTCGAGCGAGGACAAGTGTCTACGCTCGAGCTTTTGATGTATGTGAGTTATTTTTTTAATTTATTTGCGAGCCAGTCTTGAATGACATTAGCTGGAATCATTATGATCACGTTCCCCCGGTTTTGATTTCTTCCTCTATACTATTATCCGATTGTATCCGTTCCCAAACCTCTCGATGTGCGCCTTGTAGCGTATCGTCGAACGAATCCTCGACATGAAGGCAATAGCTTGGGTTGATGGACGAAGCGTACAAGTCTAACATGAATTGCGCGTGGTTGAGATGCATACAATTGGCCCCTTTCGACACGTCGGCTTGACTACATCCTCAGTATACAAGGGAAACATGAAGAAAAATCGGGATAATCGTTAACAATTTATGAATCTTGTAAACGCTTTCACAAACTTTCTGTGGCGGCGAGTACTTTACACGTCTTGCGGTATTGTTCCGCCCGTTTGGCGTACTTGTTGACGGTCCGTTCCATGATGAAACGATCTTCGTCATTCAGCGGACGGACGACTTTGGCCGGGACACCCATGACCATTACCCCTTCTGGAATTTGCATGTTCGGCGTGACGAGCGCGCCGGCGGCGACGAACGACCCTTTCCCGACCTTCGCCCCATCGAGCACGGTCGCATGCATCCCGATCAGACAGCCTTCTTCAATCTCACAACCATGAATCATCGCCATATGTCCGATCGAGACGCGATCATGGATGATTGTCGGTGATCCTTCGTATTGGTGGACCATCGACCCGTCCTGAATGTTGACATACGAACCGATTTGAATCGGCCCTTCATCTCCGCGGATGACCGTATTGAACCAGACCCCAGAATGCTCGCCGATTGTGACGTCTCCGATGACATGGGCCCCTGGAGCGATGAACACCGTCTCGTCGACTTTTGGTATGAGTTCGCCTAATTGATATTGCATATGTGTAACCCCTTTCAAACAGATATGCTCTTATTGTCGCACAACTTCAAAAAGAAATTGCGCCGAAAAGATTTTTCTTGTTAAGATAGATAAAATACGTTGAAAAGAGGAGACACACAGATGGAAAAACAACATTTGATTGACATCGCCGCCAAGAAAAAGAAAGCAGCGGTCGTCTTTAAAGATGTGGCGGTCATCGACGTGTATAGTCGGGAGACGATTCGCGCCGATGTGGCCATCGACGCAGGATACATCGTGGCCATCGGGGAAGGCTACGAAGGGGAGACGGAATACCATGACCCGTCGTGGACGCTCGCGCCGACGTTCATCGACTCACACGTCCATATCGAGTCGTCGATGGTCCCGCCGCACGAGTTCGCGAAAGCCGTCCTTCCGCTCGGTGTGGCGACGGTCATCGCCGATCCGCATGAGATCGCGAACGTGAACGGGGCACTCGGCATTGAATATATGCTCGCCGACGCGAAAGGGCTCCCGCTCGACGTCCGGATGATGCTACCGAGCTGCGTGCCGGCGACACCGTTTGAACACGCCGGGGCAAAACTATATGCGGAGGATTTGGCACCGTTTTTAGGCGACCCGGGCGTACACGGTCTTGGAGAAGTGATGGATTATCCGTCCGTTGAGGCCGGCAGTGAAGATATGCTTCAGAAAATCGCCCAAACCGAGCATGCCGGAAAAGTCGTGGACGGGCACGCCTCTGGGCTTGGTCCGGACCAGTTGAACGTGTACCGCACAGCGGGCATCATGACAGACCACGAATGCACGACAGCGGAAGAGGCGCTCGAGCGAGTCCGTCGCGGCTTTTACGTTCAAATCCGAGAAGGGTCGGTGGCGCGAAACGTTGAACAAGTGAGTCGGGCCATCACCGAGAGCAACGCGCATCGCTTCTTGTTCTGTACGGATGACAAGCACTTAGATGATCTCGTCGCAGAAGGCGGGATTGACTACAACATTCGTATGGCCATCAAACAAGGGGTCAAACCGGAGACGGCATACGCGATTGCCAGTCTTCACGCGGCCGAAGCGTATGGATTGAAAGATGTGGGTGCCATCGCACCAGGCAAGCGAGCGAACTTCGTCATCTTGTCAGACGTCCAATCGGTTAAAATCGAAACAGTTTACGTGAACGGCGAACTTGTAGTTGAAGAAGGAAACGCCACGTTCGAAGCCACAGGGATCGAAGTGCCGAAACCGATGAAAGGGGAACTTAAACTTCCAGCTTTGACCGCGGATTCGTTCCGCTTGCCGGTCAAGGAAGAGGCCGTCGACGTGATTCAAGTGTTGCCGAACAGTCTGTTGACGAAGCGGGAACGGCTCGTCTTCAGTCCAGACGAATCTGGCGCGGACATCGCCCAGGACATCGCGACGCTCGCGGTCATCGAACGGCACCATGGGACGGGACATATGGCACTTGCACCAGTGACCGGCTTTGGGTTGAAACGAGGAGCGCTCGCCGCGACGGTGGCGCATGACAGCCACAACCTCGTCGTCGCGGGCGTCAGCCCGGAAGACATGCTACTCGCAGCCGAGACGCTCGAGAAAGTCGGTGGCGGCGTCGTCGCGGTCTCAGAAGGGAAAGTTCTCGCCGTCTTGCCGCTCGAGATCGGCGGACTCATGACGAAACGTCCGTATAGAGAAGTCGCAGAAGTCCTCGAGCAATTGAACGACGCCCTCGACGTCGTCGGGGCGTATCGTCACTTCAACCCGTATTTGACGATGTCGTTCCTCGCACTTCCTGTCATTCCAGACTTGAAGTTGACGGATATGGGACTGTTTGATGTGACGACGTTCTCATTCATCGAAGCGTGAGTCGGTCTAACGTATGATTTTTGTTAAGACCGGCCCGAAACGATTGAACGGTCACCGGTAAGTTGGTATAGTTACAACAAGTTTCATCGGTACAATTTGAAAGGGGGGATATAACAGATGGAACAAGTTGCTTACAACCGGTCGTATGATGAACATGAGGATTTGATCAATTCTGTATATCGTGCCTTCCAAGACCGATGTGAAGAATTGCCTGACGAGACGCGGACGAAACGCCGTTTGCGCCGACTCATCCTATTGACGATCAAAGACCACACGTCATCGCACGCCGAACGGTTCGTGCTGTATCATTTCTTCAGTGATTTCTTTAAAGCGGTCGAGTCGGACGACAAAGAGGCACTCGCTGTCTTGAAACAAATCGTCCGCGAGGAAAAATAAGTGTTGATATGTGACGGTCACTTATGATAATTTAGACGTAACTTTTAAATGAATATTCGTGCTATCGATGAGGTAGAGGTGCGATGCTGATGAGTAAGTAGTCCGAGGATGACAACGGTGAAGACTACAGAAAGGCAAGATCGCCGAAGTGTGAAGTCATGTCCGTGACTTCATGCTGGGCTGACGGGAAACACCCGTCAGACTGCCATACATATTTGCGTATGGAGCGCTCCAAGTCGGCTAAGAAAGACGGAACATCCAGCGAGGGTGTCGGCTTTGTTGCCGATGCCCTCGCTTTGCGTTTTTTTAAGCATTGGGGGGCCTCATCTCAAACAGAAGAGGAGGAAAACAGCATGGTAGATTATTCAACATCGGTACTGTCACTCGTACCGGCATTGCTCGCCATCATTATGGCCATCACAACACGGAAAGTCATCCCGTCACTCGGCGTCGGGATTATCGCAGGGGTGTTGCTCTTGCATAGTTTCAACCCGATCGACTCGATTTCATACTTATGGTCGAACGTCATCGCCTTGTTCTGGTCTGACGGCGAATTGAACGAATGGAACGTTCTCTTGATCGCGTTCTTGCTCTTACTCGGTATTTTGTCATCCATCATTCAGACGTCGGGTGGAGCTCGTGCGTTCGGTGAATGGGCGGCTGCTAACGTCAAGACGGCACGCGGCGCTCGCCTCGTCTCGTTCGGGCTTGGGATTTTGATATTCATCGATGACTACTTCAACAGCCTCGCAGTCGGTAACATTAGCCGTCCGCTCACGGACCGGAAAAAAGTCTCACGAGCGAAACTCGCCTATACGATTGACTCGACGGCCGCACCGGTCTGTGTCATCAGCCCGCTCTCGAGCTGGGGAGCCTACATCATTGCTATCATCGCCGGTATTTTAGCGAAGTACTCGATTGACAGCTATTCGTCATTGTCGGCGTTCATCCAAATGATCCCGATGAACTTCTATGCCATCTTTGCGCTTCTGTTGACAGGATATGTCGCTTTCACTGGACTCGCCATCGGACCGATGCGTACCCATGAACTTCGCGCCCTTAAAGGTGAGCTGTACGACGTGTCGAAAGGCGCGCCGATGGGGATGAGCGAAGATATTAAAGAGCATGATGGCGGGAAAGTCCGTGACTTGATCGTTCCGATCATCGTGTTGATCGTCGCGACCGTCTCGGCGATGCTGTACACGGGCGGACAAGCGCTCGCGGCTGACGGACAAGCGTTCTCGCTCCTCGGCGCCTTCGAGGCGACGGACGTCACACGTTCACTCGTTGCCGGTGCCGTCATCAGTTTGATCTCTGCTTTCTTGTTGCTCATCGGACGCAAAATCCCGTCTGCTGACTACGGTCGCGCCGCTTGGGCCGGGATCCGTGCCATGTGGCCGGCAGTGCTTATCTTATTGTTCGCTTGGACGATCATCGCGGTCATCGGTGACATGAGAACAGGTGATTACTTGGCGAGCTTCGTCACGGATCGAATCGCGGCGTCTTACTTGCCGCTCATCTTGTTCGCGATCGCTGGACTCATGGCGTTCTCGACAGGGACGAGCTGGGGGACGTTCGGTCTCATGCTTCCGATTGGAGCCGATTTGATTATGGCGGTCGAGCCGGAGCTGTTGCTTCCGACGCTCGCGGCCGTGCTCGCAGGTGCCGTCTTCGGTGACCACTGCTCACCGATTTCGGATACGACGATCCTCAGTTCGACTGGTGCCGGATCGCACCACATCGATCACGTCTTGACACAGCTTCCGTACGCTTCGATCGCGGCTGGAGTCTCAGCGGTCGGATACTTGGTACTCGGTATCACGACGTCGATGTGGATTGGTTTCTTCGCGGCAGCAGCGACGTTCATCGTCTTGCTCTTCATCGCGCAAATCATCTCGAAACGAGGTCGTGTACCGGCGGAAATCCGAGCCGAACGCGAAGCATAATTACTCAAAACAGGCGTGCCCCACTCGAGGGCATGCCTGTTTCTTTGTCATCGGATCCGCTCCCGGCTCGAAGACAATAGAACGACAAACAACCCCTTCCGCGAGAATGCGGAAGGGGTTGTCGATTAATTGACGTCCAACCATTTGAAGCTTGCGTCAGCTCCGAACGGGTGGCGGTACATGTTCTCGATGTTCGTACGCTCGAGGTATGCCTCACCTTTTTGGTAGATCGGTGCGATGGCGAAGTCTTCTTCAAGCAAGACGCGTTCCGCTTCTTGCATCGTCTCCCAACGCTTCATCTCATCGGCTTCTTTCTTGGCAGATTGGACGAGTTGATCGTACTCATCGTTCGAGTAGGCCATCCGGTTGAACGGACCGTCCGTTACCCACATGTCGAGATATGTCATCGGATCTTGATAGTCAGGACCCCAGCCGGCAGCTGAGACATCATAGTCGCCTGCGCCTTCGAGTTCAAGGAAGTTTTTGAACGGTTGTTGTTTAATGTTGAGCGTGAGTCCTGGCAAGTTCTTCTCGAGCTCGCCTTTGATGAACTCGTTTACTTTTTTGAACGCTTCTTCGTCACGTGAGAGGAACTCAAGTTCGATCGTCTCGACGCCGAGTTCAGACAATCCTTTCTCCCACGCCGCTTTCGCTTCGTCTACGTTGTAGCTGAGGAGGTCTGGATATTTTTCACGGAAATCGGCACCGTCAGACGTGTACGTGAAGTCTTTGGCGACGATGAAGTTTGCCGGTTGCGAGCCGTCTGTCAAGATGACGTCCGTAACGCCTTGTTTGTCGAAGCCTTTCGCGAGCGCTTCGCGGATATTGACGTTTTGGAGTGCCTCGTTCTTTTGGTTGAAGCGAAGGAAGTTGATGCGGGCATCGGCACGCGTCTTGAACTCTTCGCTGTCTTGGAACTGAGGGACAAATTCAGACGAGAGGAGCGTATAGTCCGCTTCGCCAGACTCGAACAAGTTGACGCCTGTCGAGACGTCCTTGACGACTTTGACGTTGATCGTCTCCATCTTCACGTTGTCTGCATCCCAATAGTCCGGGTTTTTCTTATACACCCAGCCCGTATTGTCTTGCCAGCTCTCGAGCACGTAAGGACCGTTATAGAGTGTCTTGTCGACGGCAGTCGCGAACGCTTCGCCTTGTTCTTCGACGAACTCTTGTTTTTGTGGCATGTACGTCGGGAACCCAGTCAACCCGAGGAAGTAAGGAGCCGGTGCTTCGAGTGTGACTTCGAGCGTCTTCTCGTCGACGGCTTTGACACCGAGGTCGTTGACGTCGGCTTCTCCTGCGAGGATGCTATTGGCGTTTTTCAAGTCTTGCAAGATGTACGCGTACTCGGCACCCGTCTCAGGGTTCAAGGCGCGTTTCCATGAGTAGACGAAATCGTCGGCCGTAATTGGTGAGCCGTCAGACCAGTTGGCGTCACGTAATTTGAATGTGTATGTAAGGCCGTCCTCTGACACGTCGACATCTTCTGCGATGCCTGGTGTCGGTTGGTTGTTCTCATCGAGTCGATACAGTCCCTCGAAGACGTTGTTCGTTACGATGATTGACGTTGAATCCGTCGTCAGCGTCGGGTCAAGCTGTGGCAAGTCCGTCGCCGAAACGAGTGTGATTTCTTTTTTTGCGTCGCCTGATGAAGAACCTTCAGAAGAGCTTGATGATTCTTCGCCGCCTCCGCAAGCTGCCGTGGCGAGTAATGCGACTCCCGATAAAGCTAACCATTTCTTGTTGCGCATTGTGATTCCTCCCGAAAATTCTGATTGTTTCGAATATAGTGTTTATTAAACTACAAATATTATGAATACGCAATTTATTTTTCTTAATTATTCGAAAATATAAACATTAGTGAAATACCTATCAAACGACCCTTTTATTCAGTAGAATGAAAAAATCGTCGGATGATTATACGTTATGTATGTATAGTTATTCGTCAGACGTCAGGGTAAGTGGAGGTCGTTTTGAATGAAGTCACAGACAGCCGGAATCGGCTTTTTTGGCCTCGCGGCGATGGTCGTCGGAACGATGATCGGCGGCGGGGCGTTCAATTTACCGGGAGCGATGGCACAGGGTGCCGGCGTCGGTTCCGTCTTGATCGGTTGGGGTATCACGGGCGTCGGTATGATCATGCTCGCGTTCGTGTTTCAATATTTGGCGGACTCTCGTCCGGAGTTAGAGGGTGGCATCTATGCGTATGCCAAGGAAGGGTTTGGTACGTTCGTCGGTTTCAATAGCGGTTGGGGCTATTGGATGTCGGCCTGGATCGGCACGGTGGCGAATATTACGCTCATCTTTAGCACACTCAGTTACTTCTTTCCGATTTTCTCGGCTGAGCACCGGACGTTTCGGTTGCTCATGAGCGCTCTCCTCATCTGGGGGTTGTTTTGGTTGATCTCGAGAGGGATGAAAGAAGCGGCGCTTCTCAACATCGTCACGACGATTGCGAAACTCGTGCCGATTTTCTTGTTTATTATCCTCATCTTGTTCGCGTTTCGCATCGAGACGTTCCAAATTGATTTTTGGGGCGAGAACGGATTTAATTGGTCGCACGTGTTCCCGCAAGTCAAATCGACGATGCTCGTCACGTTATGGGCGTTCGTCGGGATTGAAGGGGCGGTCGTCTTATCATCCCGCGCTCGTAACAAACGGGACGTCGGACGGGCGACGGTCATCGGGCTTGTCGGGACGCTTCTCATCTATATGATGATTTCGATTTTCTCGTTCGGGGTCATGACACAAGCGCAGCTCGCCGCGTTACCGGAACCGTCGATGGCATATGTGTTGGAGGCGGTCGTCGGACCGGTCGGGGCGACGCTCATCAATATTGGGCTACTCGTCTCACTCGCCGGCGCGCTCCTCGGCTGGACGATTTTGGCGACGGAGATTTCCTACGTGGCGAGCCGGGACGGCGTCTTTCCGCGTCTATTCAACCGGTTAAATGAAAATGAGACGCCGGTGAACGCGCTGTTCGTCACACAAGCGTTCACTCAAGTCGTCACGGTCATCGCCTTGTTCTCGGAGCAGACGTATTTGGTCCTCTCGAGCATCGCCGGAATCGCGGCGCTCGTCCCGTATTTCTTCTCGGCCTTATTCGGTTTAAAAGAGGCGAGACGGACGAACTCGCGGAGGATGCTCGTAGTGTCTAGCATCGCTTCCATGTACGCCGGATGGTTATTATACGCTTCAGGGCTTGAATACATGCTCATTGCGATGATTTTATATGCGCCAGGCATTTTCGTGTTCATGGTGGCGGAACGGGAGCAAGGACGGCCGTTTCTCAGTCGGCTTCAATATGCGATTGCAGTGCTGATTTTGCTCGCGGCGACGTACGGGGTATACGGACTCGTGACGGCATCGATCACACTATAACGAAAAAGCACTGACCCGCGAGGTCAGTGCTTTTTGTTATCGACTTGATTCGTGAGCATATGGACGATTCGATGCGGCGACATCGGTTTGGCGTATAAAAAACCTTGGAACGAGTCGCAGTCGGTCGTTTTTAAGTGGTCGAGCATCTCCTGGTCCTCGACACCTTCGGCGACGACGTGGAGGTTCAAGCTCTTCCCGAGATGGACGATGACGTCGAGCAAGTGCGACTTCGATGTGAGCCAGTCATCTAAAAAGACTTTATCAATCTTCAGCTCGTCGACAGGGAACGACTTCAAATATTGAAGTGACGAGAATCCTGTCCCGAAGTCGTCAATCGATAAACGATAATCGAGACGTTTGATTTGATTCATCCGGGCGATGATTTCTTCTGTCTGTTGCATGACAAGACTTTCCGTGATCTCGAGGATCACGTCGCTCGGATTTAAATTGAGCTGCTGTTTAATATTTCGCAACGTATTGATGAAACTCTCACTCCGGAACTGGTTCGGCGAGATGTTGACCGCCATCGACAGCGGTTGATCGACGAGCGGTTGCCACGCCTTCAACTGTTTTGCCGCCTCAAGGATGACCCAGTTGTTGATCGGGACGATGAGCGCCATCTCTTCGGCGAGCGGGATGAATTCCGAAGGCGGGATTTGACCGAGCTCGTCGTGATGCCATCGAAGCAGCGCCTCGAACCCGATGAGCCGGTCCGCCTTCAACTCGTATTTCGGTTGGTACTCGAGATAGAAGTGTTTCTCTTCGAGCGCTTTATACAGTGCTTTCTCGATATGGATTTGCCGCGAGAAGGCGTCATCCATGTCTTTCGTGACGAATTGAATCGTCCCGACCCCGATCCGTTTTCCTTTGAACAGGGCGCTCTCCGCCCGAGTGTACAGTTCTTCTAACGAGTTCGTCGCGGACGGATAGAAGACGCAGCCGATGGAAATCGACAACATGATCGAATGGTGATAAATCCGGAACGGTCGCTGCAACTCGTACTGCAATTGACGAAGCAATTGGAACACTTCTTCTTTCGATTGTTCTAAGAATAGGACACCGAACAGACCGCCGGAAGGGTGGAACATGACACTTGATTCAGGTAAGTAACGGGCAGCCCGTTCCTTGATTTGGAGCAACAGCTCGTTGCCGACGCGTGAGCCGAACGACTCGTTAATAATTTTGAACCGGTCGATATCAAATAAAGCGATATGGACAAGCCCTTCTGTTTGATCGGTCGATTGCAGGATGTCTCTGTATTCGCGTAACCAACCTTTCTTATTCAACAGACCGGTCAAGTCGTTGTAGTACGCCAAGTATTCGACTTCACGCTCGAGCCGCTTCTTATCAGAGACGTCAAAGCCGAACGCCGTATACTGAAGGACGTCGCCGTCCTCGCTCAAGATCGGAACGACCGTCAAGTTGAGCCAACAGACGTTCGTCGCATGCCGCTTCGAATAGATCGGCATTTCACCGTTCCAAATGCGGTCGGATACAAGGGCGTGGCGCACCGTATCGGCGATCGGATTATGTTTGTATACCGGATGAATCAGTTCAAACCAGTTTTGGCCAATGAAGCGATGGTTCGGTGCACCGATCAGTTCACATAGCATCGGGTTGATCTCGTGGATCACCCCTTCTGCGTTCGCCGACAAATAGTATGTCGACTGCTCGATCATCGATTGGAAATGGTGTAATAGATTAAATTGTTCGGTGCTGATGAGCGGACCGAACCCTTTCGGTAAGAACGCGAGAAAATAGCCGTTAAAGTCGTGGATGGCGAATGATTGCAAATAGGCGGTCGCATAGACGAGCGAACCGTCTTTATGTTGAAACGGCGTCATCGCCGTCGTCGAGAACGGGTATTGAAGGAGTAGCGGTGACCACGTCTCGAGCGCGCTTTCTAAATGTTCGACGACAGGCAACGCTTGGTGGAGCACCTCGTCACGCTCCCATCCGAATAGCGCTGTCGCATGTCCGTTCCATAAGAGGACGTCGCCGTCGAGGTCGATATAACAGCATGGGATTGACAAGGCGTCGATGAACGCGTCAATCGGCAAGTCACGCAATGATGCCACACGAATTCCTCCAATCTACGTCGAATAAGTCATAGTCTACGTTCAGTGTACCTTATTTTCCCAACCCTAGGAATGGTCAAGTTCGTCGTTGTCAAAAGAAAGACGGTCATCATATACTGAAAGAGTAAGATCGACTTTTTAGAATAAGGGGGAAATCAAATGTCAAAAACACAAGATGTGATTGAATTGACAGAGAAGTTCGGGGCGCACAACTATCATCCACTTCCAATCGTGATCTCGGAGGCGAAAGGGATTTGGGTCACCGATCCTGAAGGGAATCGCTACATGGATATGTTGAGTGCATATTCGGCTGTCAACCAGGGGCATTGTCATCCGAAAATCATTCAAGCGCTAAAAGAACAAGCGGATAAGATCACGTTGACGTCACGCGCGTTTTATAACGATCAGCTCGGTCGCTTCTACAAAAAAGTGGCAACGCTTACAAATAAACAGATGGTGTTGCCGATGAATACGGGTGCCGAAGCGGTCGAGACGGCGGTGAAGGCGTCACGTCGTTGGGCGTATGAAGTGAAGAACATTCCAGGCCAAGCCGAGATCATCGTCTGCTCGGGCAACTTCCACGGACGCACGATGGCGGCCGTGTCGATGTCGACGGAAGCAGAATATCAACGTGGCTTTGGACCGCTCTTACCTGGATTCAAAGTCGTGCCGTACGGTGATATCGACGCGTTCGAAGCGGCCATCACAGAAAACACGGCGGCGTTCATCGTCGAGCCGATCCAAGGGGAAGCCGGTATCATCATTCCGCCGGCAGGCTATTTGAAACGGGCGAGCGAATTATGCCGCGAGCACAACGTCTTGTTCGTCGCCGATGAGATTCAATCGGGTCTTGGACGATCGGGGAAATGGTTCGCCATCGAATGGGAAGACGTCGAACCGGACATGTATATTCTCGGAAAAGCGCTCGGAGGCGGGGTGTTCCCGGTTTCTTGCGTGGCAGCCAATGAAGACGTACTCAGCGTGTTCAACCCAGGGTCGCACGGTTCGACTTTCGGCGGGAATCCGCTCGCAGCGGCCGTCTCGATTGCGGCGCTCGAAGTGCTCGAAGAAGAGAAGCTCCCTGAGCGCTCGCTCGAGCTTGGGACATACTTCATGGACCGGATCAAGTCGATCGACAATCCGCTCATCCAAGAAGTGCGCGGGCGCGGACTGTTCATCGGCATCGAGTTGACGGAAGCCGCTCGTCCTTACTGTGAGGCGCTCAAAGAGCGGGGCTTGCTTTGTAAAGAGACACACGAAACGGTCATCCGCCTCGCGCCTCCGCTCGTCATCACGAAAGAAGAGCTCGACGAAGCGTTCGAGGCGATTGCGGCTGTGTTCGCACCGACGCCTATTTCATAACCGCACACGATTTGTTATAATTTAAGAAGCAATCCGACACCTGCCGCATGTATTGCCCGGCAGGTGTTTTCGTTAGGGAGGAAACAGGCATGCTCTATATTTATGTCGGGCTAGCCGGTGCGTTCGGCGCGCTTTTACGTTACGAAATCGGGGTCGGGGTCCATAATTTCTATGGCGGGACGTTCCCGTTCGAGACGCTTGCAGTCAACTTGATTGGAAGTTTTATGCTCGGCTGGCTCACCCACTACTTGTTTCGGACCGGACGGCTCTCGCCGATGGTCGTCACGGCGATCGGTACCGGATTTATTGGGTCGTTCACGACGTTCTCGACGTTCAGCGTCGAGACGATCGTGATGATCGAGACAGGGAACCTGTCGGGGGCGCTCGCATATGTGACGCTGAGCATCGTACTCGGTCTGTTGAGTTCGTGGTTAGGGTATAAATTGGGCAATAAACGATTCCTTCGTTTCGCGAAGCGAAAGGGGGAGGCGTGATGATGATTGTTACAGTGATGGTCGGTGCCTTTTTTGGGGCGATGGCCCGCTTTGGAATCGGTCAGCTCGTCAAAGTTTGGACGACGTCGGTCTTCCCTTGGGCGACGCTGTTCGTGAACGTGACGGGATCGTTTTGGCTCGGTTACTTATATGCGGCTGAGGTGAGTCATCAACTGCTACTCGGGATCGGCGTCGGATTCCTTGGGTCGTTCACGACGTTCTCGACGTTCAAGCTTGAAGTGATGCGGTTCGTGACGAAAGATTGGCTTCGATTCGGCCTATACTTATTAGTGACTTATGTATTTGGTTTGATTGCCGCCTATATCGGCTACCATGTTGGATAAAAACAATCCCCTCGGAAAATTGTTCCGAGGGGATTGCTTTATTCGGTGACTTGAAGTTTTTCTGCGCACGATGCGCATGTATTCTCGTATGATTCGCACTGTTCATCCATATGTTTCCCGCATTCTTGACACGTCTTATCCGGTAACTTGCGATAAAATTCAACTGACGACTCGAGTCGGCTTGCCCATTCGTTCATGTTGAGACTCCTCCTTCAAATATATGGATTCGTTATTCGTTGTATTGATTGTATTATAACAGAGGTTAACAAGTCAATAATAATATATAACAGATTTTCCGGTAAAGGTTTGATAAACTATACGTAATGAGAAATGAGGTGAGACAGGTGAAGGTACCCCAATGTGAAACGATAGCGATTCAAAGCGAAGACGTGGCGGTTTTACAAGCGTCTCTCGTTGAATTGGATGCGAATCGAGTCAGCCGTTTGTTCAAAGCGTTCGCCGATCCGACACGCTTGAAAGTGCTGTACGTGTTGACGCTTGAAGCGGAATTATGCGTTTGTGACGTGGCGGCCGTCATCGGTCACTCGAATGCGACGGCGTCCCATCACCTCCGGACGTTGCTTGAGCAAGGGCTCGTCAAATATCGGAAAGACGGGAAAGTCGTCTACTATTCGCTCGATGACGACCATGTCCGTCGTCTCGTCGAGATTGCGATGGCCCATAGTGCTGAACAACGACCGACCGAATCATGAGTGTCTACCGCTGCGTTGCGGGAGACGCTTTTTTTGTGTTGCGATATGGGAGCGGGCACGTTATCATATATTCAAATGAGTGTTTGAATGAGGGGGGATACGATGGAAAAACGAGATGTCTTGCCGGTCGAAGGGATCACCTGTACGAACTGTGCAGCGAAGATCGAGCGTCGCGTCACAGAGCAAGACGGCGTCACGTCGTGTCGCATCGACTTTGCCACGAGCCAAATGGTGATCGAGTGGGTCGGGCCGTCCGATCGTGAAGCGATGCTTCGTTCGATCGAGGCGACGATGGAGCGGATCGAACCGGGTGCCCATTTCGTCCGTAAAGACGACGCGGACACGAAAGCGGACCGATTGCTTTGGCGCTTTGGTATCGCTCTCGTCTTGCTCGGTCTCGGCTTGTTTACCGACTCGCTCTTCTTTTACGTCCTCGCCTATGTGATTGCCGGATACGACGTGGTGTATACGGCGGGGCGTAATATCTGGGCCCGCGAGTGGTTTGATGAAAAGTTTCTCATGACCGTCGCGACGCTCGGTGCGTTCGCGATTGCCGAATATCCGGAAGCGGTAGCGGTCATGTTATTTTATCAACTCGGTGAGTATGTCCAAGGTCGGGCCGTGAGAGCTTCGCGCCGCTCCATCCAGTCGCTGTTGAACATGAAACCGACGAAGGCAAGGGTTCTCGTCGAAGGATCAGAAATCGAGCACCGACCAGAAGACGTCGAGATCGGTGCCATCATCGTCGTCCGGGCAGGGGAACACGTGCCGATGGATGGGAGAATTGTGACAGGAGCGAGTTCACTCGACACGGCGTCACTTACAGGAGAATCACTTCCCCGCCAAACTGGTCCGGGGGATGCCGTGCTCGCCGGAATGTTGAACCTCGATGGGCGCCTTGAGGTCGAGGTGGAGCGACCGGCGAACGATTCGAGCCTGCAAAAAATGATTGCGCTCGTTGAACAGGCGAGTGCGAACAAGGCGAAGACGGAGCAGATGATCACGCGTCTCGCTAAAGTGTATACGCCGATTGTTGTCGGATTGGCAACTGTCGTCGCGTTCGTACCGCCACTTTTCGTCGGTGATTTAGAAGAATGGGTATATCGCGCCCTGATCTTTCTCGTGATCAGCTGTCCGTGCGCCCTCGTCATCTCGATTCCGCTCGGGTATTTCGGCGGCATCGGTGCAGGTTCACGACGAGGCATTTTGGTGAAAGGTGGAGAATATTTAGACACACTCGCCGAAGTCGACACGATTGTGTTCGATAAGACCGGCACGCTCACGACGGGACGTTTTGATGTGACTGCAGTTGAAACGAACGGACAAACGTCAGAAGAAGCGTTATTAAAGCTCGCGGCCCGAGTCGAGATCGCCTCGACTCACCCTCTCGCCGTAGCGATTGTGGCGCGAGCAGGTGAGGCGACGGCATTTTCTGATGTGCGAGAAGAGCCGGGGTACGGCCTTATGGCGCTTGACGGAACGGATCGAATTTATGTCGGCAGTGCCCGCTACATGGAAAAACTAGGCCATGCAGTGACCGAGGCAAGAGTCGGGACGAACGTTCACGTAGTGAAAAACGACCGATGGCTCGGGCGGATCGAGCTGATGGACACGGTGAAGCAAGACGCGACCGAGGCGGTCACTTCCTTGAAGCGACACGGGTATCGAACCGTCATGTTGACGGGGGACCGGGCGGCGGTCGCCGCCAAGGTCGGTCAAGATCTCGGGATTGACGACGTGAAGAGCGAACTCCTGCCCCATCAAAAAGTCGAGGAGGTCGAACGATTGGTTCGACACGGAAAAGTCGCTTTCGTCGGCGACGGGTTGAATGATGCGGCCGCACTCGCGCGGGCCGACCTCGGACTCGTGATGGGGGGCATCGGCAGTGACGCGGCTGTCACAGCTGCAGACGTCGTCCTCATGAACGACGCCCCGAGCGACATCGTTGCCGCCATCGACCTCGGCAAACGGACGAAGCGGATCGTTTGGCAAAATATCGCGTTCGCATTTGGGATGAAAGCATTGTTCCTCGTTCTCGGCGTCCTTGGTATCGCCTCGATGTGGGAGGCCGTCTTCGCCGACGTCGGCGTCGCCTTGCTCGCCATCGGGAACGCGACCCGTTTGATCCGTGGGACGAAAAAAAGCCTCAAGCAGGCTTGAGGCGTAAGGGCCGGTCATTAATGATCGGTCTTTTTTCGTGGTTTGAACATTAAAAACAAAAGGATGATGAACGTGGCGACGAGTAAAATCGAAAGCGATAAGAGCACTTGGATAGCGAGGTCGATTTCTCGTTGTGTCGCTGTCAACTGCTTACGGATGTCATTGTATTGCATCTTTTTAAGTGAACGCAGATCTTCGAGGATGGTCTGACGTTGATCGGTCATCGTCTCGGCCACGGCGGTCGCTTCGTCGATATCACCAGTTTCGTAAATGACGAGAACTCGGTCGGCTTCTTGTTCCCAAATCCCGTCGCGATACAACAAGTCGAGAAGTGAGCTCGGTGTGTTCGGGTCGCTGGCGATGGAAGCTTTCAACTCTTTCGCTCGTTGGGACATGCTGTAATAAGCTTCTAAGAAGCGTCGGTCGTTGTAGGCGAGAAGACCACGGATGGCGTTGGCCCGCTCGAGATTGTAATACATGATCTCTTCGATTGCTTGATACGAATCGAGTCGTTCTCCATGTATCGCCTCAATCCGTTCGTTCGTGTTCCGTAACTGAACGATGAAACTGGCGATGACGAGCACGAGCAAGACGGCTAAAGCACCGAAAAGGGCGAGCCATTTGCGCTGAAACATGATCATTCCCTCCCTTCTGATGACCATCGTACAATATTTTGTCTCATTCGGCACAAAATATTTTTTTGGAAAAGGAAAAAAACGGGTAAATGTATAAAAAGACAAGAAGCCGTGCCCTGTTATCGTTTACAATTGTGAAGAGGTACGATTTCAATCATAAGGAGAATAACTATGCCAGAGAACTCGTCGTTAAAAAAGTTACATCAAGTCTTAAAAACAAAACGGACCGACCTGCACTATGAAATCCCAACCTTATGGAATCGGATGCGATTTTCGTCCGAACCGGTCCGTGACGGCGTCGAACGGGTCAATCCGTACGACTTCTTGATTGAAACGATTGAGAAAGGCATCCTCCCGCATAACGTTGACGGACGGGACTATCATCAGTCTGTCGCAAAAGCTGACGGCCACTTACAGACGGGTGGCGATTGGATCAAACGCGCTTCGGTCTACTCGATGCAAGTCCGGACGTCGACATCGTGGGACCATGATGGCTCCGGCTATGTCGAGATGGAGAATTCACAAGGGATGAAAGACACGGGGACGTTTGTGAAGACGCTCGCTCTGCTGCCGCACTTGTTGTACATGGGCATCGATACGTTATTCTTGTTACCGATTTCGCAACATAGCCATAAGAACAAAAAAGGGGAGTTCGGCTCACCGTACGCTGTCCAAGACTTCTTCGCAATCGATGAAGAGTTAAAAGAGACGCTCACGGGAGATGGGTTGACGGTCGAAGAAGAGTTCGCCGCCTTCGTCGAAGCATGTCACATGGTCGGGATTCGTGTCGTCATCGACGTGATCCCGCGAACGTGTGCCCGGGACAACCGATTGATTCTCGAGAACCCGGAATGGTTTTATTGGATTCCGGTGACGGAGCTCGATCACTATCATCCGCCTCACGTCCCAGGAATCGGGGAGAACGTGAAACCGGAGTACGCATTTTTACCGATGATTTACGGATCAGAAGACGTGTGGCACCACTTGCGTCGCTTCTCGATGGCCCCGAACCTCGTCGATGCGAAGAAGTGGGAAGACGTGAAGACGTATGTGACGGAGCACCCGGAAGAAAACTTGCTCGCCGTCATCGAACGCGAATTCGGGTTGACGACCGCCCCGGCGTTCTCTGACTGCATCAACGACCCGCAACCGCCGTGGTCTGACGTCACGTACTTCCGTTTGTTCCTCGACCATCCGACAGCGGCCGCGCCTTATGTGAACGAAGCGAACTTGGCGCCATACATTTTGTTCGATTCGATTAAGTCGAACCAGTTCCGAGGTGAGCAAATCAACGAACCGCTCTGGGCGATGCTCGCTGACATCATTCCGCATTATCAGCGGGAATACGGGATTGACGGTGCCCGAATCGACATGGGCCACGCCTTACCGGTCGATCTGGCACAACGGATTTTGACGGAACCACGGGCGCTCGACTCGAACTTCAGCTTTATCGCCGAGGAGTTGATCGAAGTAGGGGCCTGGGCAGCGCGTGACGCCGGCTACAACATGATCATCGGATACGGATTCTATAAAGAGCCTCGGTTTGATACGCATGACACACATCAGTTCATTTATGACTCTCGTTTCTTGCCGCTTCCGGTATTCGCTGCCGGTGAGACCGCGGACACGCGTCGCATCGCGACCCGTGAAGGAGGCCGTCAAGCGAGCCGATTGCTCACCGTCTTGAACGGGTTCATGCCGAATGGGGTGCCGATGACAAATTCGGGACTCGAACTGTACGAGACACAACCGATGAACACCGGACTCGACTGTCGTCCGGAAGAAGCGTATCAGCTCTTCCCGACCGACCCTTATTTCGGGAAGCTCGCGTTCTTTGACGCCTATCAGTTCCATTGGGATCACCCGGAACGGAACGAGATGATCGAACTCATGCATCAAGTGGCCGGCATTCGTCGCCGATGGCTCGATGTGCTCGTCAACCCGAGCCATTTCGAGCCGCTGACGATGCCGTACATGGACGCTCCATTCATCGGTCTCGCCTGGCTACGGCCGGACACGAACGAGACGCTCATCATCGTCGCAAACACGGACATGCATCACTCGTTACAAGGGACGGTCCCGCTCGACGGCGTTCGTCGCCGCAACTGGAACGCGAGCCGCTTCGCCGAGATGGTGTACTCACCGAACTCGTGGCCGTATGCGGAGCATCGTTTCGATGAAAACTGGGACCTGTGGATCGATTTGAAACCAGGTGAAGTGAAAGTGTATGAGATGAAATAATGTAAAACGCCTCGGACCGGTTCTCGGTCCGAGGCGTTTTCTATTGTCGTTGTTTCATGTAAAAGATGACGAACTCGTCAAGCGGCATCGGTTTGGCATAACGATAGCCTTGCATCGAGTCACACCCGATGCGACGCAAAAACGTCTCTTGATACTCGGTTTCGACTCCTTCGGCGACGAGCGCCATGCCAAGTTGGCGGGCCATCGCTACAATCGTCGCGGTGACGGTCTGATACTCTCGGTTCTCTTCGAGTTGCATCGTGAATTCACGCGGGATCTTCAACTCGTCAATCGGGTACCGGACGAGGTAGGCGAGTGAGCTATATCCCGTCCCGAAGTCATCGATGGACAGCTTGATACCGAGTGCTTTCAATTCGAGAATGCGGTTTAAGACGCGCTCGGAATGATGGGCCGCGACCGTTTCGGTCAACTCGAAGTTCAATCGGCTCGGCTCAATCGGGAACCGGTCGAACAACGTCGTCAAGTACTCGATCAAGTGCTCATCGAACAACTGGCGGACCGATAAGTTGACCGATAGTTTCGGCAGGTCGATTTCCCCTTGTTCAAACGCGTACATGAGTTGGAACGTCTCGTGAATCATCCAGCGACCAAGGTCTTGGATGTGTCCGGTCTCCTCGGCGATCGGGATGAACTCGCTCGGCGGGACGAACTTGCCGTCTCGTTGCCAGCGCATGAGCGCTTCAGCACCGATGATTGCTTTCGTCGAGGCGTCGACTTGTGGTTGAAGATATAACGAAATCTCGCCTTTTTCGAGAGCGGTGTCAAGCCCTTCCATCAACAGTTTCCGTTCTTCCTTGTCTTCGCGTAGTTCAGGGGCGAACAGCACCGTCTCATCCCGTCCTTTTTCTTTCGCCTTGTACATGGCGAGGTCGGCGTTTGAGAGCAGATGTTTGAGCGTCGCCCCGTGTTCGGGATACCGAACGATTCCAATCGAGGCGTGAATCTCGACGAGCGTACCGGCCATGAAGTATGGAGGGCGATAGACGAGACGGCGGAGCCGTTCAATGAGAATTTCGTCATCACCGTGCTCAGCGACGACGATGAACTCGTCCCCGCCGAGGCGGCCGGCGTACTCGTTCGGCAACAGCGCACTGCGCAGACGCTTGCCGATATGTTGCAACAGCTGGTCGCCCATATGATGTCCGAACTGGTCATTGATCTCTTTGAATCCGTCAAGGTCGGAGAACATGAGCGTGAACGGTCGGCCATCTTCAATGAGTCGTTCAATCTGTTCTTGCAGGGCGTAGCGGTTATGTAACCCCGTCAAGCTGTCATGGTTCGCTTGGTATAAGATTTGTTCTTGTTGCGCGATCATTTGCGTGACATCTTTGACGATGGCGTAAATTCCTTCGACTTCACCATCAATGATCATCGGGATGTTCATCAATTGCCAGACACGTTTCGTCCCATCATCGGTCATGACATCGACCTCGAGTGTCTCGGGACGGCCTGTCGTTAGGTCGTGGAGCACGGTCGCATAGGCGGCGCGATCTTTCTGTTCGATAATGTCTAAAATGTTAGAACCGACCAACATCTCGGCATCGTGTCCGAGCACCGAACTACCGGCTTCGTTGACGGATAGAACTTCCCCGTGCAAGTCGAACAAGAAAATCGGTTCCGCGTGATAGGCGAACAGTGACCGATATTGTTGTTCCCGAATCTCAAGTTCGTGCGCTTTCGTCGTCACCGCGACTTCGAGATCCGTATTGACCGTATGTAAGCGTTGACTGATCAAGGCGTTTTGTTTGGCGACGACGAACTGTCGGATGAGTAACAGCAAGACCGCGTTCGCGATCATCGAGTCTAGAACGGACGTGCCGAGCAGACGGTCGGATGCGAGCATGAACAACATGACGACCGAACTGTAAATGACGTAATCGAACACGGAGTCATGGGCGAGGACGTCTTCCGCAGCTTCATCGAACAAGAAGCTGACTGAGATGAGGAAGATGCTACTCACTTGAAGCAGATGGACGAGGTCATGACCGACACCGGCAAACCCGTTCAACTGGTTCATAATCGAGGCGGTCGTGAAACCAAGTATCCCGATCAAGAGCATCACCCGGAACGTTTGGCCCGAGGTGACGATTCGGTTTAAATACAAAAACCCGAGCACCATGTAGAGGCTGACGAGCACCATTTGTTCTTCGAAACCGTTCAAACTGGCGACGTATTGTTCGCCACGGGCTGAGTAGAAGAAAATGTGCAATGCGCCGATGAGCAGGAAGCTGAGTAAGGCGAACACGTCGAACGTCCGCAGTTTCAGCGTGCGGATCTCAATGGACTGGGTGATGACGATGAGTGCCATGATCAAATAGAAAAAGTTTTGAATGAACATCATCATGTCACCGGGTACGGTCGTGTAGTAGCGATGCACGACTAAGTAAGCGATGAAACAAAGGTTGCCGGCGCTGATCAACAAATGAATGTAGCGTCGCATGCCCTGATGGCGGTAAACGGCGTAGCCGCTAATAGCGGTCGCGATGAGTGTGATCGTCATGAAGTAGATGAACAGACTCGTCTCACGTAACCCATAAGGGCTGAAAACAATCAATAACAGTCCGAGAGCAAATGTCCCGACGAGCAGGGCGGGGACTGATTGGCGCAAGGAGTGGCTAGACAACTCATGCACCTCCTTCTGTATATGTCTAATAGGCTCATTCGTATTATCGGAACGTTGGAGCGTTTGTTACACAAAAAATCGACAGCAAGTTGCTGTCGATTAAAGTGTATAAGAATGTTCTTTGAAATTTCCGACGACCGAATCGATTTCTGAGACGGTGACGAACGCTTCCGAATCGATATCGGAGACGATTTGACGAAGCTTTGGAATCTCGTTGTTTTGGACGACGACGTACAACATCTTCTTCGAGTCGTTCGAATAGCCGCCTGTCGCGTCCATGATCGTGACGCCGCGCTTCAAGTTCTGCTTGATGACCAAGTTGATCTCATCGGCTTTTTTACAGATGATAAAGCACTGCTTTTGGGCCGAGAAGAAGCGGTGGATCGTCAACAAGGTGCGCGAACGAACGAAACTGAGCACGAGCGCGTACATGACCGCCTTGATGTCAAACGTGATGAACACGAGAATGTAGACGATGATGTCTTGTGTCAAAAAGATTTTAGGGAGCGACAAATTTCGGTTCGTCGAATAGATGACTTTTCCGAGAATATCGAGTCCGCCTGTCGAGGCGCCGGCGAACAATAGGAGCGCCAGGCCGAGTCCGGAAACAATTCCACTGAATACGGAGGCGACGAGCGGGTCGTCGAGCGGCGTCGGCGGTACGAGCACCGGTAACGCATCGATCAAGATAGAGGACAAGACGACGACGATCCCGGTCATCAAGATGAACCGCTTTCCTAAAAACTTGATCCCGACGATAAAGAGCGGGATGTTTAACACTAACTGGCTGAGACCGATTGGCGTCCCGAACAGTTCATTGATAATAAGCGTGATTCCGACGATTCCTCCAGAGCCGATTTCGTTCGGCTTAAGGAGCAAACTGACGAAAATAGATTGGAGAATCGTTCCGGCGATAATGAACAATACCGTTTCGACGGCGATTCGTTTTCGTGATTTTGCGTACATATAGATTGGCTAGGCGCCATACGCCCCCTTTGACATAGTTCTCAAGCAAGCGTACTCCGACCCGGGTCGAATTTCAAGGGCGATTGCTTACAATGCGTGGTGAAAGCGGTCGATATCGCTAGCGAGTTGTTCATGTACGTAGTCGATCACTTGGGCGTCATCAAACAATCCGAGCGGCGCATCATCAGGAATGGCATCAAACGGTGAGACGAAGTAGAGGACGGCCGCGACGAGCGCGTCTTCTTTTTCCGGTTGCATTTCGAACTGGTCATTATAGATGGCGCGCAACATGTTGAGCAACTGTTTCATTTGGAAGTACAGCGTGAGCTCTTCCTCGCGCTCGATATTGCTGATTTCATTTGAAGCGACATCGACCGTCACTTTGGCTAAGGCGAGTTCGCCTTGAACGAGCAGGTCACCGCGTTGTTCGTTGCCGGCGTACTCTTCTTTTGCCGTGTCTAAAAAATGGGTATACGTCGTTTTCCAATCTGACATATGAATTCCTCCTTCTCTTTACATCTACTAATATGCCCGTTTTTGCGATTTGGTTGCAACTTTTCCGAAAATTTAAGAAAATGATATAGAACGAACAAAGGAGGAACTGTACATATGTCTACTCAAACGTTACCGACTGAGGCAGAGTTTGCCCGCTATGCGGAACTCGCCGTCAAAAAAGGTGTCAACATCCAACCGGGTCAACAGCTTGAAGTCCGCGCGGACATCAGCCAAGCCCCGCTCGTCCGTCAAGTCGTGAAAGCGGCTTATGCGGCCGGTGCGAAACAAGTCTTCGTCAACTGGAGCGACGAGGAGTCGACGAAAATCCGCTACTTCGATGCACCGCACGACTCGTTTAAAGAGTTTCCAGAATGGTTGAAAGCGCGTTTCGAGCAGCTTGCTGAAGAAAAGACGGCGTTCCTATCAATTGTCAGCGACGACCCAGACGCGTTAAACGGTGTCGAGTCCTCACGGATTGCTGATTCGAACCGGGCAGCCGGTGTGGCGCTCGCGAAGTGGCGCAAGTACGTCATGAGCGACAACGTCAGCTGGTCGATCATTGCCGGTGCCTCTGAGGCGTGGGCGAAGAAAGTGTTCCCGGATCGTGAGGATGCCGTTCCGGCGTTATGGCGGGCTATTTTCGCCGCAACACGGATGGACCAAGACGATGTCGTCGCCGCTTGGGATGAACATGACCAAGCGCTTCGGTCCCGGGCACAGCTATTGACAGAGAAAAAATATGCGAAACTCCACTACAAAGCGCCAGGCACAGAGTTGACAATCGGTCTTCCGAAGAAACACGTCTTCTTAGGCGGCGGAGGCCCGAACACGGACGGTGTCGACTTCATCGCCAACATGCCGACCGAGGAAGTGTTCACGCTTGCTGATAAAGATGCGGTCGAAGGACATGTGTCGAGCACGAAACCGCTCAGCTATAGCGGGAACTTGATTGATGAGTTCACGCTTTGGTTCGAAGGCGGAAAAGTCGTGAAGGCGGAAGCGAAACAAGGACAAGCCGCACTCGATGAGTTGCTCAACCTCGACGAAGGGGCGCGCCGAATCGGCGAAGTCGCGCTCGTTCCGGACGACTCGCCAATCTCGAACTCAGGCCTTCTCTTCTACAACACGCTCTTTGATGAGAACGCCTCGTGTCACTTGGCGCTCGGACGTGCTTATTCGACGTGTCTCGAGGGCGGTCCATTGATGTCAGCCGAAGAGCTCGCCGAGAACGGGGCGAACGACTCGATGACACACGTCGATTTCATGATCGGCTCAGCCGATATGGATATCGATGGTGAACTTGAAGACGGCTCGCGCGAAGCGATCATGCGTGCCGGCAACTGGGTCATCTAAAGGAAGGAGAGACGAATCCACTTAGGGTTCGTCTCTTTTTTGCATGAAGGAAAAAGAAGAGCGGTGCCCGAACTATGTTATAGGAACGAATGAGTAAAGGGGTGTGCCCGTGAAAAAAAGATTGATTTCAATCAGTGTGACTTGTCTCATTTTGCTCGCGTTACATGCGACGCCGCATGCGGCCCTCCGGACGTACGTCTGTTTGATGGGTCATCCGATTGCAGCCTTGACGTCGCCAATCGTCGAGGACGATGCCCGTAACGAGCTAGAGCGGGATGCGTTCGAAGAGCGGGGCGGGAAGATTTATACGTTGACGGAGCCACCGGTGGAGCGCGCGACACAAGGCCGACTCGAGAGCTACTTCGTCCGGAAAGTCGGACCGCTCTACTTGGCTGAACATCATGGAGGCGGATGAATGGGGAGACAGCGGACGCTGCCTCCCTTTTTTAAGTACGGTCGTACAGATAGGCGAGTGCGTTCGGCAAGCGCCGCCGCCAAGCCGACTCGTGGTGGGTGGCGTCAGGTTCGACCTCGTAACGGAATGCGATGCCGGTCCTTGCCAACGCCTCGACGAGCTTGGCGTTCGTATATAGATAGTCTTCCGGTGTGATTGGACCACTCGTCTCGTTCGTACCGATATCCAGATACAGGCGCGCCGACAAGTCGGCTTGTGTCAGTTCGCGGACGAGCGGGTCGAGGTTTGACCAGGCAGCCGTTGACAGCGAGCCGACTCGACGAATCGACGGATAGGTCGCCATCATGTATAAAGAGATGACTCCGCCCATCGAACTGCCCATCACCCCGACATCATCCGGGTCGGTCGCGTAACGAGCGTCGACCCATGGTTTCAACTCGTGCATGAGCCAATCCGTATAGAGGCGTCCACGGCCGCCGAGCGTCGGTCTCGTCTTTGCGAGTTCAGGTCCGATGCGCCGATAGAGCATGTCATCCTCGTAAAAAGAATAGTCATCATAACGGTCCAGCCAATCCGGAGGACTCGAGACGGCGACGACCATGAGCGGCAAGTGCAAATCTTCAATGTGGCGGTCGATGCCCCAACTGGATTTTGTCTTCGAGTCGAACACATTTTGTCCGTCATGCATATAAAGGACAGGGAGCGGATGTTGCGCCGTCACAAAGTCAGGACGATATATGGAGATGATACGTTTTTGACCACGACGATCCGTCGGGATTGTGAAGCTGAACTGTTCAATCATAAACAACCTTCCTTTCCGATACACTTCCTATATTGTGAAGGTCTCCAATTAAAAATTCAATCGCCGTACTTGACTACCTACCGTTCGTTAGGTAAAGTTAAGGGAGCAGTTAGGAGGCCGAATAGACATGAATACGAAACAACGAATTGAGCAAGCGGCGACGCGCCGTTTTGCCCTTGAAGGATATGAAGGACTGTCGCTCGCCGCACTCGCCGAGGACGTCGGTATAAAAAAAGCGTCACTCTATGCGCATATCGAAGGAAAGGAACAGCTATTCAAACAAGTCGTACAACAGATGGCCGGACGATATGAGCGGGCATGGATGGATGCGCGTGACGCGTCGGTCGACGCTCCACCGCTCGAGCGGATCGCGGCGATCGTGAAGGCACTCATTCGTTTCTTTGAAGAAGAGGAAACGTGGATGCTGACGAAACGGATGTTGCTCGTGCCGCCACCTGAGTTACGATCGTTCATCGAGGCGACACTCGGAACAGTCGAGATAGAACTCCAAGCGTTCGAGAAAGAACAGTTTCGTCTCGCCATGGAGCAAGGTGATTTACCAAACCAGTCACTTGATGACATTTACCACGCATACTATTGCTTTTTAGACGGTGCGCTCGTCTCTCTCTTCACGTTCGAGACGAACCGGGTTGCCCGGCAACGCGCCGCCTTTAAAATCTTCAAGAAAGGGGTCGGGTGGACATGAAACGTGATCAACTCGCATGGATGTGGCTCGTCCTCGCCGGTCTGCTCGAGATCGTCTGGGCGACGACGATGAAATTATCGAACGGGTTCACCGTTCTTGGACCGACATTGATTACAATCGTCTTGTTGATTGTCAGTTTCGGATTGTTGGCATTATCGTTCCGGGTTTTGCCGGCCGGTACGGGGTACGCCGTCTTCACGGGGATCGGTGCGGTCGGGACAGTGCTCGTCGGGAATATTTTGTTTGACGAGGTGCTCACCGGCATGAAGCTCGTCTTCATTGGAACGTTGTTAGTCGGTGTGATCGGATTGAAACAAGTGACGGGAGGAGGGACAGCATGAGTTGGGCATTTTTAATAGGGGCGGGACTGGCCGAGATGATTGCCGTCTTTTTCATGGGAAAATCAAAAGGCTATCAAATCTTAAAGTGGTCGATCTTGTCGATCGTGACGTTCGCGCTCAGTTTCTATTTATTGTCCCGCTCTCTCGAGACGTTGCCGCTCGGACTCGCCTACTCGATTTGGGTCGGCATTGGAGCGGCCGGTGGGGTCATCCTCGGTATGCTCTACTTGAACGAATCGACGGACCGGTGGCGAATTTTCTTTTTAACGCTCATTATCGGCAGCGTCGTCGGCTTGAAAGTTATCGCTTGAACAGGATTGAATTTATTTGATAACGGGAATTAATGAGTAAAGACTGTGAACGAAAGGGGCGGGAACGATGAAGCATGTCGAGTTACACTCTGAGCGCTTACGGCTTGAACCATATACGATTGCTGACTTTTATTTCGTCAAATCGTTGTTGCAAGATCCACGGGTGATGCGATTCATTAGCCCGGACGGAAAACCGTATACGGATGAGCAGACGATCGAATGGTTCGAGCGGCAGTTGGCGCGTTATAAGACGGGACGGCAGACCGGGTTACTCAAGTTGATGACGTTTGAAAGTGACGAGCCGATCGGCCATGCCGGTACGTTGTTACACGAGCTCGACGGCAATATCGAACTTGAAGTCGGCTATTGGTTGGCACCGAAGCATTGGCACATGGGTTACGGTCGAGAAGCGGCGGCTCGCCTTATGCAACATGCGTTCGAGGAAGGGGAGAAAGACATTATCTCGCTCATCCACCCGGACAACGTGCCATCGCAACGTGTGGCGAAAGCGAACGGACTTCATTGGGACCGGGACACGGAGTACGAGGGAATGCTCGTATCGGTATATGCGGGTGACTTAGAGCGGCTTTGCCGTCACATTCAACGACAAGAAATGTCGCGTTAAAAAAAATAAAAAAACTTTTAAAAAACAGTTGCCAACGCATTAGTTTCTTGATATATTAATAGTGTCCTTAAGAGAGGACACGACCTGATTCTGTAGCTCAGCTGGGAGAGCGCTACCTTGACAGGGTAGAGGTCGCTGGTTCGAGCCCAGTCAGAATCACTTGGGTGCCAAACCCGATGCGAAACCCATAGGAACGTGGGTTTCCGCGAAGCCACTTCTTGCGAGAAGTGGCTCTTTTTTTTGTTCTTTTTTCAATTGACATCCGATGGAACGGGTTGGTATATTGCTTTCAATACATAAAGAAACGGGGAATGCAGGATGGTGTTGTTAGGGACGCTCGTCAACGCGGCATTGATCGTCATCGGGACGTTGTTCGGTCTTCTGTTCCACCGGATCCCGGAACGGATGAAAGAGACGGTCACGGCCGCAATCGGACTAGCCGTCGTGCTACTCGGCGTTCAAATGGGACTGAAGAGTGAGAACTTTTTAATTGTGATCGGGAGTCTCGTCGCGGGCGCAGCGCTCGGGGAGTGGTGGAAGCTTGATGAGAAGCTGAACGAAATCGGCTATCAATTGGAGCGGAAAATCGGCGGTAACCGGAAATCGAGCATCGCAGAAGGGTTTGTCACGGCGACGCTCATTTTTGTGATCGGGGCGATGGCGGTCATCGGAGCGCTCGACAGTGGACTTCGAGGCGATCATGACGTTCTTTACACGAAAGGGATGATTGATGGGTTCACGGCGCTCGTCCTCGCTTCGTCACTTGGCATCGGTGTCATGTTTTCGGCCGTACCGGTCTTGCTCTATCAAGGGGCGATCGCGCTTCTCGCCATCCAAATCATGAAGTTCATCCCGGAAACGCTCATGGATAGCTTCATTTTGGAAATGACGGCGACCGGCGGCGTCATGATCGTCGCCATCGGCCTGAATTTGGCTGGTATTACGAGAATACGAGTGGCAAACTTGTTGCCCGGAATTTTGATGGTGGCGCTTGTCGTGACCGTGTTACATATGGTTCCTTAAAAAACGGACGAGCTCGCAAACGCGGCTCGCCCGTTTTTATTTGTCATTTCGTTCGATCGGACTGTAACGCCTGTTTGATGATGGCATCCCAGTCGATGGCGTCGCAAGTCGTCGTACACGTCGATTCCAACTCGCATGTGGCACACTTTCCGGATTTCGCCTTCTGTGTAAAGCGATAAAGCGTATAGGAAGCGTAACCGAAGACGGTGAGACCGACTAATAAATCAAATAAATACATAAGCTTTCCTCCTTGTTATGCAAAGCCTAGTAGACGACCGAATTGATAGATGAGGAATGAAACGGCATAGGCGACGCCGAGTCCGTATAGGCTGGCCACCCATGTGAGCCGAACACTGCCGACTTCCCGACGAATGACAGCGATTGTCGCGAGACAAGGGACGTATAAAAGTACGAATGCCATGAAACTGTACGCGCTGAGCGGTGTGAACAGCGGCAATAATGAAGTGGAAAGGTCTGACTCACTGACCGCGTAAATGATGGCCATCGTGGAGACGACGACTTCTTTCGCTAAAAATCCGGTGATAAGCGAAGCGCCTGCCTGCCATGTTCCGAATCCTAATGGAGCGAGCAGCGTGGCGATCGATCCACCAATGAGGGCGAGAAAGCTTTCATTCATCGGAACGTCGAATCCGCTCGGACCTGAATAAGCGAGGAGCCAAATGAAGACAGAGCCACCGAAGATGAACGTACCTGCTTTTCGAACGAAGCCTCTTGCTTTCTGCCACGTGCTGCGCCAAAGCGTCAACCCTTGTGGGATACGGTAAGGAGGTTGTTCGACGAGAAAGAGGCTATGGTCATCCTCTGTAGCCAATACGGAAGTGAACACTTTTGCGGCAATGAGTGCGAGCGTGATGCCAAGCACATACAACGACAGCACGACGAGCGCTTGGTTAGTCGCAAAGAAGCTAGCGGCGAAGACGGCGTAAATCGGGAGACGCGCGGAACATGACATGAACGGTGAGATGAAGATGGTGACGAGGCGTTCCCGCTCTTCTTCAACTGTACGGGCAGCCATGATGCCAGGCACGTTACAGCCGAACCCGATGATCATCGGAATAAAACTTTTACCGTTCAACCCGACGAGTTGCATGAAGCGATCCATGACGATGGCGACACGCGCCATATACCCTGAGTCTTCTAACAATGAAATAAAGAAAAAGAGCACGAAGATTTGCGGCACAAAGACGAGCACCCCTCCGACACCGGCGATGACCCCATCGAGCAGCAACGCCTGAATGAAAGCGGAGGCACCGAACGTTTGGAGCGCCGAGCTTATAGCTGACGTGAACGGACCTGACAAAAAGAAATTGAACATGTCTGACAATGGGGCCCCGACCCAGTTAAACGTGACATGGAATAAACTATAGAGCACCGCAAAGAAGATCGGTAGTCCCAAAACCGGGTGGGTGACGACAGCATCGATTCGGTCGGTCGTCGTGACGCGTATGGTATTTTGACGGTTGACGACTTGCTGGCGAATCGCTTTGGCCCATTCACGTCTCCGCTCTGTGATTTGTGCGTGGGCAAAACGTCCAAGCGCCTGTTCAAGCGATTTTCGGATGTCACTGACCGTCGGTGTCGTTGCTTCGAGATGCTTGGAGATGACGCGATTTCCTGCCAAATATTGAACGGCGACCCAGCGCTCGTCCGGCGACAAGCCGGTCGCAACAAGAATTTGTCGGATTGCTTGCTCGGTCTCGACCCCGTAATCGAGGATGAACGGCTCACGTGGCATCATCCGAAGTGAAGTCAGAAGGACTTCGCAACCGGCGCCTGTCCGAGCGGTGAGCGGGAACACGTCCACGTCTAGACATTGTTGCAGATGTGTGAGATCGATATCGATCCCCCGTCCTTTGGCGACGTCGACCATGTTCAAGCCGATTTGTAACGGGTGTCCCGTTTCAAGAAGTTGCAGTGTCAGTTGCAAGTTCCGTTCAAACTGTGAGGCATCAATGATATTGATGATTCCATCGAACGGCTCCTGCAACAGAAAGCGGGCGACGATTGCCTCATCCGCTGACAAAGGGTCTAAGTCATAAATGCCGGGCAAGTCGATCAAGTGCCCATTTTGTCCATGTAACGTCCCAACTTTCTGTTCAACCGTCACCCCCGACCAGTTCCCGACATGGGCAGAAGAACCGGTCAAGCGGTTGAAGAGTGACGTTTTACCGGTGTTTGGATTTCCGATGAGTGCGATTCTTTGAGTCACGGAACGATCACTCCAATCTGGGCGGCGTCCGAACGACGGAGCGCGATCATCTGTTGGTGCTCGACTTGTTCGACGGTGAGCGGACCGGCAAAGATGGCCCGACGTTTGACTTGGACAGAACAGCCCTCATAAAAACCTAAGGCGATCATTCGGCGTCGTAGTCGATCATCCAGCTTCGTCATATCGGATAAGATTACCGATTGATGCAAGGGCATGGCTAGCAATGAGCGCATTTAAATCTCTCCAATTTGGTCAAATGATAATACTTCTCATTTGCTAGCATATCATGCACGGCGTCGGGAAAAAGTATCGACTTTGTGAACGCTTATCGTCTACAAACAAAAAAAGAGCGTAAGCATCGCTTACACTCTGTCGATCGTTGTGTCGACTGATTCATGACCTTCTTTCGCACTTTCACGCAATGCCGAGGACATGACATCGGACAAGTCGCGAGCACGCAGTACGCCGACACCACGATCGGTCGGACCTCCTGGCGCGGCTACGTCCGCAATCAATTCTTCGGTTTGACGCGATTCGTGAAGTAACAGCTCGGCAGATCCTTTCATCGCTTGGGCGACGATTTGTCGGGCCGTCGCCTCGTCAAATCCAGCGTCGGTCAAGACCGGTGTCATCGATCCGACGATTTCATAGAAGAACGCTGGGCTACATCCGGCTGCTGCCATGAAGGCAGACATTGTTTTTGCGTCCGTCACGGCCGTTCGCCCGACCCGTTCGAAAAGAGCGGTCGTTGTCGCGCGCACAGACTCGTCTGTTTCCGGTCCGAACCAAAGGCCCGTCATCCCGTCTCGGAATGCGACTGGCGTGTTCGGCATCGCGCACACGGCAGGAAGCCCTGAGGCGGCCTCGAGTTCCGCCGGCTCGATATGGGCTGCGACAGAGACGAGAAGTGGGGCCGTCCACGTCTTCGAGCGCACGTACGGGAGCACACCGTCTGGTTGCATCGCCAGGATGACGATATCATAAGCGTTCACGTCCTCTTCCTCAACGACTTGGACGCCGAGTTCGTTGTGTAGTTGGTCCAATCGAGCCCGGTCACTCCGGTTCGTCATCGTGATGGACTCTGGTGAAAGACCGGAGTCGATCCAACCTCGGACGAGGGCCTCGCTCATTGATCCTGCTCCTACCATTAATAAATTCATTTTCGTCACCTCTTCATATAGATTCGGTCTAGTACATGGTGCCTATCATAACAAATGTTTCACCGAATATCGCCTCACGTGCTCAAATTGTAAAAGAAAGGAAATATAAAAAGTGAAGGAATATACTCGACAAATGAAAGTGACGGAAGTGACATTTCGTGTTTGACGAGCTATGATGGCAATAAAATAAGCGAGCGAGGCGAGGAACTTGAGACGAATTTTAGTGCGCGGAATCCAAGGGTATCAACGGTTCATCTCACCGTTAAAGCCACCGACGTGTCGATTTTATCCGACCTGTTCCCATTATGGGATTGAAGCGATTGAGAAACACGGTGCGGTCAAGGGAGGCTATTTGACCGCACGACGTCTGATGCGCTGTCAGCCGTTCCACTCGGGCGGACTCGACTATGTGCCGGACGAGTTTGACTGGAAAGCACCGCTACAACGAGAGAAACCCCCATCACAGCGAGACGTCTAATCGACGTCTCGCTGTTTTAGGTACAGGTCCGCGCGTGAACCTTTGTTTTAGTACAATACTTTTGACAATGTTCCAAGTATTCTGAAAAAATAGAGATGTACCATTACATAAGGGGAAAGGGGATTTCAGCATGAGTCAATCGTTCAGTGAACTCATCGGTACGATTTCAGACTTTGTGTGGGGACCGCCGCTGTTGATTTTGCTTGTGGGGACAGGCGTTTATTTGACAGTACGGTTAGGTGGCCTTCAAATCACAAAACTGCCTTACGCATTAAAGCTCGCCTTCTCGAAAAACCAAGACAAGACGTCACGAGGGGACATTAGTCACTTCCAAGCACTCATGACCGCTCTTGCGGCGACCGTCGGTACGGGGAATATCGTCGGTGTCGCCACGGCTGTCGTGCTCGGGGGACCGGGTGCGATTGTCTGGATGTGGCTGTCCGGTTTCTTTGGGATGGCGACAAAATATGCCGAGGCCGTGCTCGCCGTCAAATACCGGGTAACCGACGAACGGGGGCAGATGGCCGGAGGGCCGATGTACTATTTGGAACGTGGATTGAAACAACGCTGGCTCGCCGTCTTGTTCGCGGCGTTTGCTTCGCTCGCGGCGTTCGGCATCGGGAACGGGGTTCAGACGAACTCTGTCGCCTTGGCGCTCAAGTCGACGTTTGACGTCCCACTCTACGTGTCCGGGATTTTAGTGATGGTGTTCACGGGTGCCGTCATTCTCGGAGGAGTCAAATCAATCGGTCGTGTCGTCAGCCTCTTCGTCCCGATTATGATCATCTTCTATCTGGGCAGCGGGCTCATCATCATGGTCATGAACTACACGCTCATCCCGGATGCGATCGCGCTCATCTTCAGCAGCACGTTCAGTGCCGAGGCAATCGGTGGTGGGGCTATCGGTGCGGCGATCCGTTACGGTGTCGCACGAGGGGTCTTCTCGAACGAGGCAGGACTTGGTTCGGCACCGATCGCGGCAGCAGCCGCGAAAACGGATATGCCGGGACGGCAAGCACTCGTCTCGATGACTCAAGTCTTCCTCGACACGCTCATCGTCTGTTCGATCACGGGGATCACACTCGTCATGGGTGGGCAGATCGGGTCTGGTCTCGAAGGGGTCGACTTGACGGCGGCCACGTTCGAACAGTTCCTCGGACCGTTCGGCCGCTACGTCGTCACAATCGGTCTCGTCATGTTCGCGTATTCGACCGTTCTCGGTTGGTCGTATTACGGGGAACGCTCGATCCATTACTTGTTTGGTCAAAAGTCGATCATTCCGTATCGGATCGCCTTCGTCCTCGTCGCTGGTCTTGGCGCCATGACAACGAACCTCAATTTGGTATGGGCGTTATCAGACGTCTTCAACGGCTTGATGGCCATCCCGAACTTGATCGGCCTGTTGTTCTTGTCAGGTGTCGTCATCGCCGAGACGAAACGGTTCAATCAACAGCTCGCGCTTGAAAATCGCAATCGAAAGGCGTCATGACGAACGAACGCCACCTTCCTACTCGGACGGTGGCGTTTTTTTCTTTTTCACTTCTTCGAGGCGGGCTTGCTGCAAGTGGTTGAACACTTGGGTGACAAAACCGACCATGATGCCGACGCCTGTGATGACGTAGCCGATCGTGAACACTTTCCCGAGGTCGGTCGACGGCACAAAATCACCATAGCCGATCGTCGTCAGCGTGATGACGCTGAAGTAGAGCGAATCGAGCCATCGTAAATCTTCGTAGCGGACGTAAAACAACGTGCCGGACAAGATGGTGAGGAAAGCGAGGCTGAACAATACTTGAAACTCAGGTTCTTTTAACCCCCGCCAGATTCCGCGAAACATGCGCCGGAATGTCAAAATGAATGAGAGCATCGGACCACTCCTTTCTTCTATAGGTTTGTTCGTGACGGAGGAGGGAACATCCTTTATAGTCTGTGAAAGAAAGGGTGAAGGAAATGACAAGACCGATACCTAAAGAACAAGGACTCGATCATAGCGTTGATTTCTTACGAGAGGGTTACCATTTCGTCCCGAATCGCCGGAAAGGGTTCCAGTCGAACATATTCGAGACGAGGCTGCTCGGGGAGCGGGCCATCTGTCTAGGAGGGGAAGACGGGGCTGAATTGTTCTATGATGCCGAACGTTTTGTCCGTGAAGATGCGGCACCGAAACGTCTCTTGAAGACGTTGTTCGGTGAGGATGGGGTCCAGACGCTTGATGGGCCAGCCCATACGCACCGCAAACGGATGTTCATGTCACTTATGTTCCCTGGAAATATCGACCGGTTGACGCGGCTCGTCAGTCGAGAATGGGAACGTGCCCTCGACCGCGCCACCGGAGAGATCGTCTTATATGACACGGCTCAAGAAGTGCTCATGCGTGCCGTTTGCGAGTGGGCAGGCGTCCCGCTCGCCGAAGCAGAAGTCGAGAAGCGTACGAATGAGATGCGTCTGTTGTTCGAATCGGGAACGGCGCTAGGACCGAAACACTTCCGAGGACGTCAAGCCCGTTCCTCGGCCGAGGCGTGGATCCGAGAGATGGTCGAAGAAGTACGGACGAACCGCTTGTTACCGAACGAGAAGACGGCCTTGTATGAGTTCTCTTGGCATCGCGACGAGACAGGGGAACTGTTGCCGGCGGACGTTGTTGCCGTCGAAGTCATCAACATTTTGAGACCGACCGTCGCTGTGTCGATTTACGTCCTCTTCACCGTGCTCGCGCTCCATCAATTCCCAGAAGCGCGAGCTAAGCTTGTTGCCGGTTCGGTCAATCCGACGTGGTTCGTGCAAGAAGTTCGCCGCTTCTATCCGTTCTTCCCAGTGACGGCAGCAAGAGTCAAACAAGATTTTGAGTGGGACGGGTACGCGTTTGAAGAAGGAACGCTCGTTTTGCTCGATTTGTATGGGACGAATCACGACCCTGCACACTGGGACGAACCGGAGCAATTTATGCCAGAACGGTTCAACGATTGGAAAGAAAGTCCGTTCACATTTATTCCCCAAGGTGGGGGCGATGCTGACTTCGGGCATCGCTGTGCCGGTGAACACGTGACGATTGCCGTCATGAAAGAGACGATCGATGTCTTCTTGAACCGCTATCGTTATACCGTGCCACCACAAGATTTGAGCTATAGTTTTGTCGATTTACCAAGTTTGCCGAAAAGCAAACTCGTGTTGACCGAGATCGAACGACGCACATGAAAAATGAACCACCCGAACGGGTGGTTCATTTTCTGTGAAGTGCTAATCGTTTTGTGATCGGTTGAATGGTGATATTCGTATCGACCATGCGATTGTCACGTTTCGGTTCGTCGGCCTGCTCGATGCGCCAAGGACGATCATGATGTTCGGCGAGGGCGGAGGCGATATCGTAAAGCGAATGGCTCGTATTCCCGTTCAATTGATACAGACCGGCACCTCGTTTCGTCAAGATGTTGAACAGTGCCTCGGCCGTGTCTTCTAAGAAAGAACACGAAGGATACCAATGTGTGCTCGCGATGATGACGCCTTTTTGTTCCATCTCGGTCTCGAGATAGTCCATCATATTGTTTGAACCGGCGTTGTCACCGATTTGCCATCCGAGACGGACGATCTGGGCGCCAGGGTTGGCACGGGCGATGGCTTGCTCGCACGCCCGTTTGTAAGATCCGTACTCGTCTTTAGCGTCAGGTGGCGTGTCCGGTGTGATCGGACCCGTCACATCATCCGAGAAGACAGAGACGGTACTTGTGAAGAGGAACGGGATTCTATACTCGCCACATAGTCTTGCCAGCGTTTCGGCCCACTCGACGGAGCCCATCCCGATATGGAGAAAGTAATCGGGCCGGGTCGATTCGATGAAATCACGCATCTCGCTTTCGTTCGATGTAGATACTTTGTTTCGGTCCCACGCGACGGGTTCGATCCCGTGGCGCTGTAACGTTGCCGCCACGACGGGGGCGACAGTACCGTTCATGCCTGTCAAAATAGCTTTCATAGATCTTCCTCCCTTCTGTTTGTATCATCCCACAGTTCGTTCGTTGACAAACCCACTCTTTTTGCCAATATGATAAAGTTGTAGATGGAGGAGATATTGATGAATATTCGACAAGCTAAACCAACAGAGGCAACAAACGTGGCCCCACTCGTCTATGCGGCCATCCATGACATCGCCTACACGCTTACCGGGACGACGGAGAAAGAGCAAGTACTCGAGCGGCTCGCCATGTGGATAAGCCGTCCAGCAAATCGTTTGAGTTATGAAAACATTTGGGTCGCAGACGTCGACCATACGATCGCAGGCATTATTATCGCGTATCCGGGAGAAGCGGCGGCTGCCCTGGATGAACCGATTCAACGTTGGTTGCTGCAAGCTGGCCAAATCGGACAACTCGATGTCGAGACAGAAGGGAACGTCTTATATATCGACTCGGTCGCGGTCGACACCCGTTTTGGCGGTCGCGGGATCGGGACGAACTTGATTCGACACGTCATCGGTCATGCCCGTGCATCCGGTATCCCGGTCGTCACATTGAACGTCGACCAGTCTAATCCGGCCGCGTCCCGACTGTACGAACGGCTCGGTTTTCAAAAAGAGAAAGAAATTGATATTTCAGGTGCTCGATTCGACTATATGGCGCTCGAAGTGTGAGAACGGACGAAAGTCCGTTTTTTCGGTCTTGAAACCGATGCATGAATTGGTGTTCTCGGCTATACTGAATGCTTGAACTGAACTAGCGAACAAAGGAGCTTACGCATTTATGGAATGGAAAAATATACTACGCGGCATGGCGATGGGGACGAGTGATTTGATCCCTGGCGTCAGCGGCGGCACGATTGCAGTCATTTTAGGGATTTATGACCGGTTGATTGAAGCGATTAGCGGTGTGTTTAGCCGGCACTGGAAAAAACATATCGGGTTCTTGATTCCGCTCGCCATCGGAATGGGCGGGGCGATTTTAGGGCTCAGCCGCGTCATCGAGTTTTTATTGCTGAACTACCATGCCCCGACGCAGTTTTTCTTTATCGGCTTGATTTTAGGGATCATCCCGCTCTTGTTGTTTGAATTCAAGTCGCGGGCAACGATGCGACCGATCCACATTGCCGCAATGATTATCGGCACGATTCTCGTCGCGAGCATGGCCATCATCAAACCGGCGGACACGGCGGTCATCACGGATGTGACGGCGGGGACGGCAGTCCTCTTGTTCTTCTCGGGCTGGCTTGGCAGTATGGCGATGCTCTTGCCGGGTATTAGTGGGTCGTTCGTCTTGCTGTTGATCGGCGTCTATCCGACGGTCATTAGTGCGTTGTCGAATTTGAACGTGCTCGTCATCGGGATCGTAGGTCTCGGTGTCGCCGTAGGGTTTATCGTCAGCAGTAAAGTCATTCGCCATCTGCTCGCGAACTATCCGGGTATGACGTTTTCTGTCATCCTTGGCCTCGTCATCGGATCGCTCGCCGTCGTCTTCCCAGGTCTTCCGGAGACGACCGTCATGTGGGGATTGAGTATCGTCTCGTTCCTGGCTGGCTTCATGATCGTCCGATTGCTTGGGAAATTCTCAGTGTGAACAAAAGACGCGGCTCTCGCTATGGCGAGGCCGCGTCTTTTTCAGTAGATGAACGGAAGCAAACGTTTCCGGGACTTCGACCATACGGCGTAAGCTTCGCCGAAATGTGCGGTCAACATCTTCTCTTCGATGTGGATGCGCCATAACAGTGCTGCCCCCATCGCAATCGTTCCGACTACCGCGAACAGTACGTAACTGAAGTAAAGTGAGAACCCGAACGTGATAAACAATAGCCCTGTGTAGAGCGGGTGCCGTAAAAACCGGTATGGACCTGTGCTGACAATCTCATCGGTAGGTCGGACGACGACATGACGTGTGAACTGATGCCGTAAATGAGCGATTCCCCAATACCGGAGGGCGACACCGGCTATGTAACATGCAAGACCGATCAAACGTAAAGAGACGCTTTGACGCACGTCCGTCAATACAGAGTAACCGAGCGAACCTGCGAACACGATCACCATGACGAACGAGACGACATAAAAACTCATATGTTCGCTCCGCCCGTCTTTCGTATCGTCACGATTGCGATAACGCCATAGCTCATACAGCCAAGCCATCGAGGTGACGACGAACAATCCATCGAGCCAATCCATAGCAACTCCTCCTTCACTCTCTTCTCACTCATACCCGTGCCTGTTTGTCCAAAAACCGTAAGGGCGGGTTCGGTATGCTCTCTTCGACATGTTCGCTGTCGAATCAAAAAGACCCTGCCTGATAACGGAACAGGCAGGGCATCAAGCATGAATCAAATCTGGGCGTGGTGCCGCTGTCTCGACAAATGCTTCTTCTTTGATTAAATGATACGTCAGGCACATCGGTTTCTCGGTGCGTGGGTCACGACCGATAATAGCATCGATGTGGAACACTTGGCGCAAGACGAGCGGACAGATGACTTCTTCGGCAGATCCCGTCGCGAGCACTTCGCCATCTTTCATCGCCACGATGTGATCAGCGAAACGAGCGGCTTGATTCAAATCGTGAAGGACCATGACGATCGTACGGCCTTGCTCGCGATTCAGTGTCTCGAGCAGTTCGAGCACCTCGAGTTGATGGGCCAAGTCGAGGTAAGTCGTCGGTTCGTCCAGGAAAATCAAATCGGTCTCTTGCGCGAGTGCCATCGCGATCCATACCCGTTGGCGTTGACCGCCGGATAAGGCGTCGACGCTCCGGTCTTTATAGTCAAGCGTCCCGGTGACGTCGAGCGCCCAATCGATGACCTCATGATCGCGCTTCGTCAATCGGCCGAATCCGGACTGGTAAGGAAAGCGGCCATAGGCGACGAGCTCGCCGACGGTCAAGCCGCTTGCGCCTTCAGGCGTCTGCGGTAAAATCGCCATCTTTTTAGCGATGTCTTTCGTTTTACATTTGGCGATATCGGCACCGTCTAAATGGACCGATCCCTTTGAAGGCGAGAGGATTCGCGTCATCGCTTTCAACAGCGTCGACTTGCCGCAACCGTTCGGTCCGATAATGGTCGTGATTTGACGGTCCGGAATCGTTAAACTGAGCTGTTTGACGATCGTTTTGTCCCCATAACCGACCTCGATGTCTGTTGTATGTATGCGTGACATAGTGATTCTCCTCTCGTATCGCCAAATGTGATAATGATTCTCAATATCGTACTCACTATAGCAAGCGCTTCACTTTCTGTCAATCTTCAGTTTGAGAGAAAACGGATTGTGCTTCCGCGTGATACACGGTATAGTGAGTGAGAATGATAATCAATGACGAGTGGACACGTGGAAGGATGGTTGAGTGGGATGAAGGGACAAGACATATTCGATGTGACGATTATCGGTGGAGGACCGGCCGGGCTATATTCCGCATTTTATAGCGGTCTGCGCGGTATGAAAACAAAATTGATTGAGTTTCAACCGCACCTCGGGGGGAAAATTCATGTCTATCCCGAAAAGATGATTTGGGATGTCGGGGGTGTGACGCCGACGACTGGGGCAAAATTGATTGAACAGCTGGTCGAGCAAGGGCTCACGTTCGAGCCGACCGTCGTCTTAGGGGAAAAAGTGGAGTCGATGACGAAAGATCATGACGGCCATTTCATTTTAGACGGCACGCATGGCCGTCACATCTCCAAGACGGTCATCGTCGCGACGGGAAGCGGGATCCTACAACCACAAAAGATTGAAATCAGCGGAGCCGAGCGCTTCGAAGTGTCAAACCTTCATTACACGGTAAAGTCGCTTATGCGTTTCAAAGGCAAGACGGTGCTCATCTCCGGGGGCGGAAACAGCGCGATTGACTGGGCGAATGAGCTAGAGCCGATTGCTGAACGCGTCATTTTGACGTATCGGAAAGAGGCGTTGAAGGGACATGAGTCTCAAGTAGAGAAGTTGCGCTGCGGGCGCGTCGATTGTCGCCTGTCAACCCGCATTCACGACTTAATCTCACGGGATGGACAGATGATCGATGCGGTGGAGCTAGTGGATTGCGTCACAGGTGAGACCGAACACGTGGAAGTGGACGAAGTCGTCATTAACCACGGCTATGAACAAGACGCGACACTGTTAGGTGATTGCGAACTCCAGGTCGACATGAAGGACGGCTATTACGTGTCAGGCAATGCGCGAAGTGAGTCGTCTGTGCCGGGCTTGTATGCGGCTGGGGATATTTTGACGCATGAAGGAAAGGTTCATTTGATTGCCGGGGCGTTCCAAGACGCGGCGAACGCCGTGAACAGCGCGAAAACGTTCATCGATCCTGATGCGACCAAGACGGCGATGGTATCTTCACACAACGAACGGTTAAAATCGAAAAACCGGGCCATCATCGAACAGACAATCATCAAGCAGTGAGGGGTCCCTCACTGCTTGATTTTTGGGTAGTCACACAGTTCGACGATGACACCGCCCGAATGGCGCGGGTCCATATAAATCAGACGCCGTCCTTTCGCTGTCGTTCGAAGCGTTTCTTCTAAAAATGTGATGCCATCCCGCTTGAGCGTGTCCATTGATTGCTCTAAATCGTCGACCCGGTAAGCGATATGGTGGACACCTTTGCCCCTTGCCTTCATAAAGCGGGCGATGGGACTCGTCGGACTAGTCGGTAACAGCAGTTCAATCACGTCGTCCCCGACGTGGATGACGGCAATCTCCGTTTCGACGCCGACCGCCGTATTCGTATAACGGTCAACGAGCTTTCCTTGTAGGACTGTCGTGTAAAATGAAATCGCCTCGTCTAAATCTCGGACAGCGATTCCAGTATGATCAATGTGCATATTCATCCCTCCTCTCGCTCTAGTTTGCCTAAACTTGAACAAAATGTCACTTCACAACGATTTACCGTTATCCGATATACTAAGAGAGGGAGGGACGGCGGAATGAACGGAAAGATCACTCTTGGATTGATCAGCGCATTCGCGCTGGTGTCATTTGTGTTTGGACTCTCACTTGCGACGTTTGTCGATTACCGAATCAATGAAGAACAAGTCGTGCTCGAACGACTGACGACTCATAAAAAAATTGGACCAACAGAAATCCTGTCGACCGAGGTAGACTTCCATTTAAATGGATCGAACTATGCCCTTCGCTTCGCGGATGAGCCGCACATCACATATTGGTTCAAGGTGGACGATCGGGAGATTCAATTCGACCGAATCGCCTCACTCGATCCGCGTGACATTGGGCTACGGACTGCCTTGTTCGAAGAGATGCCTCCGCTGGCCATGGAATCGACAACTGCCGCTGAATGAAGAAAAGCACCCATCGGACGTATCTTTTCAACCGAAAAGAACGAAGCGATGGGCGCTTTTTTATCTAGCGTAAGAGACGGCGGGGGTAATTTCAGTCGTCATCGTATAGAAGGCAGGTTGTTTCGAAAGCGGCTCTTGTTTGATGATGGCGAACTGTAATTCTGGTTGAAGAGAAGTGGCGGTCAACCGAAGCTGTCGCGATGGTTTTAGATTTTTATGGAACGTGCGCTGTAAAAATGAAATCGCATCTTGCATGATGTCATCTCCACCAAATACATGAACTTCATGAACGTTGACATCATTCTCTCCAATTCGGGCACGCAGAATCCCGACAGGTTTTCCATCATGATGGAGCGTGTAACAGACGTGACCGCGTTCGATGTAACTGTGTAAACGTTCCTTCGACATCGGTAAAATGTCTGATAAGACGTGGGCGTAAAGATTACGGTGATGCAACCACGTAGAATGGTTGTTTGCTTCTACTAACGTCAAGGACCAGTTGTTATACGCCTCTTTTTCATAAGGAATAAGTGGCAACACATAGTGTAACGACTCATGGTAAGCTGTAAATCCGAGTGATTGGAATAATTGTAGTTTGTCTTGGTCTTGATTTTGTTTGACTTGCAACAAGACAGACGTTTCATGAATCGTCTCTCGGCTCAGCTGATCGAAAAGTCGATCGACCAAACCTTGGAAAATGTGGCGATCTCGGTACGCCTCATGACGGAGGAGGATTGATCGTCTTCCTTCATAATCCACACGTTCGGCCGCGATGGCTGCTACGGGTTGGTCTCCTTCAAACGCTGTGTAAATCTGATGAGAGGCCGGGATACTAAGGATGATTGGGTCATCCTTGAGGTCGTATAATTTTCTGACCGCCAAACGGTGTTTCATTGTCAATTGCCGTGCCTCTAGAAAAGTAATAGTGCGTTTCAAAGGGATTCCTTCTTTCTTTTTTATGTATGGTACCCTTAAATTGTAAGCGCTACCATATAATAAAGATAACATCTAATTGATGAACATTTATTGGTATTCAAAAGTTTATTTTTGGTGTTTCGACACCGCATGAAGCTGTTTTTCATAGGTCTAAAGTCCTGTTAGGTCATTGAATTACCCAAAAAATCCTAAAAAAGAATAAAATAATAATTTAGTGGCCGTGCTTGTGATATTTATCCACATCGACAAGACCACGTCATTTCCCGCAAAAATTTTAGGATTTAGACATGGTATACTAATACCAATGAATACAAATAAGAGGTGTGTCATGAAATACGTATTAGCCATTATGTTGGCCGTTATGCTGTCGAGCGTTCCGATGGTCATTTATGCAGAAACGGACCCGGTCGTCGTGCATGAAAATGTGCTTGTTGAAGAGAAGGTTGAATTGTATGATGGTTTTCGATCGCCAAACGAGATGGTGTTCATCTTTATTTTGATCGTCCTTTTGTCGGTCATCGGTTTAGGTATTATTAATGCAATCGAATAACGTGAAAACGTTCACAAAAATGCAATATGTGGGACGGAAGCGGTTACAATTTTCTTTTATACTAAAGGAGTAGGAACGAAGTTCTGCACCAACTTCAGTCCTCTTTTCAGATGAACACCCCTCGTTCATATCATGTTTTGGAGTCTGGCGATTAAAATCGCGGACTCCCTTTTTTTATGCCAAAAAAAAATCCCCCGGTAGGAAAAACAGATTTAAGAAATCATCTGTCTACCTATTGGGGAGCAAGTCAAAACGGGATTCGTTTTTCCTTGGCGAGGCGGCGTAGGCGCTTTGTCTCGTCAAGATGACCACGGCTTTCGAGTAAGTCGATATAAACTTGGAACGGTTCAGAGCGATGGGAGAAGAAAGGGATATATTCTGCGAACAGTTTCTGCTCAGCTTCGGACAAACGGCCCCGTTCGACGAGTAGTTCAAGCTCAAGCATCTTCAATGCTTGATAGTCTTCAAGAGCTTGATCGTCGATGTATGCTTTCGCCAACGTCCGCTCACAGAGCGATGCGACACGGCGGTGGAACAGGGACCATTCAGACGGGGTGAACGGCTGGGCAAGCAAAGTCGAGAGTAAATCGATTCGGGTCGAGTCGACATCTTTTGGGATATGAAGTGCCGTGTAAAGGGAACGATCGATCCAAACATCAGATGTCGGTGCGTCGAGACGATAGTAGTGGATCAGTTGCGTGAGCATGACTTTCTGGGAAAGTTTCAATAAACGAAACGGGTCGCTCGTAGTAAAGAGCGGTTCTTCGCCCGCTGAAGAAGAAAGTAAAAAAAACATTTCTTCGTACATCGTGCGTGCCTCGGCATCGTTCTCGGCATAGTATGTCAAGTCGCGAATGATTTTCTTGGCATGGATATACCAATTTTTTTGATCTCGTTCACTCATGACTTGATTTGGCAGCAGATACAGCTGGTCGTATGCAAGTTCGACGAAACGTTCCGCGAGGACGATCGTCTGTGAGAGCGAATGCCGCTCGTCTGACGACTTTTGCTCTTTATAACGTGTGAACTGACCGAGCATAAAATCAATTTCTTTTTCCTCGATCACGTTTTTCGGGATATGTCGATACATCTCCGCGATGATATCTCGTAACGTGGCCTCGCCATATTGCTCTAACAACATGCGTAACTTCCCAATGCGCATTTGCTCTCCCTCCTTTCGAGAGGACGTTCAACGGCCTGCCTTCACGGCGATAGGCAGACACCAATTATTATTCCTTTCCCGGTTTTCATTTGAAACAATCATGACGACTCATGCTTAAGGCGGATTTTTGCATGATTCATTGTCAGAATGCGATTGGTCCGTAATAATAGAAGAAAATCTAAAGATTGAGGTAATCCATATGAATGAAGAACAACGGTTGTCGCGTGTTGAACGGCGTAAACGTGAACTCGAGCATGAATCAACCGAAGACAATATACGTGATGAACAAATAGAGGAAGGTCGCACGGGTGAAGTGACATCGCCTACGTCTCGAGATGAAGACGTTTCGTCCGATCATCCGTTTTTAAACCAATCGAATTCGGAACAGCGGTCAAAGTCGACAGATCGGCAGAAGCAAACCGATAGACACAAACAGACCGTTCGTGCCCCTAAGCCGAAGTGGACGCTGCCTCTCGGCAAGAAGCGGCGGCGTAAGCGCGAGGACGGTCACTCTGAACCACGCGCTAAAGAATCAAAAAACCGGGAATCGAGGCGGGAAGCAGCACCACCGCGCGAAAAACCAGTGAAAGAAAAACGCAAGCGGCGTGGTTGGAAAGGGAAGTTCCTCTTACTTCTCTTACTATTCTTTGTTGTCGTTGGTTATTTGGCATCGAATCCGTTTACGTTCTTGGTCATGGGCAGTGACGCCAGGGTCGGTGAATCGGTGTCCGGTTCTCGAACGGACTCGTTGCAATTGATCGAGTTTGTTCCCCGCTCACGGACGGTCCAAAACGTATCGATTCCTCGGGACACGTATACGGCCATCCCATGTGAGCCGGATCGCGAAGGGGATAAGATTACCCATGCGTTCGCGTATGGAGGCGCGTCTTGTACAGTCGGGGCAGTCGAAGGTTTGACCGAGGCATCGGTCGACGGCCAGGTCGTGATCACGTTCGAGACGTTCATGGAATTGATTGACACGGTCGGCGGCGTCAACGTGACGGCGACACATTCTTTCAGCGAGAAAGGGTTCAATCAAACGTATGAATACACCGAAGGCGTTTCGTACTCGATGGACGGTGATATGGCCCTCGCCTACGCAAGACACCGAAAGTCTGATACGGATGGGGCCCGTTCGAGCCGCCAGACGGAAGTCATGACAGCGGTCGCGGATAAATTGGCGAGTCCTTCGGGCTGGACGAAAATCCCGGCTACGTATCGTTTCATGAAAAATGAGATGGGGCTTGAGATGAACCCGCTTCAGATGGCGTCAGTCGGCTTGACGATGTTGCTAAAGCCGGACGTCAATAAAATGCAAGTCGAAGGCCAAGATGCATATATCAACAACGTCTACTACTATCAACCGACTGAAGCGAGTGTTCAAGCGATTCGTGACGCCCTTGATTTGACGATGTGGGGAACGGTGAGATAATTTCCGGAAACGGGTTTGATTCCGTTCGGAAAGAGGAATTTTAATCAAATGAACTACTCTTTTGAGGAGGGAAATTTGAATGAAAGTCTTAGTCATTGGAGCAACCGGAAAGATTGGCAAACGCGTCTTGAAAAGTTTGGCGAAAACTCACCAAGTGACCGCTTTAATTCGTTATCCTGAATTGCAGGCAGAGTATGAGAAGATGGGTGCACGTGTGTTGACGGTTGACGTCGAGAAAGAGTTGGAGAAAAAAATCCATGAAGCGACGGCCGGACAAGATGCGGTCATCGTTGCCGCGACGGCCGGTGCTGAAGGGGCGAGCAAGGAAATCGAGCTACTTGACCGAAATGTCGCGATGAAGGCGATTGACGCCGCGAAAAAAGAACGCGTGCGCCACGTCGTCCTACTGAGTGCCTACGGGGCCGATCAACCGAACGCCGCTCCGAAAGAATTGTTCAACTTTTTGTCAGCAAACAACGCAGCCGATGAATACATCGAACATAGCGGTTTAAACTATACAATCATTTGCCCAGTGACCATTGTCGAAGGGGCGGGGAAAGGTTCGATTGAAGCGTCAGAAGATTTAAGTGATGCGAGAGACGCGACAATCTCGGAGACGGACGTCGCAACGGTCATCGCTGCCGCACTCGACAATCGCGGTTTGTATGGCCGGCGGATTGAGATTATGTCCGGCAGCACACCAATCAATGAAGCGCTCGACTTTGATAGCCGTGGCGAAGCCGCGACAGCCGGTCGGACGACACTCCGGCGACCACAACGATAAAGGGAGGAATTAACCTTGATGGAACGAAAGTTGTATAAAGATCCGTCTGATCAAATGATTGCCGGCGTCTGTTCCGGTCTCGGGAAGTATCTCGGGGTCGATGTGACGCTCATGCGTATTATTTTCGTTGCCCTCGCTTTGTTCGGGGGACCGGGTATCCTCATTTATATCGTCTTGGCCATCGTCATGAAAAAACCGCCTTCAGAATATGAGGCGGAACAAGAAAGTCGCTTTTAATGTGAAAGGGCTGACCGCAAGAGGGTCAGCCTTTTTTTTACGTTTCGAGATAGAGCGTATACGTTGCTTCGAACGTCTCGTTCGGTGAAAGCAACTGCATATCTTCTTTCTGGCGAATATCTTTACGATGGCCGGTGTAATCGGCATGACCGAACCACGGTTCAATACAGACGAACGGCGCGTCTGATTTCGGTGGTGACCAAATCCCGAAGTGCGTGAACGACGGACACTCCATAACGATGGCGCGACCTGTCGGCTCATGTCGCAGTGCGGCATACTCGACATTCTCGAAGATGAGCGCATCTTGATCAAAGAGCGAGTGGGTGAGGGGGATATAGCGACGTTCTCCAAGCGGATGATACGCTCCCGTCAAATACGGCCCTTCGAGCAGGAGCCGGTCGAGCGGGCGTGTGTCGCCAAAATCAATCGTGTAGTCCTCAAATGAACCGCCCGCGAACGGGATGTTGAAGGCGGGGTGCCCCCCGATGCTGAATGGAAGGAGCACGTCACTTTCATTACGGACTTCATAGGTCACGCTCAATTCTTCTCCGATCAATCGGTAATCCACATACAGTTCAAATTGGAACGGATAATGGGTGCGTGTCTCGGTCGTGGCCTGAAGTTTGAACCGGGCATGTGTGTCGGAGGAGTCGATAACCTCGAACAGCTCATCGCGTGCGAATCCGTGCTGACTCATCGTATACGTCGTCCCGTCATAAAGATAACGGTCGTCTAAAAGTCGGCCGACGAAAGGAAACAAAATCGGTGCTTGGCGCCCCCAATACGTCGGGTCTCCTTGCCAGAGCAACTCGGTCCCGCCGACTTTCCAACTTGTCAGTTCCGCTCCTTGTGCTTTTAATGTCACGTTCACGTTTTCATTATGAAGATGTATCATATATTACTCTCCTTTGAACGAATATGATAAGTTAAGTTTAGAAATGTATCGTACAAACGACAAGGGGTAAATGATGAGAGTTCATAAACTATTCGTTGGATTGATCATACTGGCGCTCGTCGCTGGATTAGCTTACAAAGGCTATGATGAATATAGGACAAGCCAAGGAGCAGAACCGGTCAGCATCGCTGGAGATGATTCCGTGCTCGGTGGTCTCGAAGTTGGCCAACAAGCACCGGCGTTCGAATTGGAGACGATCGAAGGCGAGACCGTCGCCTTGTCCGATTATGCGGGAGAACAAGTCGTGCTGAACTTTTGGGCGTCTTGGTGCCCGCCGTGCCGCGAGGAACTGCCTGAATTGATTGAATTCGGTGAGGAGACCGGGATCCCTGTACTCGGCGTGAACGTCACAAAAAATGAACGCCGGGGAAAAGCGGACGTCGAAGCGTTCTTGACTGAAGTGCCGGTCAGCTTCCCTGTACTGTTAGATGAGGCAGGAGTGGTCGAGAAAACCTACCGGGTCGTTGCGTTGCCGACGACGTACGTGATCGGGACGGACGGACGGATTACAGCTAAACAGATCGGGCCCGTGGATTTTGATTGGCTACATGACAAGACGGACTGAACGCACAAAGACAGACTGGAAATGGACCGGTCTGTCTTTGCTTATTTTTTATAATGTTGTTTAATCAGCGCATCGAAATTCGGTGTCATGTCTTCTTCGAGGTAATAGTGATGATTATCTCGAATGATCGTATCGCCAACACGTGCTTCTGATGGCAAGAATCGTCTCGGGATAAAACTTGAGCCGTTGTTCCAACGTAGCACGGCATATTTCCCTTCGACCCGCACCAACGTGCCATACTTGATCATACCTCTTCCTCCTCAACGAACAGCTTTCTGTCTCTTTTATTCTTATAGAGTGTATTCCCACATTCCACAAAACCTACACATATTTAACGAGGGCTATACAGAAAGAAGAGAAGCGTGAGCAGGCTGAAAATGTGAAAAAAGTTTGAAGAAAACGCTTTCTTTTCAGAACGGTTTCTACTATAATAAAAACACGGGGTGATTATGACGAATTTGTGAACAATGGGGGTATGGTCAATGTTTTCAACAGCCATGATAGGATTGCTCGCGCTGACAGGCGTGACGATTTTTGGGATTGACCGTATGTTCACGGTCCGTTCAGAACGCGTCACAAAGAAATAGTTTTACATAGGGGGGATCGCAACGTCTTGGGGAGACGTTGCGATTTTTTTATCAATAATCTTGGCGGCGCGCTTCGCGTTCCCGCATTTTTTGTTCGACATGCTCTCGATTGCGCTCATGAACTCGGTCAAAGAACGCGTGTTCCGGCCATAGCTTGGACCAAACGCGCTCCTCCGGCAAGGCGAGAATATACTCTTCAGCGGCACTTAGCCGTTCAATCATTTTACTGCGATCGTCGCAGACGTCACCGTGACCCGGAACGAGCCAGCGGATTTCATGCTCATAAACGGCAGTCTGCAACTTTTGAAGGGATTCGATGTATTCTTCCGCATCATGCTCAATAAAAGGAGGCTCGACATTCGAACCGTAATCGCCGCACAATAGCAGCTTAAGTGGTTCGACAACGAGAGACATATGGGTCGACTCATGGCCGGGCGTCAAATAGAACGTGATCGGGGTAGAGCCGAGTTCGAGTGTGCCGTCTTCCGCGATGATCAAGTCGACAGCTGGCTTATGAATCGGTCGCTTGATGTAGTTCTGTTCGTAAAATGACTGAATCTCCCGCAATTGATCATCCGAGTTTGCCTCGACGAACGCTTTTGAGGCGATCACGGTCGCGTCAGGAAACGCATAGGCACCGATGATATGGTCGTAGTGATGATGGGTGTAGATGACATATAACTTCTTACCGTCCCGAGCTAGCTCGATGTCGCGTCGAATCATCGCTACTTCTTCTGGCAACCAGTTCGGGTCGACCAGAATAAGGCTCTCTTCGGTAAAAATCAATGTCGATGTCGTGCGCATGAGAGCACTTTCATAAACGGTAAATGGTTGTAGGCGAACTTGGATCACGGATCATCCCTCCTCATTGTCTATCTGTCTTTTCCCGAATTTGCATCGCATATGCGTTATGGTGGAAAACAAAAAAGCAGAAAGTCAAAAGACTTTCTGCTTTTGGCATGATGTGCATCATGCGATTATGTGTGCGAGAAAACTCTCGCGTATATGTTGAGATTGGAGCGGGTGAAGAGAATCGAACTCTCGTCATCAGCTTGGAAGGCTGAGGTTTTACCATTAAACTACACCCGCATCATAAATATTAAAATGGAGCGGGTGAAGAGAATCGAACTCTCGTCATCAGCTTGGAAGGCTGAGGTTTTACCATTAAACTACACCCGCGAAACGTTTAACGTTACGATAAATATAATAGCATAGGAATTTATATTTGCAAACCCTTTTTTGCAAAAACATTGGTTGTTACGGAATAGGTTATCTTGCTAAGATAATAGAAGAGGGGAGTGGATGGGCGTGAGCGAACGAAAATCGTATTTGCAGATGATGAGCGAAGGGTTTCGGATGATGAAACAAGCGAAAGAAGTCGAGCAGACGGTCACTTTGCGGCAATGGACGTTTTCGTTCCGGCATGACAAGGAGTGGACGGTCATCTTACGTACCGATCGCCTCAAATGGGTCGGTCGGCCTGCAAGCGAGTTCAGCATCGACCTTGCCCAAGTGCGTCTAGGTGATTTATCATTGCAACGGCATGTCGAGTCGAACGAGGTACGTTTGAAGATCGAGGAAGAATGGGGAATTGAAAGTAAGGTCGTCTGTGACGATGAAGAGTGGGGTCGATTTGTCGAGACGCTCAAACAATTGAAGGGGGAGTAGTCGTGAGTGGAGAAAGGCTGTATCGGATTGAAGCGGAAGCCCGAGGCATCGCCTGGAAGGCCCGCGTATTGACCGGCATACAACGATTCCGCTTCTTTAAAGGGGAATTGCTCGCACCGACTGAACGCCCGTACGTCGTTTTGAGCATCTCGCAAGACGCCGGGGTGCTGCCTGATTTGATCGAGACGGACATGGGGGTGTTGTTGATCCATGCTCGCATCGCCCCCATCTTGATGAACCTCTGTCCTTACGACATTCAGCTCGTCCGGGTCGAACTGCATACGACGACCGGTAAAACGGACGAATACTCCGCGCTTAACGTGTTGCGACGGTTCGAAATCGAACAGATAGAAGACTCAGGAGAGTATCGACCGCTCAGCCCAGACCGACTTTACTTTCTATCGAATCAAACGGTGCGTATGAATTTATTCGGGCATATGATCGCCCAAGATATGAACAGCCAGCGCCTCTATGTGACCGAGCGATTGAAATATGCGCTCCAAACAAGAATGGTGACCGGCTTAGCTTTTAAGAAGACGAAGGAGCAGACGGCATGAAAGAATATGAAATCGATGGATGGATCCGTTTGACGTATCCAGAACACTTTGAATACAACGAGGAAGAAGATCACGTCAGCTTTTACTCGGTAGAACCTGACGCCCAAGGGACGCTGCAAATGTCCATCTACGAAGCAGAGACGGAGCAGGCGCCCGAGGATGCGGCATTACAAGAGTTGAACACGTTTTTAGGTGAATTCCCAATTGAAGTCAAAGTCGCACCGAGTGTGACCGATCAGTCGGCTGGGATGACGACCGCTTATGCGAGCGGGCTTGAAGACGGCATGCATTTGGACGTCTGGTCATTGACCGACGGGAAACGTCTGTTGTTCTTGACGTACGTTGCGGACAAGATGACCGACGAAAAATTAGAAGTTGAAGCAATCGTCGATTCGATCGAATGGGCATGAAAAGAGACACGTAGCCGGATGGCTCGTGTCTCTTGTTCGTTATTGGAACTTAGGTACGTCGAAGTGAAGCGTATAAGAGTCAAGTGTTTGGTACGTCTGATAAATCCGGGTCGTTTGTTTCGTTGCCCAGCCGATGTCGGTCGCGTATTGATGTACGCCCGGATTAGCTGGGTTGAAACGCATCTTGTAGAGCGTGTTTTGTTTGTGTGTCGGATGGTTGATATAGCTCGCACCAATCCAATAGGCGCCTCCGACAATGGCAGCTTCAGGGCTGAACCACTTTTGTTCAAAGGCAAACTTGGCCCCGGTCGCGAGCGGGCTGCTATCTACCGCTTGAATGCCGTACATGTTGTAAACAGTTGCCGCCACCTCGCGGTCTGGATGAATCCGAGTACCGCTCGAGTTGATGAGAGCATTTCCGTCTTTATCGACAGGAACCCCTTGGGCAAGAACAGACTTTCCGTGGCCGGTTTCGTGAACAGCGTGAGAGAGTAAATAAATTTCGTTAATACTGTATTGGTTTGCAGCATTAATGAATGCTTGCCCTTGATTCGTTAGGGTGCCGGTATTCACAAGTACTTTATTCAACGTAGACGCAGTCGTTCCAGCACTCTTCGATAAATCAAGGAACTGATAGAACGCCTGAGAATTTTGATCAAAATTATTCGGGTTTACAAACGGTTCAAGATCCGTCACAGAAGCTCGACGCCACACATTATCAAATATCCGGATATTATGACCTGCAGGGCGGCGATATGAAACCGTATAGTAAGTACCTGTCTGGCCAGTGATGGTGACAGTCTCCCCAGGATTGATTTGACCATATGCGTGCGATGTCAAACTCGGTTGACTAAGGATATTCGCGGCGCCCACAACCGAGCTCGGTGTGACAAAACCAGTCATAGAGCCATATTTGACCCGATACCAAACAGCGGTCCCGACAACTTGTCGGTCCACATACTCGATGTTCGTCCCGTTAGGTATCGTTGCGAGTGTGACTGCAGTAGAAGAAGCCGACATCTTAAGTGCCGTCCCTACCCCAGAAATGACGCGAAGCTGATTATTGACAATGGTCCCGGTGTTCCCATTCACACTTACCCAGGCCCGTGGCAAATATGCCGGCGCATTGCGATGGGCATCAGTCTGTCCGAATTGGGCAACTTGACGTTCGGCCATGGCACGAGCGGTAATTGAATAGTTTGTATAGGACACAACACGCTGAATGCCTGTGGCCGGTGGCGTCGTTGAGACAGGGGCCGTGTAGCCTAAATGAATATATCCTCCAACGAAGTTACCGCTCGTCAAGAGTCCCCAATCCGTGTTCAGAACAGGCTTTACTTTGACGACTGTACCATGCGCAAGAGTGCCGATGGCGGCATTTCCGGTCGCTGGAGTAGGGCGTACGTTCAACGGCGTGTTGTTGGAGACGACTTGGACTTCACGCTCGGGTCCGTATTGTTCTGTCGAGGTCGACGGAGCAGTCAGTGAAAAATCACGTGCCGCGACATATCCTGTTTTATTGGCGTAGCGAATCATATACCAAGAGCCAGTCGCCCCGTGAGTGGAAAGGTGATCGACTTTCGCGCCTACTGGAATCGATTGAACAACGGTACGTGATGTTGACATAGACGAATACATCGTCGCAGTCCGTTGCGCGTAGTAAGGTGTCACCGGTGCAGCAACTTCTGTTTCCGACAAGTTACGCATCGGCACGTAGCCTGTCAACGAGCCGGCCGTCACTTTTGCCCAAGAGCCAGTCGCCCCGTGCGTCGAGACGAGTCGCACACTCGATCCGACCGCTAATGTGCCCAGCGCTTGACCTGACGTCGACATCGAATTAAAGATGCTCGTCGCTGTCTTGACGTATAGCGTCGTTGGTGATGACGTGACGATGGCTTGGAGATTACGCATAGCCACATAGCCGGTTTGTCCGGCATACGTCACTTTTGCCCAAGAGCCTGTCGCGCCATGCGTCGAGACGAGTGTCACGCTTGCACCTTTTGGAATGGTAACGAGCACAGGGGCCGTTGAAATCATCGAACTATGCATCGTTGTGTTGTTGACGGTCGTATGCGTAGCGTTTGATTGAGGAGACACCGTTCCACCTCCTGAGAGCGTGAAGTAACGTTGCGCCACATAGCCTGTTTTCCCGCCGTATGTCACTTTGAACCACGAGCCTGTTGCTCCGTGTGTCGAGAGATACGTGACGGTCGCGCCTTTCGGGATCGTTGTCACAACCGATGCCGTCGTCGTCATGGCCGAGCGCATGTTGACGTTCTCGTTCGCTGTGTACGCCTGGGTCGTACTCGTTTTCGCAACGGTCGGCTTGAGCGTCAAGTAGGAAGACGACACGTACCGTTTTTGGCCTTGGAAATCAATTTCGGCCCAGTTGTTACTCGTTGAGTAGACGTGGACGGTCGCCCCTTGCGTCAATTTGCCGACAATCGATGAAGATGTCGATGTTGCCGAACGGACGTTTAAGATCGAGGTGTTTACGGTTCCTTCGTATGTTGCTGCGTATGACTGAGTCGGGACGATTGTGCTGAGCACAGTGCTCGAAACGAGAACGGCCACGCTGAGTCTTGTCATCGTTGGTTTCAATGTCTTACCCCTTTCGATCCATGTGAATCTATACATAATTGGTGTTTTTTTTAGTATGCGGTCTAAGTATAGCGTACAGAAAAAATGGAAAGAAGATGAAAAATTTCAAAAAAGGTAAATGATTTAGAATAGGGTTGTATGAATTTTACAAAAAGAAAAAACCTCCAATTAGTAGGAGGTTTTTTCAAGTGCGATAGAAGTCGTTTGCAGGAGCCATGATGTGATATCGTTCCACACCTCGGTCCGATTGATTTCCCTTAACACTTCGTGACGCGCTCCGTCATAAGACAAGACGGTCACTTCAATGTCGGCCGCCTGATAGTTACGAACCATTCCTTTCAGTCCTTCTCCGTCATGTACGACCGGATCGTCCGCCCCGACGACGAAGAGGAGCGGGAGCGACTTTGGATGTTCGTGAATACGAGGGAGAGACGTGACGTCGAGGGACGCGCTTGCTACTTCATGAAGATAACCGAGGGTCGGTAACCCGCCACAGTTCTCATCGTTTCGATAAGCGGCGACTTCTTCTGGGTCACTTGAAATCCAATCGCTCTCCGTTTTAGCGGGTAAAAACTTTAAATTGTAACGACCGAACAACAGGCGTTCGAAGAAACGTGACGGATAATCGCTTCCTTTTCGCCGGATGGCAGCATCGATGGCGAGGAGGCCGAATCGACCGATGATCCCTGACCCCGGGGGAGGGGAGATGGCGACGACCCCAGCTAACCGGTGCCCCATGACTTGGCCGAGACGCCGTGAGAGCAGTGATCCGAAACTATGACCGAGGACAAACGTCGGCAACGCCCTCGCGTGGTGCTCGATGAGCGTAACCGCATCGTCGACCATTTGATTAAACCCTTCTTTTGGAAGTAAATGAGCGTACGTCTCCTGTTTCCGGGCGAGTGAACCCGCGCCGCGCAAATCACAAACATATACATTAAATCCATTTTCTGCTAAAAAGTGGGCGAACTCAATGTAGCGTTCGTGATGTTCAAGCATTCCGTGAAACAAGAAACAATCGGCGATCGCATTTGTCGCGGGAACGGTCAGCACGTGAGTACGATAACCGTCCGTATACGTATATTCTGTGACGTTCAAGCTCATCCCTCCAAAATTAAAATAGGCCGATCGCGTTACCCGTCTCATCGATTCCCATGTTGAGCGCGGCCGGCTGCTTCGGTAATCCTGGCATCGTCAACACGTTGCCCGTCAAAGCGACAAGGAAACCTGCGCCGACAGACGGCTTCAATTCGCGCACCGTTACGTTGAACCCTTCTTGGTACCCGAGTTTCGTCGGGTCGTCCGACAGTGAGAACGGCGTTTTCGCCATGCAAATCGGCAGATCGGCCCACCCGTTCGCGACGATTTGAGCCATTTGTTTTTTGGCGATCGCCGTAAAAGTGACTTCGGCTGCGCCGTATACTTCGCGAGCAATCGTCGTGATTTTCGATTCGATCGAGTCGGTCAATTCATAAAGTGGCGTGAGCGCGGCTTCGTTCGATTCAACCACTTCGATGACGGCTTCGGCGAGCGCTTCACCGCCTCGTCCGCCACTCGCCCAAACTTCGCTCAAGGCGACGCGGATGTGCTGTGCCTCGCACCAATCGAGCACGGCAGCAAGTTCTTCATCCGTGTCTGAATTGAATCGGTTGAGTGCGACGACAGCCGGCAATCCGAGCTTCGCCATCGTATCGACGTGCTTCGCGAGGAGGCGTAATCCTGTTTTGACCGCCTCGACGTTCTCGACATGGAGGGCGTCTTTGGCGACACCGCCATGCATCTTGAGCGCGCGGACGGTCGCGACGAGGACGACAGCATCCGGGTTCAAGTCGCCGATACGTGATTTGATGTGACAAAATTTCTCGGCACCGAGGTCAGCTCCGAATCCAGCTTCTGTGACGACGTATTCGCCAAGCTTTAAAGCCGTTTTTGTCGCGATAAGCGAGTTGCACCCGTGGGCGATGTTTGCGAACGGACCACCGTGAACGAGCGCCGGCGTCTGTTCAAGCGTCTGGACCAAGTTCGGTTTGAACGCTTCTTTCAAAAGGAGTGTAGCCGCACCGGCCGCACCGATTTGTTCGGCGGTGACGGGTTCGTTGTCACGGTCATAGGCGACGACGATTCGTTTGATTCGTGCTTCTAAGTCGGCGAGCGAGTCGGCGAGGCACAAGATCGCCATAATTTCCGAAGCGACCGTAATATCGAACCCGTCTTCCCGTGGCACCCCGTGGACCGGGCCACCGAGCCCGATCGTGACGTGGCGAAGGGCCCGGTCGTTCAAGTCGAGGACGCGTTTCCAGACGATTTTTCGGACGTCGATGTCGAGGTCGTTGCCTTGATGGAGGTGATTGTCGAGCATGGCGCTAATCGTGTTGTGGGCTGACGTGATGGCGTGCATGTCTCCGGTGAAATGAAGATTGATGTCTTCCATTGGGAGCACTTGGCTGAAACCGCCACCGGCAGCCCCGCCTTTTAACCCCATCGTCGGACCGAGAGACGGTTCACGAAGGCAGACGATCGCTCGTTTGTCGAGGCGGTTCAACGCTTGTCCGAGGCCGACGGTCACCGTCGATTTTCCTTCGCCCGCTGGCGTCGGGTTGATGGCGGTGACGAGGACGAGTTTCCCATCTGTCCGGGTCTTCACGTCGTCTAGCAGGTCAAACGACAGTTTTGCTTTATATTTGCCATAAAGATCGAGGTCGTCCTCGTGCAGGCCGAGTTTTTCGGCCACTTGTTTGATGGGGAGCATCTCGGCTTGTTGGGCAATCGTCAGGTCAGTTAACGGCTTGATCGTCGTCATGTACAAAATCCCTCCACTTTCGAACGTTTTATTAAGAAAATATCTTTTTCATTCGTGATTCGAGCCCGATCTATGATGAAATCTCTAATCTGTCTCGGGTCGTTCGTATTGTCATTGAGTTTATCATAACGCATCGCTATGCAGAATTCATCAAAGAAGTTCAATATATTCCACCCATTCCGTCAAATGTATCCATTTTCATAAGGCTGTTTAGGATGTAAGTTGATAGTGGAGGCGATCAACATGACCGAAACAACGAAACGAATGAAGCGTAGACGGAATTGGAAGAGACCAGCGAGTTTTATCGCATTTGTCGGACCAGCCTTTTTGGCGTTTGTGGCTATCGTGCTCATTCCATTTTTCAACGGAATTTATTACAGTTTCACCGATTGGAACGGAGTGACCGGGCAATTGAATTTTGTCGGACTCGACAACTATCATCGCTTATTGTTTGAGGACGCTCAGTTCCGCTCCTCGTTCTGGATCACGACAAAATATACGATCGTAGCGGTGCTGCTCACGAACATCGTCGGATTTTCGCTTGCTCTGCTGTTGACGATGAACATCAAGACACGCAATCTGTTGCGGACCGTATTTTTCATGCCGAACTTGATCGGCGGGCTGATCCTCGGGTTCATTTGGCAGTTCATCTACGTGAAAGGGTTTGAGTCAATCGGAGCGTTGACCGGGTGGAGCCTGTTCGAGCTACCATGGCTCGGAGATGCCCAAACGGCGTTCTGGGGAATCGTTATCGTCGCGATTTGGCAAGGGGGCGGCTACGTCATGGTCATCTACATCGCAGCACTTCAAAACGTACCGACCGACTTGCTTGAGGCGGCGAGAATCGATGGGGCGAACCGATTGAAAATGCTTCGCCATATCACGCTCCCGATGATCATGCCGTCGATTACAATCTGCTTGTTTTTGACGATCTCGTGGTCGTTCAAAGTATTTGATACGAACTTGTCGCTCACAAACGGGGGACCGTTCAAGTCGACCGAGATGCTCGCCTTGAACATCTATACGGAGTCGTTCGTGAATAACAATTACGGCCTCGGTTCGGCGAAAGCGGTCATCTTCTTCCTCGTCGTCGCGGCCATCACTGTCACACAAGTATATTTGACGAAAAAGCGGGAGGTGGAAGCATGACGACAGAAAAAGTGAGACGCATTGAATCAAATATCGATCAAGCGCCAAGACAGTTATTGCCTCAACGAAAACTAAAGACAGGCGGATACACGGCCGGGCTCGGACTCATCGAGTTGATTGCGATCTTGCTCGGATTGTTGTATCTCGTCCCGTTCTATTACGTCATCGTCAACTCGTTCAAGTCGATCACCGAGATTTACACAAACACGTCGGCGTTACCGAACGTTTGGCTCGCCTCGAACTATACTGAGGCGTGGGAAGCGATGAACTATGGGCGGGTCTTCTTCAACTCCCTTCTCATCACGGCAGGGGCCAACCTGCTCATCGTCCTCTTTACGTCGATGGCAGCGTGGAAACTCGTGCGGACGAAACATTGGATCTCGACCGTTATCTTCTTCTTGTTCGTGGCGGCGATGGTCATCCCGTTTCAATCGATTATGATTCCGCTCGTCAAAGTGTCGAGCATCCTCGGGTTGCTGAACAGTCATTGGGGATTGATGATTATGTATCTCGGGTTCGGTTCGGGCATCTCGGTGTTCTTATATCACGGTTTCATGAAGTCGATTCCTGAGGAAATCGAAGAAGCCGCGATCATCGATGGCTGTTCGACGTGGGGCGTGTTTTGGCGCATCGTCTTCCCACTCTTGAAGCCGATCACGGTGACGATTGTCATTTTGAACAGTCTTTGGATTTGGAACGATTTTCTATTACCTTCACTTGTCCTCCGAGACATCGAACTGCGAACGATTCCGCTCGCGACGTTCTATTTCTTCGGGCAATATACGAAACAATGGGATTTGGCACTCGCTGGTTTAGTCCTTGGGATCGTCCCGCTCCTCATCTTTTTCTTCGGTATGCAAAAGCATATCATCAAAGGGATTACGAGCGGTTCGATCAAATAACCCTTCCCAAGGGATCTCCCCCGTCCGCTACACGGGGGAGAATTTTTTTTTGAGAAAAGGTGTTGACATTCGTCTGAATATTTATAATAATGGGGTCAATTCAATTGTGAACGACATTGAAAGGACGAGTACACAGAAGACGTAAGCAAAGCGAGCCGGGGGCGGTGAGAGCCCGGTCTGAAATCTCTGTCGAAGAACCTCCTGGAGTCGCTACCCGAACGCTTTGCAAGTAGACGTAGCCGGACCGTTCCCCGTTATCGGAACTACGAGATGTTCGTCTCGAAAAAGTGAGTAGACTCGTCTACTAATTTGGGTGGCACCGCGGAGCTTGAAGCCTTCCGTCCCATAGTCCATGGGATTGGAGGGCTTTTTTCTATTGTTCCATCCCAAATACCCCACAATTGGAGGAAGACAAAATGACAACAGCAACAAGCATGATGAAGGAAAGACAACAGGCAATCACGACAGTAAAGGCGACGTTCGAAGAGAAGTTCAGCACGGCACTTGGGCTCACTCAAGTGCAAGCCCCGCTATTCGTGACGTCAGCGAGCGGTGTGAACGACCACTTGAACGGCGTTGAACGCATCATCCAGTTCGACACACTGTATCCGGGGCATGAGCTTGAAATCGTCCAGTCACTTGCGAAATGGAAACGCGAGGCGCTCGGTCGTTATGGGTTTGAGGTCGGTGAAGGTCTCTATACACAGATGCGCGCCATCCGTCGTGATGAAGAGCTCGATGCGACGCACTCGCTTCACGTCGATCAGTGGGACTGGGAGCGCGTCATCGCCCGTGAAGAACGCACGACCGAGTATTTGAAAGCGACGGTTGAATCGATTTATGCGGCTCTTTTCGAAACCGAGAAGACGGTCGAGGCGACATATGGCATCGAAGCGATCCTTCCGGAATCGATTCATTTCATCACGAGCCAAGAGCTCGAAGACACATATCCGACGCTCTCTTCGAAAGATCGTGAAAGCGCGATTTGTAAAGAGTATGGGGCAGTGTTCATCTCACAAATCGGCGGTGCACTCGCTTCTGGTGAGAAGCATGACGGACGTGCGGCTGACTATGACGATTGGTCGCTCAACGGCGACATCCTCGTCTGGCATCCTGAGCTCGAGTCAGCGTTCGAGTTGTCTTCGATGGGCATTCGTGTCGACGAAGCGGCTCTCGCTGCCCAACTCGAAATTGCCGATGCGGAAGAGAAACGGAAGTATCCGTTCCATCAAGCCGTTCTCGAAGGTCGCTTGCCGCTCACGATCGGCGGTGGAATCGGACAGTCCCGTGTCGCGATGTACTTGCTCCGGGCCCGTCACATCGGTGAAGTCCAGTCGTCGGTTTGGCCGCTTGAAATGGTCACGGCGTGTGAAGAAGCCGGCATCAGCTTGTTGTAATTCAAATAGTAATATAGAAGAAACTCGTCACCAGGACTTTCATTTATGGAAGTCCTGGTTTTCTGTGCAACATTTTCCACCCTACACGTCAATTTTGACACCTACATATTGGAAGCGTTTTCATTTACAGTAATAGTGTACTTATTGGATGGATGGCAAAAATGATCCGACATCAAGGGAGGAATTAGAATGAAGCGTAAATGGAGATTGTCGACAGCCGTCATGACAGCAGGGATGGTGTTGACGCTTGCGGCATGCGGAGGCGGTTCGCTAACGGAAGAAGAAGGATCGAACGATGCGAAAGCGGACGGCGGTGACAAAAAAGAAGTGACGTTGAACGTCTTCCAGTTCAAAGCGGAGATCGCCAAAGATCTTGAAGCGATGGCGAAAGAATACGAAGAAGAGACAGGCGTCAAAGTGACCGTCCAAACGGTAGGGGGCGGTGCCGACTACGGCGCAGCGTTGAAATCTCAGTTCGCTTCAGGAAATGAACCGGATATTTTCAATAACGGTGGTTTCACAGAAGCACAGACTTGGAAAGACAAGCTCGAAGACCTCTCGAGCGAGAAGTGGGTCGGCGACTTAAGTGACGTTGCAAAAGAGCCGATGACGATGGACGGTAAACTGTACGGGATGCCGATGAACCTTGAAGGATATGGTTTCATCTACAATAAGGCGTTGTTTGAGAAAGCCGGTATTAGCGAGTTGCCGAAGACGCTCTCGGAATTAACCGAGGCGGCAGAAAAATTGGATAAGGCTGGCATCACCCCGTTCTCGGTCGGTTATGCAGAATTTTGGATTCTCGGCATCCACTTGCTCAACATCCCGGTTGCACAACAAGATGACCCGGACGCGTTTATCCAAGCACTCAACGACAATAAAGCAAAATTCGAGGACAACGAACAGTTCCAGCAGTTCTTAAAACTATTCGACCTCACGATCAAATACGGGAACAAAAACCCGCTCACGACAGACTACAACACACAAGTCACTCAGTTCGCCCAGGGCGAGACAGCGATGCTGCAACAAGGCAACTGGGCGCAACAGATGATTCTTGATGTGAACCCGGATCTCGAGATGGGCTTCGTCCCGATTCCAATCAATGACGACAAAGAGAAGATGGACCGTTTGCCGGTCGGCGTCCCGAACAACTGGGTCGTCAACAAAAACTCACAGTATAAAGAAGAAGCGAAAGACTTCCTCGAGTGGATGGCGACGTCTGAAACAGGACAAGACTACATGGTCAATAAGTTCAAGTTCATTCCGGCGTTCAAATCGATCGAAGCGAACGACCTCGGACCGCTTGCCGACGACATCCTCGCCTATTCGAACGAAGGCAAGACGATCTCATGGAACTGGTTCAAGTACCCAGACGGCGCGGTCAATGAGTACGGGGCATTGATGCAAGCGTATGTCGGCGGTCAAAAGACTGGCGATGAGATGCTTCAAGACTTCACAAAAGTATGGATGGACAAGTCGAAATAATCATAAGCACGAACGGCAAAACGACCCCTTTGCCGTTTGTGTTTTTTTTATGAAGAAATTGTCACAGGAATCCCATATAAACCACACACATACCCCCTTGGGTTTTCGTACAATATGTTCTGTAAGCGGTTCACTAAGGAGGGGTTATGAAACGATACGTATGGATTGCCGCGTTGCTCATGTTGGCGACGCCTGTCGGGGCAGAAGAGGACATGGAGACCGTTCAGCTCGAGGAGCCGATTGTCATCGGGTCGAACGAGTCGTTTGATGGTTCCGGAAAACGTTTCGTCAGTTGTGACCAACCTGCGTTCCGCATGGAAGGGACAGGGGCGTTGCTTGAAAATGTGAAAATTGAGCAGTGCGCGCAAGCGGAAGTCCCCGCCGTCGAGGTTACAGGACTCGGTCATCAATTGATTGACGTGAACGTCCGAGGTGCTGGGATAAACGTCGTGAACAGTTACGGCGTCCGTCTCATCCGTCCGCTCATTATCGGAAACGGACGAGCGGAAGGGATCTCGCTGATCGACAGCGAGGCGTCTATTGTGATTGGCGCCATCATCCATCACGCACGAGATGGGATTTACGTGGAGAACGGTTCCATGCACCAGGTGACGCGTCCGCTCGTGACGGACTCGAGGTATGGGATTCATCTCATGTTCCCAAAAGATACCGTCATCACTTCTCCGAACCTTCATGGGAATGGGGCAGGGGCGATGATCATGGGGACAGAGCGGGTCCGGATCGAGAACGGTCAAATTCACGATCAAACCGGTGCGTCGGCGACAGGAATCATGTTGTTTGAGGCACTCGAGACGACCGTCCGTGCGAACGCGATTTTTGGCAACCGGGTCGGCCTCTATGCTGAAAAGTCGGATTGGACGCTCATCTATGACAACGGCATCAACGGAAACGACGTCGGTCTACGCTTCAAACGGGCGAACGAGATGACGATGGAAGGAAACGATCTGACAGGAAATCGCTATCCGGTGCTCTCGTTCGAGTCGGCACATAACGACGTCAAAGGAAATGAGTGGGGCGGACAGACGCTTGATGTGACCGGCGACGGCTTAAGTGATCTCCCGTTCCGGTCCGATCCTTATCTGTTCTTATTGGCAGATACATATGAAGCGTTCGAGTTGTTGTACGGTTCGCCGGGACTGACCGTGCTCGAACACGTCCTCCGCAGTCCGGATGACGTCGTCCTCACGGACGTCGGACCCCGTGTCGAGACGAGACGCGTCTCATGGAGCGGGTCGGTCGGAGCGGCCGTGATGAGCAGTTTAATGATTATATTATGGGTATTTGGGAGGAAACGATGATGAAGACGTATAAAAAGATGACTGGATTACTCGCTGTCACAGGATTAACGCTTGCGCTTGGTGCTTGTTCGAACGCATCGGCCGAGCCGTTTGAGATTAAATGGGGCGAGACCGAGTGTGAAGTGTGCAACATGAAAATCATGGACGAACAGTTCGCTGCTGAAGCGATCATGACGAACGGGAAAGGGTATGCGTTCGATGATATCGGTTGCTTAATGCGCGACTGGTACCCTGAACAAAAAGAAGCCGATATTGCGGCGATGTACGTGAAAGACTATAACACGAAAGACTGGGTCGACCTCGAAGAAGGGACGTTCGTCTACGACAAAGCGTCGAAGACACCGATGGCTTATAACATCTTGTCATTTGCCGAAGCGACTGATGCGGAAGCTTATGTGGAAGAGAACGGTGGCACGGTGATGGAGTTCGCTGATTTAAAAGAGCACGCATGGGATCGAGGAGAAATGAAAGGGCATAAGAACAAGCACTCTGATGACGAGGCTGAAACAGACGAGATGAGCGACGCTCACTCGGAATCATCGTCTGACGCACATGGACAATAAGTGATGCTGTGGCGAATAGAATGGTCGCGCGCACTGCGTCAAAAGGAGAGTTACGCTTTCCTCATCGCCTGGCTGTTCACTCTCGTTTTGCTTGGAGGACTCGGGCAGGCGCTTCCGGTAGCGACGGCGTACACGAACATTAATGCGACGCTTGTGACGGTGATCGGCCTCGTGCTGCCGCTCTTTATTTTGTTGACGACGTCGCTTAAGTGGGCGAACGAACTCGAATCGAAGCGGTTGCGCCTCCTTTCGACGTACCCGATTGCGATGAGTCGGATCGTGTTGGTGCGATATAGTGCGTTCCTTGCTGCTCAGGCCGTCGTCATCACGCTCGCTTTCTCCCTTGCCTCTTTTCTCGTCAGTTTATCGTTTGGGGCGTGGCTCGTCTTGTGGGGATATGCCCTCGGGCTCACAGCGTATGCGGCGGGCATCGGCACGTTGATTGGGGTGGCAGGCCGTACCCGGCTTCGCGCCGTGCTCTATTCTTTCGTCTTGTGGGTCGTCGTGATTTTACTTTGGCCCACGCTTCTTGTCGCGACGTTGACATGGTTGCCATACGGTATTCAAGCGAACGCGATGGTAGGGCTCCTCTATTTGAACGGATTCGAACTGTTGCGTGTCTGGGTGAGCGCCGTCTCGGCCGCGCCTGACTTGTTCGGGGCGATCTATGAGTCGTTCATCGGTTGGCTCGGTCAACCGCTCGGTGCCATCTCGGTCACGATCGCGATCGTCAGTGTCATCATGTTCACGTTGTTCGGGGCGACGTTCATGTTACGTCAGGAGGGACGCCATGATTGAATTGAGTCAAGTCGGGAAACGTTATGGGGCGACGTGGTCGCTCCATCCGCTCGATGGGACGATTGAGACAGGACGTGTCGTTGCTTTATGTGGCAGCAACGGGGCCGGGAAGTCGACACTTCTCAATTTGATGAACGGCACGATCGCCCCGAGTGTCGGCCACATCTCTTTAAACGGGGAGACGACCCGCCGTCGCAACGGGTTCAATCAAACGTTTGGTTACATGCCGGACGATTTCGCGTTTGACCCGTCATGGACGGTGAAAGAGACATACGTCTATTACGCGTTGCTCCAGCGAGCGAAGCCGGACGTTTCCTTGCTACGGCGCGTCGGACTCGATGACAAGATGGGACGACGGGTCGGGGAACTGTCGAAAGGGATGCGGCAGCGGCTGTTGTTGGCTCAAGCGCTCGTCACGACGCCCGATATTTTGCTTCTCGACGAGCCGACGAATGGACTCGACCCGCTATGGATGCGTTCGTTGAGTCAGTTGTTACGCGAAGAAGCGGACCGAGGGGCGACGATCGTACTGTCGACGCATCAGCTTGACGTCGCAGCGATGTTGGCCGATGAGGTATGGGTGCTCGAAACAGGGAAGCTCATCGGCCGCGTCGTCGTTCATGATGAAACGGCATACGACGAAATTCGTCGATTCTTTTTTGGGATTGAAGTTGACACTTGTCAAACGGACGTCTCTCGCACAAAATAATAGACAGTGAAGTGGCGTGCGGAACCTACCGGCGCCACTATTTTGTTGGGGAGATGAATCGAATGAGAAAGAATGTCACGATCGCCTTGTTATTGGCGACGTTTTTAGCAGCGATTGAAGGGACGGTCGTTTCCGTCGCGACACCGGTCATCGCGAGCGATTTGAACGGGGCGGCACTCGTCAGTTGGGTGTTCGCGTCTTATTTACTATTCACCGCTGTATCAACACCTATTTACGGTAAAGTCGCCGACTTGTTCGGGCGTAAACGCGTCTTGTTGTTCGGAATCGGTTTGTTCACTGTTGCTTCGCTTCTATGCGGACTCGCGGGATCGATGGAGCAGCTCATCATTTTCAGGGCGCTCCAAGGTCTCGGTGCCGGGGCGGTGCTGCCGATCTCGATGACGATTATCGGAGACTTATATAAATATGAGGAACGCGGAAAAATCCAGGGGATTTTGAGTGCCGTCTGGGGCGTGTCCGGTGTGCTCGGGCCGGTCATCGGTGGTTTCTTGGTCGAAACGTTGTCGTGGCGCTACGTCTTTCTATTGAACGTACCTTTCGCGCTCCTGTCGTTTTTGATGATTGTCGTGTTCTACAAAGAAAAGGTTACGGAGACGACCGAACGAATCGATGTCAAAGGCGCCCTCTTGTTTGCCGGTGGGACGTCAGCTTTCTTGTACGCCCTTATCACGTTCAGTGAGACGAACGTGTGGACGGTACCGGTCATCGTCAGCGGGATTGCCAGCCTCGGTCTCCTGACGAGTTTCTTCATGTCGGAGCGTCGAGCCGCGACGCCGCTATTGCCGCTTGATCTGCTGAAGCAACCGATCATCGCCTCGATCAATGGGGCTGTCTTCTTCGCGGCGTGGGTGCTCGTGTCGATGTCGGCGTACATTCCGATCTGGGCGCAGGCTGTCCTCGGAAAGTCGGCGACAGAGGCAGGGTTCATGCTCATGCCGTTGTCGGTGGCGTGGACGTTCACGTCGATCATTGGAGGGCGAACGCTCGGGGCGGCTTCGCCAAGGCGCCGTGCCGTCACAGGAATGAGTCTCTTGCTAGTCGGGACGATCATTTTGACGCTTCTCACCCAGTCGAGCCCGGACGTGTTCATCTATCTCGCCGTCGGCATCATCGGCGTCGGCTTCGGATTGTCGCAACCGATGTTCATCGTCGTGTTGCAAACGGTCGTCTCGTACCGTCAACGAGGAACGGCCACGGCGGCGAATTCATTTTTAAGTACGGTCGGGCAGACGCTCGGTGTCGCCATTTTTGGTGCGATATTCAACTTTATCGTCTTGAGCGGATTCCGGAACGATGAGATGTTGCGCGGTGCCTCTCTCGAATCGTTCTTCAACCGGGCGACAAGTGCGGCGCTTGACGAGACCGTCCGCTTACAAGGAGAGCAATTGATTGCGACCGGTCTGAACACCGTCTTCGTTGGAGCGGCGTTGGCAGCGTTCATCGCCCTTTTGATCGCCTTGCGCTTGCCCGCTCGCCCACCCGAACCTTCACGTGACAACTAAAGTCGCGGTATGATGGTGGAAAGGGAGGCGGTCAAATTGAAACGATGGATCCTACTCTTGTCTCTCGTCTTCGTCGCCGGATGTGCGTCCGAACCGACAGAAGACGCTGTACAAGAAGAAACACCGGTCGAAGAGGCGCCTGAGCAAACGGAAGAAGAAGGCGGACAGACGGATGAGTCGACGGAAGCACGATTGTCGATCGGGACGAGTGAGGCGCTCGCCGGACAACTCGATGTACCGTGGTCGATGGCGCGGACTGAAGACGGCTGGCTCGTCTCGGAACGGGGTGGTACGATCGCGGTCATTGGAGCGGACGGGAACGTGGACCGACAACCGGTCGAGTTGACCGAGGATGTTCTCGAAATCGGGGAAGGCGGGCTCCTTGGGTTGGCGCTGACAGATGACTTCGATACGTCCCGTCAGCTGTATGCCTACCATACGTATGGGACGCCTGGAGACGTTAAAAATCGCGTCGTCGAGCTGACGTGGGACGGCGAACGGTTTGAAGAGACGAGCATCTTGCTCGAAGATATCCCCGGTGCACAGTTCCATAACGGTGGACGATTGCTCCTCGACGATGACATGCTCTGGGTCACGACCGGTGATGCGCTCGTACCCGATCTCGCCCAAGATGAGACGTCACTCGCTGGAAAGATTCTTGCTGTCCCGCTCTCGGGTGAAGGTGAGCCGGTCGACTGGATTTATTCTTCGGGCCATCGCAATCCGCAAGGGCTGGCGCTTGTCGACGGGGTCCTCTATGCGAGTGAGCATGGGGCATCCGGTCACGATGAAGTGAATATCATCGAACGAGGCAACAACTACGGCTGGCCGCTAATCGAGGCGGAAGAGACCGGCGACGGGTTAGAGACGCCTTGGTTCGAAGTCGGGCCGACGTCGTGGGCCCCGTCCGGCATCATCGCGGATGAGGATTACGTCTATATGGCGACGTTACGCGGAAATCGACTCGTCGCCCTTGACCGGGAGACGAGAGACGTGACCCCGATTGTCGAAGACAAAGGCCGAATCCGTGACGTCTGGCTCGAGGGAGACCGTCTGTATTACATCACGAACAATACGGATGGGCGAGGCAATCCCGGCTCTGAAGATGATCAATTGTATAGTGTGACAATTCGATAGAAACTGATACTTCGTCAGTTTCTATTTTTTTGTTGCTTTTTAGAAGGAAGCCGCTATAATTATGTTGTTAATTGGAAAATGAAGGGGAATATTACGTGAATCAAACAAAACTTATCCATAAGCACGAAAACTTGTATTTCGGCTTGCTCGTCGCATCGAGTATTATGACAATTCTTTTAGCCATCGTCTTAACGATCGCATCGCTCGGCTTCTTTTTAGTCATCATCGGCTTCATTGTGTCGTTGTCGATGTTCGCCCACTGGATTCAAATCGGTTACATCCGGACGAACGGGGTGAAAGTGACCGAACGTCAATTTACGGACTTATATGAGACGTATCAACGCGTCGGTCAAGGGATGGGCATCCGGATGTTGCCGGACGTCTATATCTTGCAAGCCGGAGGGATTTTGAACGCGTTCGCGACACGGTTCTTCCAAAAGAATATGATTATTTTGTATTCCGACATCGTTGAATTGTCTCGGAACGGTCAAGTGAAAGAAGTCGAGTTCATTATCGCGCATGAACTGGCCCATATCCGTCGCAACCATGTGCAAAAACAATGGCTCGTCTTGCTCGGGAATATCGTCCCGTTCCTCGGCTCGGCATACTCACGCGCTTGCGAATATACGTGCGACCGGATGGCGGCCCACTATATTCAAGACGAAGCGGCAGCGAAACAGGCGCTTACCGTCCTCGCTGTCGGTGGTACACTCGCCAAGGAAGTGAACGAGTTCGATTATTTACAAGAGGCGAGCCGCGAGAACGGCTTTATCGCCAAATACAGCGAACTCATCTCGACACATCCGACGTTACCGAAACGTATCGCCGCCATCGCCACGGCAGCTGGCGAAGTGAATGTACCGGTATTCAAGACGGCCGGCTACGTCAAAGCGTCGATCATCGGGACGATTGCCATGACGGTCGTGTTGAACGGGGCCCTTATCGCGTGGCTCGTCACGAGTGACGGGTTCACGAGCCTCGCCTCGCCGTCGTTTGGCGAAGGGTTCGCCGATACGCTGTCGGAAGAGCCGCTCCAACAGTTGACGTATGACAACGCAGGGGCGGATGCGATCCGCGAGGAGTTGGCGAACGGGGCGGACATCAATATGCAAGACGGTTATGGCGACACACCGCTTCATAACTTGTTGTACAACGATGGAATGGATTATGATTCGTTGGTGCTGTTGCTTGAAAGCGGAGCCGATGTCACAATCGAGAACAACGACGGGATGACACCGATCGATGTGGCGAAAGATTGGAGCCATGAGTTTGGGATCGTCGAACTCCTTCGCTCATATGAATAAAACGTTGACTTAGCCCTTTTAAACGAAGGGCTAAGTTTTTTTTTGAAGGTTTTTGCAAGCGTTTGCATAACCCGTGATATAATCAAGTCGGGAGGGATGACGGTGAATAGCATTCGAACGAAACTGACAGGGATGATCGCGTTGACAATCATCGTTCCAGTCATTTTAGCGACAATCGTTTCCTACTGGTACGTGAAGGACAGAGAGCGTGAACGCGGTCTCCAACTGACCGAATGGTCGCTCGAACGTGGGACGTTGCAGTTTGAACGGTACATATCTGATTTGAGCCGTCTCCCGACGAGTTTATATGCCAATCGCGACGTGCTCGACATTTTAGAGTACGGTCCCGGGTTGTCGCTCGAACAGACCGAACTTGAAGTACGGCGGGCACTTCTCGGCATGTATTTATCCCGTGAGGACGTCGCGCAAATCCAGCTGCTCATTCTCGAGGACATGGACTCGTTCGCGGCTTACAAAATGAAAGTGTCCCCGCGTTCGAAAAAGCAACCGAGTGCCATCCAACAGCAATTATTGAAGTACGAGGAGAGCCGCGTCTTGCTTGAGGCGTCGCATCCGCTCGTCCCGTATCATGATTTTGGACCGCTCGTCTCAGAAGAAGACGTCGTCACACTTCACTTCCGGCTCGATAAAATCGAGACAGACAAGCCGCTCGCCATCTTATCGATCGATATTCCAGAGGACGTCTTTATCGGTCAACTCGCCTCACTCCAAAACAATCCGGGTGAGAGTCTTTGGTTTGTCGGTGCAGGTGACCAAGTATTCGCCCACCTCGGTGACGAGGCGATCCCGGAAACGGTGGCGCCGACGTCGGTGTCGAGTGACGGAAAACACCACCGGATCATCAAGTCGTTCGAGTTCGAGAATCAACACTTTTACGTTGGGAAATCGATTCCAGACCGTCTATTGACCGAACCGGCCTCACGGACGTCATTTATCATTTTTATCGTCGGGGTCATTTCGCTCATCTTGGCGCTCATCGGTGCCACGTACGCATCGATCCGTTTGACGACGCCGATCAAGACGCTCACGTCTAACATTTGGCGAATCGAGCAAGGGGACATGACGGTCTCGTTTGATTCCCTCGGAAATGATGAGTTCGGTGTGCTCGGCCGTCAATTCAAACGAATGATTGAGCGAATTGATGATTTGATCCAACGAGAATATCGCCTCGCGCTTGAAAACCGGACGAATGAGCTACGGGCGCTACAAGCACAGACGAACCCTCATTTCTTGTTCAACGCCTTGCAATCGATCGGCACGCTCGCCTTGAAAGGAGACGGCAAAACGGTCTATCGCTTGATCACCCAGCTCTCATCGATGATGCGTTATACGATGCATCCTGATGAGTCGATGGTGAGGTTAAAAAAAGAAGTCGATCATTTGGACTCTTACGTTCGGCTGCAGCACGTGCGTTTTCCTGACCAATTCTCTGTCGAGGTCGATGTACCCGAATCGCTGAAAAACTTGATCGTTCCGAAAATGATTTTGCAGCCGCTAGCGGAAAACTTTTTCAAGCACGGCTTTGAACGAGACGGGGCGTCCAATCGCTTTACGCTTCGCATCCGTCAAAACGGGGACGAACTCGTCATCCATTGTGAGAATAGCGGACGCCTCTTCCCGCACAATGAATTGGTGGCGTTACAGGAACGGATTGAACGGTCATCGATCCCGTTAAATGGGGCGGAAGGCACCGGTTTAAAGAACATTCGGGATCGACTCATGTTAAACTATAATCGGGAGGCTGAATTTATGTTGGCTACACCAGAGACAGGCGGATTTCGCATCGTCATGCGCTTTCCGGCCGTAAAGGAGGCAGATGCGTCATGACAAAAGTGTTGATTGTCGACGACGAGTCACCGGTACGGGAAGCGGTCAAGTTGCTCGGAGAATGGGAGCGGCTCGGCGTCACGAACGTGATCGAAGCAAGCGACGGGGATGAGGCGAAAGCAATCATCGTCAAGGAACGTCCGGCACTCGTATTATCGGATATTCAAATGCCGCGTTGTAACGGGATTGAGTTGATGGAATGGTTGCACCGAGAAGCCGAAGCGACGAAACTGATCGTCTTGACCGGGTATGACGAATATTCATACATGCGACGGGCGATTCAGCTAGGGAGTTTCGATTACTTGCTGAAGCCGATCGATCCGGACGTCTTGAACGACACGCTCGAGCGGGCCCTTGTCGATGTGCGTCCGACAGAGGACGACCCGATTTTACAAATCGGCGCCTATATCGAACGTCACTACGCGGAAGAACTGAGTCTGCAAGGAATGAGTGAGCGCTTTTTTTTGAGTCGCGAATACATATCGCGGCGCTTCAAGCAGCAGTATGGCGTCAACTTATCAGAGTACTTGCTCTCGATTCGCATGCTCGAGGCCAAACGTCTCCTTGAGACGAGTAGACAACGTATTTACGAGGTCGCCCAAGCAGTTGGTTTTTCGGACGACAAATATTTCCGAAAAGTCTTCAAAAAACAAGTTGGTGTTACCCCGAATGAATATCGGGAACAATACCAACAACAAGTTTAAAGGAGGAAATAAATCATGAGTGTACACATTGGGGCACAAGAAGGACAAATCGCAGAAACGGTATTACTTCCAGGAGATCCGCTTCGTGCGAAATATATCGCCGAGACGTTTCTAGAGGACGTCGAATTGTACAATGAAGTACGTGGTATGTACGGTTTCACAGGAACATACAAAGGAAAGCGCATCTCCGTTCAAGGGACAGGGATGGGTGTCCCATCGATGTCGATTTACGTGAACGAGTTGATCATGTCGTACGGCGCGAAAAACTTGATCCGTGTCGGGACTGCTGGCGGGATTCAAGAAGACGTCAAAGTCCGCGACGTCGTCATCGCGATGAGCGCATCAAGTGAGATGGGGCAGAATCGTGTCCGTTTCGATGGAATGGATTATGCACCGACTGCGACGTTCGACCTCCTACATCGGGCATATATGAACGCTGAGAAAGCGGGCATCCCAGTAAAAGTCGGTCAAATCTTCACGGCCGACCAATTCTATCAAGATGACTTCCACCACTTCAAGAAGTGGGCCGACTTCGGTTGCCTCGCGATTGAAATGGAAGCAGCTGGCCTTTATACGCTTGCAGCCAAACATAAAGTCAACGCGTTGACGATTCTCACGATCTCGGACCACTTGTTGACAGGTGAAGAGACGACATCGGAAGAGCGTCAATCGACGTTCGACGAAATGATTCGCGTCGCCCTCGACACGGCCGTCGAAGTGACAAATTAATCGGGTGCCCTACAAATTCGTTTGTAGGGCATTTTTGTGTCGGTGTGCCGTGTCATCTATACAAAGTCAAGACGTCAAGCTAGACTGAAGCTGAAACTTAGTCACTGATTGACTGAGCGAAGGAGTTGAATCGCTTGAACAAGACGTCTGCATTCGTCATCTATAGTATCGTCTTTTTTGCTTTCTTTGATTTATTCGCCCAACTGCCCGTCATGAGCACGTTCGCCACTTCGGTCGGTGCGACACCGTTCCTTGCCGGTGTGGCGATTGCGATTTATTCATTATCGAACACGTTCGGGAATATTTTGTCTGGAGTGTGGACCGATCGGACGGGTCCGTTCCGGATTTTGCTCGCCGGTCTCGTCTTGTCGAGTGTCAGTCTTTTCATGTATCACGTCGTCGACACGCCGACAACGTTACTCGTCGTCCGAATCGTCCACGGCTTTGTCGCCGGTCTCATCGTCCCGGCCGCCTTCACCTTATCGGCCAACTTGACCGCCGCCAATCGGCAAGGGAAGAAAGTCGCCCTCACCGGTAGCTTTGTCGGACTCGCTGCCATCCTCGGTCCGGCGTTTAGCGGAATCATGGCGAGCCGGACGTCGGTCCCGGTCGTGTTTTCATTCGTCGCGTTTTATGGATTGGCCGTGGCGCTACTCGCTTTAGTCGTGTTACGTCAGTTGCGTCTGACCGGAAAACGGATTGACACTGATGAACAACCGGTGTCCGATGCGTTGCAACGCGACGTGTTGAAAGCGTACGTCGGTGCATTTTTGCTCATGTTCTCCCAAGGGGCGCTCGCTTATTTGTTGCCGCTCTATGTACAGGCGCTCGGGTATGATTCGCGGCTGAGCGGGACGCTGTTGAGCACGTTCGGGATTGTCGCCGTCCTCGTCTTTGTGATGCCGACGAACCGGTTGTTCGATCGTGTTGAACCGACGAAGCTAGCCGCACTCGGAATCACGATTCTCGGCGTGAGTCAGTTGCTCATCGGCACGTCTGGCAGTGCCGGCGCACTGTACGCTGTCCTCGCCTTGTACGGTGTCGGCTTCGCCATCTTGTTCCCCGCCATCAACACGCTTTTGATCAAAGCGACAAGCCGTGCCAACCGCGGCAAGTCGTACGGATACTTTTATGCGTTCTTCTCACTCGGGACGGTCGTCGGGTCGGCTTTACTCGGCTGGCTCACGATTCCGTTAACGAATAAATTCACCGTTACGGGAATCGTACTGCTCGGGTCAGGGGTTGCTTTCTTTGCCTTCGAACAAATGAGGAAGCGGCTGTTATCACCAAAGTCAGAGTGAAACGAGATGGTTGTCGAAAGGTTCCGAGAAGGTTCAAAATGGTCGCGGGTGAGCCGAGAGTGATAAGATGGAGACAGCGTTATTAATCAAGGGAGGAACCTTCATGCTCGCACCAATCGAACAATTGACGATCGAGGAATTGATTCAAAAGCAACGTCGTTTCTTCAAAACACAAGCGACAAAGTCGTTAGCTTTCCGTCTCAGTATGCTGACGTTTTTGAAAGAGTCGATTAAACATTACGAGGCGGACATCATTGAGGCGTTACAAACAGATTTGAACAAATCGGAACTTGACGCGTTCACGACCGAGATCGGTTTCGTATATGATGAGATCACTCGGACGAGCCGAGAGTTGAAGCGGTGGATGCGCCCGAAACGAGTTAGAGGAGCGGCTATCCATTTGGGGACGAAGAGCGAGATCACGTATGAACCGTACGGGACGGTGTTGATCATCGCACCGTGGAATTATCCGTTCCAACTCGCGATGGCTCCGCTCATCGGAGCGATTGCAGCCGGCAACACGGCCGTCGTGAAGCCATCGGAACTCACGCCGAACGTGGCGCGTATGATCACGACCGTTCTCGAGCGCGCTTTCACAGACCGTTACGTCGTCAGCATTGAAGGCGATAAAGACGTGGCGACGGCACTGCTCGCTGAAAAGTGGGGACATATTTTCTTCACCGGTTCGACCGGGGTCGGAAAAGTCGTCATGGAGGCGGCGGCGAAGCAGTTGACACCGGTCACGCTCGAACTCGGAGGGAAATCCCCGGCCATCGTCCATGAAGACGCCGTGATTGATGTGGCAGCCAAACGGATCGCGTGGGGCAAATGGATGAACGCCGGGCAGACATGTGTCGCGCCGGACTATGTCCTCGTCCATGAATCTCGCCGAGACGAGTTTCTTGAGGCAGTCAAACGAGAAGCGTTCACGATGTTCGGTAACGGCGTCGGCACGAAACGGTTCACGCGAATCGTCAACACGAACCATTTTGACCGCCTGGCAGGTTACTTAGCAGAAGGAAACATTTTCTTTGGCGGGGAGATCGACCGTGACAATTTGAAGATTGCGCCGACGGTGATGACGGATGTTGATGAATCGGCAAACGTCATGAAAGATGAAATCTTCGGCCCGATTCTCCCGGTCTTGACGTATCGAGATTTGGATGAAGCAATCGAGTTCGTATCGGCGCGGCCGCATCCGCTTGCCCTTTATCTCTTCACTGAGTCTAAAGAGATCGAACAAAAGACGTTCAAACACCTCTCGTTCGGTGGCGGCTGTGTCAACGACGTCCTCATGCATTTGACGAACCCGAACTTGCCGTTTGGCGGGGTCGGCGACAGTGGAATGGGTGCTTATCACGGACGTTACAGTTTTGAGACGTTCAGCCACGCCAAATCGATTTTACGGAACACGACGAAGTATGATTTGCCGCTTCGTTATCCGAACTTTAAAGCGGCAGAGAAGTTGATTCGTCTCGTGTACCGGTAAGCATGGAGACTGTGGCCCCGCCGCAGTCTTTTTTTCTAGAAAAGATAGAAGATTGTTTGAAATGTCACATACTTTTGTGATGAAACGGCATCTTCTCCTGTATAATAAACCCATACAATGAACGTACGAGACATTCAAGTGAATGAACGATGGAGGGAGCAGGAAATGATGTCGACGAAATGTGGAAAGACGCAACCGAACAGTTTTATCTTCTCAAACGAGACGAAACAGTTGTTGCTCGAGATGATGACGACTCAAGTTTATCCGAAAGCGAGCATCGTCTGTTGGGAAGGCGAGAAATGTGACAAATTCTTTTATATAAAGAGTGGTTCGGTCAAATTTACAAAGATCACGAAAAAAGGCAATCCGCTCGTCATGTTCTTATTCGGGTCGAATGATTTCTTCGGAGAGTTCGACATCGTCGAATCATATCCAAGCTCCTATAGCATTGAGACGACCGAGGAGAGTGTCATCGGGACCATCTCGAAACAAGAGCTGGAGACGCTCATGCAGCAGGATATCCGGTTCGCTGGTGAGATTATCCGGTGGACGTCGATGATGCGTAAACATTCAGAGATGAAAGTGCGCGATCTTCTCCTTTACGGCAAGCCAGGCGCACTCGCCTCGACATTGCTCCGGATGGCTGCGATGCACGGTATCGACGATGGCGAATCGATCATCATTCCGAGACATCCGTCCGATGGTGAGCTCGGTCAACTGATCGGCGCCCCGCGGGAGACGGTCAATCGTTTGATGAGTCAATGGCGCAAAGATGGCGTCTTGATGACGGCTCCGAATACGATCGAGATTCACGACCTCGATTTCCTAAAAGAGTTATGTCACTGTGAAGGCTGTCCGGCTGGAATTTGCCGATTATAACTGAAACGCAACCGTCTCTTCGTGAGACGGTTTTTTTGTGTGACTGCATGTATCATTTGTGAACTTTATGTGTGTAAACTACGCAAAAATGATGTGATTGTCACTTTTGAAGTGATAAAAGTCACATATTAATAACTGCTCAATCTCATACAATGAAGATGGAAATTATAGCGAAAGGGGTCCTTCACGTGGATAAGAACGGTGGACAAGAACCAGATTTGAAAGGAACGTTCACATCAGTCATGATCGTCGCGGGCGTCATCATCGCCATGTGGTCATCGGTCTTTTATTTATTCGTCACACGATAACAGAAACGAAAGGAGTCGCTCACGTTGCATATTCATAAGCTTGAGAAATATTGGTTAGTGTTTGGCATTATCTTATTGGCCGTGTTTTTGACTGTCCTCGGTGTATCGGCCTTTGCGGCCGGCAACCAACCGGCATCAGACGCCGATCTGGTCGACCCGGCGAAAGTACATCAAACGGCGCCGTTCGACAATCCTGGCCTTCACAAAATCGGGGACAACGAGTATGAACTCGTCATGGTCGCCCAGGCGTTCACGTTCACGCCTGGAAACGTTGAGATCCCGAAAGGTGCGAAAGTGACGTTCCTCGTTACATCACCTGACGTCGTTCACGGCTTTCAGCTCGTCGGTACGCCCGTCAACATGATGGTCGTCCCGGGACATATCAACTCGCTCACGTATACGTTCAAAGAAACGGGAGAGTTCTTGATTCTTTGTAATGAATACTGCGGTACGGGCCATCATATGATGGCGACTAAAATTAAGGTGGTGGAGTAACATGAACGACGTCGCTTCAAAGTTGAAACAATGGGAAATGGAACGGGGCGTGCCGGTGCCAAGTATCGGTGTGAAAGAGGCAAGGCTCGCTTACGCCCACGTCGTCATTTCGGTGCTCGCCGTCTTGATTGGTGCCCTGGCAGGGCTCATGCAAACGCTTATCCGGACCGGCATCATCCCGGAAGTGTTCGGCTACTATCAACTTTTGACCGCCCACGGCATCATGCTCGGTCTCGTCTTCACGACGATGTTCATCATCGGTCTCCTGTATGCGCTCCTCGCCAAGTCGTTCGGTCGGTTCGAATCATTCCCGACCCGCGTCGCCTGGCTCGGTTTCTGGATGATCATCGCCGGGGCCGTGCTCGTCACGATCATGGTGCTCGCTAATAAAGCGACCGTGCTCTATACGTTCTATGCGCCGCTCATGGCCGACCCAATCTTCTATGTCGGTCTCGTCCTCTTCGTCGTTGGAACGTGGTTGTCAGCGTTCGCGATGTTCCGGATGTATGCGGACTACAAACGGGAAAATCCTGGGGTTCATCCGCCACTTCCGGCCTTCATGAGCATCATGACGATGCTGCTTTGGGTCATCGCCACACTCGGCGTCGCCGGGACGATTTTGTTCCAACTGCTCCCGCTCTCACTCGGGTGGAAAGATACGGTCGGAATCGAGTTGTCACGGACGCTGTTCTGGTACTTCGGCCACCCGCTCGTCTACTTCTGGCTCATGCCGGCCTACATCGTCTGGTATACGGTCGTGCCGAAAGTCATCGGCGGTAAGATCTTCTCGGATGCTCTCGCCCGGATGGCGTTCTTGTTGTTCTTGTTGTTCTCGTTCCCTGTCGGTTTCCACCACCAGTTGACGGAACCTGGCATCGACCCGTTCTGGAAGTTCGTCCAAGTCATCTTGACGTTCCTCGTCGTCATCCCTTCGTTCATGACCGCGTTCTCGCTGTTCGCGACGTTTGAATTGCGAGGCCGGGCGCTCGGTGCCCGCGGACTGTTCGGTTGGGTGAAGAAGATGCCTTACGGGGATGTCCGTTTCCTTGCACCTTTCGTCGGCATGTTGTTCTTCATCCCGGCCGGTGCCGGTGGGATCATTAACGCGTCGCACCAATTGAACGCGATGGTCCACAACACGCTTTGGGTCACCGGTCACTTCCATATCACGGTCGGGACGGCCGTCGCCTTGACGTTCTTCGGGACAGCGTACTGGCTTGTGCCGGTATTGCGTGGCCGGACGCTCACGAAAGCGATGAATCGCCTCGGCTTGATCCAAGCAGGGACTTGGGCGTTCGGGATGGCGATCATGTCGTACGCGATGCACATCTCGGGCCTTCAAGGAAACCCGCGTCGAACGGGTCCGGCGACTTACTTCTCGGACGCGCTCACGCGTGAATGGATCCCGTACCATATGGCAATGGCGATCGGTGGGACGATTCTCTTGATCTCCGTCCTCATCTTTGTCTATTCGATGTTCAACCTGTCATTCCTCGCGCCGAAAGGGGAAGAAGAGTTCCCGCTCGCCGAGACAGAGGAGGCGGCGATGGAGACACCTCGTTTCTTCGAGAACTGGAAATTGTGGATCACCGTGACGTTCGTCTTGATCGCGTTCGCTTACACGATTCCGATTTGGCACTTGATTGAGAGTGCACCGCCGGGAGCGCGCGGTTGGGTGCTCTGGTAAACTGAAGTCAGCCCTAGCGGCTGACTTTTTTTGTTAGAGGAGAGGAAAAGATGGAGACGCTGAAGGAGATCCTTCGAAACGAATACGTCAAACAATCGCCGGACCGGCCATTCGTGGTGGCGATTGACGGGTTGAGCGGTGCCGGGAAGACGACACTTGTCAATCAATTACGGGGCATCGTGCCGAACGAATCGAATTTTCACATTGACGACTTTATCGTCGAGCGGTTCAGGCGTTATGGGACGGGTGAACCCGAGGCGATGGAATACTATGCGCTCCAATGGGATGTCGACTTGCTCGTGGAGACGTTGTTCAAACCGCTTCAAGAAGGGCAGGCGACGCTGACGTTGCCATATTATGACCGCGACCGGGATGAGGTCATCAACCGAACGGTGGAAATCGCACCGAACGCACTCGTCCTCATCGAAGGCATCTTTTTGCTGCGTGACGAATGGCGGAGTTATTTCGATTACGTCGTCTATCTCGACTGCCCGCGGGAGGTCCGGTATGAGCGGGTTCTGCAACGCGATACATACATCGGGGACATGGCGGAACGGCTCGCCAAATACAAGCGTCGCTATTGGCCGGGAGAGGCGCATTATCTCGAGACGGTCAATCCTAAAGTCAAGGCCGACCAGATCATTCAAATCGATTGACGCATCCGTGTAAGCAACGGATGCGTTTTTGTTTTGGATGGTTTTGACAAATAGTTGTTGACACCTAAGTGTATTATGATGATAATACAGTCAGATAGTGTATTAGTCGCATCATACACTTAGAGAGGTGGCCTATGATCATTCAATTCAACACGAGAGCCCCCGTCTATATCCAAGTCGTCGATTACTTCAAAAAGAAGATGGCGCTAGGAGAACTACAGGCGGGCGAAGAGATGCCGTCGCGGCGAGAGCTCGCGACCGAACTGAAAATCAATCCGAACACCGTCCAAAAGGCGTTCAAAGAGATGGAGGAACAACAATTGATTACGACCGAACGGAACCGTCCGAGTCGCGTGACGACGGATGAACACGTATTGACCCGGATTCGAACGGAGCTCGTCGATGAGGCGATCGCCGTCTTCGTCGAATCGATCCAAGAACTCGACGTCACGATGGATGAACTCGTCGATAAAATTAAACAGCAATACGAGGAGGGGAATCTCGATGATCGAAGTACTGGGAGTTAAAAAACGTTACCGTAAAAAGCAAGTACTTGAAGACGTGTCGTTCACGGCCCAAAAAGGAGAGATCACGTGCCTCATCGGTTTGAACGGGACCGGGAAATCGACGATTTTAAAAGGCATTATGGGGCTCACGCCGTTTGATCGCGGCACGGTGCTCATCGATGGGGAGCCGCTTGATTTGAATCGCGTCGCGTTCGTACCGGATCACTCGACATTCCCGATTCACTTCACGATTGAGCAGTGCGAGGCGTTCATGCGCGACTTTTATCCGAAGTTCGATTCAAAACTATTCGCCCGTCTCGTCGACGAGTTCAAGCTGTTCCCGGAAGACAAGTTGAACGAGCTATCGAAAGGGACGCTCGCGAAAGTGAACTTGGCGCTCGGCATCGCACAAGACCCGGACTATTTATTGCTCGACGAACCATTCTCAGGCATCGATGTGTTTTCAAAAGAACAGATCGTCGAGTTGTTCTCGAGTGATGTGATGGAAGATCGGGGCGTGTTGATTACGACGCACGAGATTGAAGACATTGAATATTTGGTCGATAAGGCCGTCATGTTGAACCGAGGACGGATCGTCCGTGAGTTCGACGTCGAGGACGTCCGTTTCATTCACGGCAAGTCGATCGTCGATGTCATGAGAGAGGAGTACGGGGCATGAGCGTGTTGAAACTGATCAGTTGGGAGCTTGATCGCGTAAAGAAATCGTACTTGCTTTTAGTCGGCGTGCTGTTGGCGCTGCAATTCAGCTGGCTAGGTGCTTTCTTATGGAGGCAGACTGCTACATATGAAGAAATGAGACTAGAGGGCATGACGGGTTATACGGTCTCGTTCGCGAATTACATCGGGAGCACTATTTTTACTCTATCGGTTGGTGTCGCAATCGTCGCGATGATTTTTTTCAGCGTCTGGATTTGGTATCGCGAGTTTCAAGGACGCGGCACATTTATGATGCGGTTGCTGACGATACCGACAGGGAGAATGAAACTGTTCATTGCGAAATTTGTGACGGTCATGATGCTCATTTTGGGCTTGTTCGCGATTCAATGGATGGCGTTGCTTTTGCAATATCAACTGTTCACTGCTTGGCTGAACGCCAAAATGATTCCGCTTCAAGGATCGTTTGAGAGGGCGATACAGTTCGATTATCTTGCCATGATGTATCCAGAGAGTGGATTTAACTTCCTCGTGCATCAAGTGCTGATCGCATTTGTCGTGCTCGCACTCTTCACGTTCGTTTTAGTGGAGCGGGGGCTATGGCAACGGACGCTTTGGTCACCGGTCTTGGCGATTTGTGTAGTGAGTGGTTTGATTGCGTTGCCGACGCTTCTAATTATTTATTTTGAACGCTATTTGTTTATGGATGAACTGATTGGACTGTTCGGTTTAGGATTGATCGGGTTGGTCTTCGGGCTGACGTTGCTAAGCCGTCGTTTCCTTTCAAAAAAAATGAGTGTGTGAGGTGAATCGCATGAAACGAATGGTGAACGTGGTCGCCTTAGGTGTGATGATCACGGTAGGGCTCGCCACATATGCCGTCAGCGGGACGGAAAGTGGGACGGATTGGTCACTTCAAGTCGAATCCAATAAAAAGGTGTGGGAAGATCGAATCGTTCAAGTCGCTAAAGGATCGATAGATCAGCCTTATACGCAGATCAATGTGACATTGAATGGGAGCACCTCCTCGCATAAGGGAAGTTACTTCGAGCAGCTCCTCGATTTTCGAGCGAATTTCGGGGAAGACTCTCGAGCGTTCAAACGAGCGCTGAAACAGTTGGATTATGCGCAACGCATTTGGACGACCAATGGGGAAGTGGCGATCGGCCAAAAAGACCGTGATACGTTAGTGGTGCTCAAATCAAAAGACGGTAAGGAAGTAGACGTCACCGAGTTTGGACAGGCACGAGAGATATTAGAAAGTGGTTGGAAGGGATTTTACGTTTACGACGATAAAGTCCACCTTCTATACGATCAAAACTATGAAACGACGAACCATCATGTGGCAACGTTCGATGAATCGACGAAGACGTTCGTCACGCAAAAGATTGATCGATCCAAGACGTTAATCGGAGGTGTCGTTGGGGCGGAATGGTCATGGTATCCGTCTGCGTATCAAGGTCAAGTGGCGACGGACAACCGCTATATTCCGATTCGCGCGACGGCGCTTGAGACGTTACAAGACGACACAGGTGAAGAATATATGTCAGAAATGGATCTACCAGGACTATTTGTCTATGACGCTAAAGAAAACAAAGTAGTGAAAGTGAACCAATCGGAAGAATTGAAAGGTACGCTATTCAAAGGTCATGAGTATCGTACGATTCAATCTGACGGAACGGAATTGATTATTGATTTAAACTCGTTGGAGCAGACGACTCGCCAAGCCATTCAAGGTACGGTCGGGTCAGTCACTTATGTCGATCAGCTAATCTATCATGTGCTTCCAACGACAGAAGGGGCTATGCTAGAAGTATATGATGAGGGAGACATGGTGTCGCGTGCTTCCATAAAAGCAGAAGGAGACAGCGATCAAGCGGCCAATCAAACCGTCGAGTATTATGTCTACTGATAGAAAAAACCGAGAGGCGGCCGCCTCTCGGTTATTTTAGTGGTTTCGGGACGATGATCCCTTCTTCTAAATCGAGCAACAAGTCAATCAGCTCGGCGCAAAACTCTGGGAACTGATCGAGAAACGCACCGGGACCGACTTCGTCCGTGAAGTCGATATAGAGGTCCGAGACGTTCCCGGCCATTTTCGCCGGAAGAGCGAGAAACGCCGACCCGAAACGCCAGCTGCCACGGATGTCTAGCAGTTTCCCAAGCATCACATCGCCAGGTTCCCGTACTTCTGGAAGGGTCACGTTGTACGTTTCTTTCGTCTCCCAATCGCGTAAACCGTTCTCGGTCACTTCAAAGATGCTGCAGCGTGGGACGGCCAGACCGCGGAGGGCATGATAGAGGGCCGGCGACATGTCCGCCTTATGCTCCACCAAGTAGCGGCCGTGCGGTGTCATCCCGTCCTCGTCCGTCTCAAAGAAGACGGCCCAATCGATGAAAAGGTCGCGGAACAGTTCGGCGTCTTTCAAGTGCCACGTGCCTTCCGAGGCGATCTCTTGAATATAGTTCGTCCACTGCGTGCTTCGTGCAAGTGCCGCTTGCTCATACAATTTCTTCAGCTCGGCCAGCAATTCGGACTCTTCCACGAGCAACGGGAATGGAATCACTTTCCGGTCTTTTTTCATCGGCGCGGTCCTCGCTTGTTCGCGGGACGTTTGACGACCGGGGGTTTATCTTCGATTCGCTTCTCGATGACGTCGCCACGGTAAATTTCGAGCTCTTTCAATTCGACGCCGAGTTGACGGGCGAACGATTTCAAATGTTTCAAGTCCTCATCAGTCACGAGTGAGAGGACGGTGCCGGCCGCGTTCCCGCGCGCCGTCCGGCCTGAACGGTGGATGAAGTCGTCAATCGACTCCGGCAAGTCGAAGTGGACGACGTGTGTCACTTCTTCGATGTCGAGGCCGCGAGCGGCAAGGCCTGTCGTGATGAGGAGCGGATACTCGCCTTTACGGAACTCACGGAGCGTCTCGACGCGTTCCCGTTTTCCTTTCAAGCTGTCGAGCATGCGATAGTTGACGTTCATCTTCTCGAGCTCACCTTTTAATGGTGGCAAGAACGAGCGGTTGTTGATGAAGGCGAGCGCTTTGACGCCGTCGACGTGAGACAGGCGGCGGAGCAGTTCTGGCTTATAGCGGCGTGTCGTCAACATGTAGCCATACGTCACTTGAGCACTTACGGCGCGCTCGATTTTGATGTGGACTGGCTCTGGTAAGAACGGGGCGGCCCATGCTTGAAGCGTATCCGTCAACGTCGCCGATACGAGCGCGATTTGACGATTCGATGCCGTATGTTTGATGATCCGTTCGGCCGCTTCTGTCAAACCGCTGTCAATGATTTGATCGGCTTCATCGATCACGATCGTATGCGTCTCGTGTAGTTTCAACTTTTTCTTATCGATCAATTCGACGAGACGCCCCGGCGTGCCGACGATCAAATGCGGTTTTTTCTTGAGGCGATCGATTTGGCGCTTCAGTTCGACGCCACCGATGAACGAGGCGATACGAACGTCACCTTTCTCGGTGAAACGTTGGGCCACTGCCTGGATCTGCATAACGAGCTCGCGTGTCGGAGCGACGATGACGACTTGGATCCGGTCGTTCGAGGCGTCGATTTTTTCGATAGCGGGTAAAAGGTAAGCGAGCGTTTTACCCGTTCCTGTCGGTGCTTCGATCGTGACGTCTTTTCCTTCTAATAGGGGCGGGAACGCTTCCGCCTGAACCGGCATCGGTTCCGTAAAGCCTAGGCGTTGCCAAGCTTCATTAATAAATGGTTTTGTAAAGTTCATATCATTTCTCCTTATCATTGGGCAAAAACAAAGGAAGCATAAGCGCTCCCTGTCTCAAATATAACGAACATGTTCAGTATCTCCGTCGAACGAGGAGCGAAGCGTTTGTGTGTACGTCTGGCCGTCTTCGAGGAGTTTGATGTGCACATCGACCCCGTCAGCCGTTCGATCGACACCTTCGATCGTGAATCCTTGGTATACGCGGTACTGTAATTCTGAAACGAGTTGCTCATACGGTTTCAATTCAGGGTGAGCCGCCACTACGACGATAGGACGGGAAATCAATGCTACGAGCAAGTGGTCGCGGTAATCGATGAAATCCTCGTTCTCGATGTCGTCGTCAAAGCGAATCCAAAACCCTGCGTCTTCAAATTCTGTGATAAATCCGTCACGCTGTTCGCCGGCTGCTTCTACTTTGAGAGAGACGCGGTCTCCGGTTTTTAAGTCGTGCTCGGCAGTCAATGGTTCATACGTCATGGGAAGAACCCCTTCCTCTTCTACAATGTTCTGCCTTCATTGTGTCCGATAACGGTCAAAAATTCAAGTTCTATCCCCGCACTGTGAGTTACATCACTATAAAAACTGTGTAAATCGTCACAGAACGATAAAAATGATACAGATAACGGAAAAATGATGGCCTATCAACCTTGAACTGTTTCATATGTATGTTAATTTATAGTATAACAGTAATTAAAGCGCTTACAAAAAAGCTGATATATCAACGTTCATAAGATTGTTACAACTTTCACAAGAATGTAAAACATAATGTTCACGTTTTCACGTACACTCATATTATAGAAAGCAGGCAGTTATCTCAACTTATGAGGAGTGACCCACAATGGCAACCGAAATTAAATCAGCCTGGTCAGGATTCGTTCCTGGGCAGTGGACAACGGAAGTGAACGTTGGTGAATTTATCCGCTTGAACCGACACGAGTATACAGGAAACGATTCGTTCTTGGCGGGACCGACAGAGGCGACGAATCGTCTTTGGGGACATGTGATGGAATTGACAAAACAAGAGCGGGAGCGCGGCGGCGTATGGGACGTCGATCAACACACGCCATCGACGATCATTTCGCACGGACCTGGGTACTTAGACAAAGAACTTGAAAAGGTTGTCGGTGTCCAGACAGACGAACCGTTCAAACGTTCGATCCACCCGAACGGCGGGATTCGCATGGTCGATGCCGCGCTCGAGTCGTATGGTTTCGAACCGGACAAAGAGATCACAAAGATTTATTCGGATATTCGTAAGACGCACAACCAAGGTGTGTTCGATGCGTATACGCCAGAAATGCGTGCTGCACGTAAGTCGGGGATCATTACAGGTCTTCCTGACGCTTACGGCCGTGGCCGCATCATCGGTGACTATCGCCGCGTGGCACTCTATGGAATCGACTTCTTGATGGCCGAACGGAAGAAAGATTTGGCGAAGCGTGGTGGCTTCTTATCAGAATCAGATATCCGCGACCGCGAAGAGTTATCTGAACAACTCCGTGCCCTTCAAGAATTAAAACAACTCGGTACGGCTTACGGATTCGATCTCGGCCGTCCGGCGGAGAATACTCAAGAGGCGTACCAATGGGTATATCTCGCATATCTTGCCGCTGTCAAAGAGCAAAACGGGGCAGCGATGTCACTCGGACGCGTCTCGACGTTCCTCGACGTCTATGCCGAGCGTGATATCGAAGCGGGGCGTTTGTCAGAATCAGACGTCCAAGAGATCGTCGATCACTTCATCATGAAACTCCGTATCGTCAAATTCTTACGGACACCTGATTATAACGAATTGTTCTCTGGCGACCCGACTTGGGTCACGGAATCAATCGGGGGGATGAGTGAAGACGGTCGCTCGAACGTGACGAAGAGCTCGTTCCGTTTCCTCCACTCGCTCTCGAACCTCGGCCCGGCACCAGAACCGAACTTGACGGTACTCTGGTCGACGAAGTTGCCGGAAGGATTCAAACAGTATTGCGCGAAGATGTCGATTGAGACGTCCGCCATCCAATATGAGAATGATGACCTCATGCTCCCGACGTTCGGTGACGATTACGGCATCGCCTGCTGTGTGTCACCGATGAAGATTGGGAAGCAGATGCAATTCTTTGGGGCCCGTGCCAACATGGCGAAAGCACTCCTCTACAGCATGAACGGGGGCCGTGACGAGAAGAGCGGCGATCAAATCGCGCCGGCATGGGAGTTGAACACAGAAGACGTGCTCACATATGACAAAGTGTACGCCGACTTCGACCGGACGCTCGACTGGCTCGCGGAACTTTACGTCAACACGCTCAACGTCATCCACTTCATGCATGACAAGTATGCGTACGAACGCATCGAGATGGCGCTTCACGACCCAGAGATTTTGCGGACGATGGCATGCGGGATCGCTGGACTTTCGGTCACAGCGGACAGTCTTTCGGCCATCAAGTACGCGACAGTCAAACCGGTTCGTAACCAAGCAGGCATCGCCGTCGACTTCGAGACGGAAGGCGAATTCCCGAAATTCGGAAACAATGACGACCGTGTCGATGCGATCGCTGTCGAACTCGTTGAGTCGTTCATGGAAAAAGTCCGGAAACATAAAACGTACCGTGACGCGCTTCATACGCAGTCCGTTTTGACGATCACGTCGAACGTCGTCTACGGCAAGAAGACGGGGAACACACCAGACGGACGTCGCGCCGGCGAACCGTTCGCACCGGGTGCGAACCCGATGCATGGCCGTGATACGAAAGGAGCGGCAGCCTCGCTCTCATCAGTCGCGAAACTACCGTTCGAACATGCGCAAGATGGTATCTCATATACGTTCTCGATCGTGCCGAAAGCACTCGGAAAAGAAGACGTCGCTCGTGAACTCAACTTGGCTGCTCTTCTTGACGGTTATATGGGCGGCGAGCACAAAGGACATCACTTGAACGTCAACGTCTTCAACCGTGAGACGTTGCTCGACGCGATGGAGCATCCAGAAGAATATCCACAGCTCACGATCCGCGTCTCGGGCTACGCCGTCAACTTCATCAAGTTGACACGCGAGCAACAGATCGACGTCATCAACCGTACGTTCCACGGTTCACTGTAAGCAATCAAGGCTTGGCGGCCTTCGGATGAAGGCCGCTCATTCGTTAGGAGGTCATTTCGATGACAATGGGATATGTACACTCGGTCGAATCGTTTGGAACCGTTGACGGCCCGGGAATTCGTTTTATCGTCTTTTTACAAGGTTGTGCGCTCCGGTGTTTGTATTGTCACAACGCTGATACGTGGGATTTCAAAAAAAATAACCATCGTTCGGCCGAGGATGTCATTCAAGAAGCGCTCAGCTATCGTCCGTTCATGGAGGCGTCAAAAGGCGGCATCACGATTTCAGGCGGTGACCCACTCGCACAGCCAGAGTTTTTAGAGGCGCTGTTGCGGGAGGCGAAAAAACACGGTCTCCATACGACACTCGATACGTCGGGTGCTTTACGCCCTCCTAACTTAGATGCGATTTTAGATCATACCGACCTCGTGCTGCTCGATATCAAACATATCGATGATGACATGTGTAAAAAACTGACGGGACGGAGCAACGTCAACACGCTCGCGCTTGCCGAACATTTATCCGAGCGCGGAACGAAAATGTGGATCCGCCACGTCCTTGTCCCTGAATGGACGCTCGACGAAGGGGCGCTTCGGCGCACGGCGGCGTTCATTCAAAAACTCGACCACGTCGAGAAGGTCGAAATCTTGCCGTACCATGAGATGGGTGTCTACAAATGGGAGGCGCTCGGTCTCGACTATCCGTTAAAAGGAATCAAGCCTCCGACGACGGAAGAAGTCGAATGGGCGGAAGGGATTTTGCAAGGAGCCGTCTAACAAAAACTGCGCAGCCCCGAGGGGCTGCGCAG
>NZ_JTLB01000021.1:0-22305 GCF_000798975.1 Exiguobacterium sp. ZOR0005 | reverse complement strand
TCTTTCAATTCGAGCGTCTCGTCCTTCACTTTGACCGACAGACGCTTCATCTCGCTCACGGATTTGTTTACCGTGTCGATATGGCGCTTGATGTCGTCGACGAGCTGCTGAATCACGTTGATCCGAATTTGAAACCGCTCGGTCAATCGTTTGACGCGGCGTACATCACCCGCCATCTTCTTCTTGTAAAGTAAAAAGCCGTATAAGCCGAGCCCTAGAAGTGCGAGCACGATAATGGCAAGGTTGATCCAAATCATTTATCTTCCTCCTTCAAACGATATAGTTTATCGGCAATCGCCGCTGTCCCGATCGAGGCGTCCATCGTGAGATGCGCCTGCGCGTACAAAGGGCGCCGTCTTTCATAAAGCGCCCTCACACTGTCTTTTCCCCGTTTGACGAGTGGACGGTTCGAATGACGAATCCTCTCCCAACACGTCTCAAACGACAAGTCGAGTGCGACGACGGTGCCGTTACGTAGCATCCAGTCTAGATTTTCCGCTCGTTCGACGACCCCTCCTCCCGTCACGATAAAATCCGCGTTCGCCGTTCGAAGTAATTCGGTCTCGCGGTGACGGAAGGCCGCTTCCCCGTGACAGGCGAAGTAAGTGCCGATGTCGGTCCCGAAGCGCCGCTCGAACACCTCGTCCAAATCAATGACGTGATTTGTTGTTTCTAAATATCGTTTTAAGCTTGATTTACCTGTACCCATAAAACCGATGATGTAAAACGGTCTACTCATCGAAATATATCACCTCTTTATGTCGTTCTCCCGTCTCGAGCCGAATCTCGACCTCTGTCGTCCCCGCACCGAGCGGGCGGCAAGTGACGTTCCCGGTCGGTCTCGTCAAGGTGAGCGGGACCGTTCGGCAATGCTTTTTCGCCACGAGCAGATGGGCCTCGAAGCTGATCGCGAGGATGTCGAACGACAGGCGCTCCGTCGTTCGTTCGATATCAGTATACCAAAACAAAGCCGCACCGAGTATCCACGTCACGACGATCAAGGAAGAGATGAGGAAGAAGCCGCCCTCATACACATGACGTACTTTTCCCGCTCCCCGGTCGCATCGGCCCATCGGACCCGATAGCCGCTCCCTACCGTTTCGACGCGGTAGCGATCGATTCCTCTTATAAATAGTAGATTCCCTCCTTCCTCACCGACCATGACCAAGTTGCCGTTAATCTGTTTCAACGTCCAAGCCCACGTCGTCTCGTCCGGCCGCACATACACCCCGGCGAGCCGCCCGTCTTTGACGGCACAGTCTCGGCTGTCGATGACCTTACGGACGAACAGTTGTGGCGTCATCGTCACGTTTCCCCGCGGCTGTTCATAGAGCGCCCCACCGAACGCCAGCATGTGGACGAGCAAGGCGACGAACAATGGGACGAGGAGCATGGTGAACGTCAGCTCTAGCAACGTGAACCCGGCTTCACAATGTCGGGAGGCAATGGTCGCCTTCACAGATGGCCGATCGTCCGTTTGGTCCGCCCGCATCCTTCACCACCTCCCCTTGCAGTCGCTCGTATACACGAACCGTCGCTTCAAGTCGTTCGACGCGTTCGTTGCCTGCCTCGACGAACGGGACAAGCACCCCAACCCAACCGAGTAGGAGGGTCAGACTGAGACAAACTTCCCAAAACGTGACGCCTTGCTCACCATCCCTCACTTCGGATCACCTCCGGTTCGTACGTGCCCATGCGGAACTTCAAGGTGATCGCCAACTTCCCGGAAGAAAATTTCCACTGTCCGGCGTATGACGCTGCCGTCTTCGAAAACACGATGTCACTCGTCGTCGGAAGGCTGATTTCGACGCCTTCCGGAACGGTTACCGTTTTGATCGAGGTCAACCCGCACGTGATGTGATAACGACGCTCTTTGATGTACCAACGCAAGCGGGGCACACATTTCTCATCAGAGGCGACGTACGGATACTGTCCGACCTCGGCGATGTCGGCGAGCAACGCCTCGGTGAAGTCGACCAAGGCGAGTCGCTCGACCGATCGGACACTAGGCATCGCTATGAGCAATAGCATCGATAAGATGACGAGGACGGCGGCCATCTCGACGAACGTATAACCGTCTTTCATTGTTTCGTCAACGTACCGGTCGCGGGAGCATACGTATAGTTCGTCGATTGACAGCTGTATGTGAGCGCGTCGCCGGAGCCGTTTCGCTTAATGACGGCAAGTGATTCCGGATACGCCTTGTGCTCGGCGTAGTACAAATTGATCTCGGACTCGACGATGCGGACGCTGCCTTCACAACTTACACTGTCGGCCCGACTTTTCCCATCCGACATCGACGGCACGAGCAGTAGCAACAGTACGGAAATGATGAGCAACACCGCTGCCATCTCGACGAGTGTGAATCCGTGTTCTTCCTTCATTCGGTTCATGTGAATTCCTCCTTATAATTGGTTCATGATCAGTTGGACCGGTAAATAGATCGTATAAAACATCATCGTCACCATGACCGTCAGCAGACCATATAGCGCCGGTTCCGCTTTCATGATGAGTTGCTTCCAGTACAGCTCCATCTCCTCAAACACGAGGTCACGATGCAGCGACATGATCATCCCGAGCTCACCGCTCACCGTGCCGACACCGAACAGGCTGACGACTTCATGATCAAGGAACGGTTCCGCCCGCGCCGCCTCCTCGAGCTCCAGACCGGCCGACATGCGTTCGTGTACTCGCTTCGCCATCGAGGCGACTTCCCCGTCGCCGTTCGCCAGTCGTTCCACGATCGTCCTGATCGAGGCTTGCCCTTCCCGTAGCAATGACAGTTCACTGACGAACAAGTAGGTCACGTATAGACGTTGCCCTCGTTCGATGACCGGGATGCGGATCAAGCCGCGCTTTCCGCACAAGTAAAGTCCCCCTGCCGTCATGACGACGGCGAGAAACAACCCCGGAAAGAAACCTTTCGACAATAAAACAGCGTTCATCCCGTTCATCTGCTCGAGCTCGACCATGGCGAGAAGCTTCGGAAAGATATAGAGCGCGTATATCGTGCCCAAGCCGAACAGCATCGTCAAAATGACGAGCGGATAACGAGCGAGCTGCCTTAACTCTTGCTCGAGCGAACGTCGCATCGTCGACAAGGCGAGCACTTGTTCAAGTCCTTCGATGAAATGATGTCCCCGCTCCGCCGTCACGAGCAGCTCCTGCATTCGCTCATCCTTGACGAGCCCGGCAAACACTTCCGAGAGCGGGGCCCCACCTTCAAGCTTCAGTCGCATCGCTTGTACCGTTCGTCTGTCCCTTCCCCGCTCATGTAATTCAAGCGTTTCAAACGTCTTTTTCAATCCGACACCCCGCGCTTGGAGCCGTAGGAATCGCCGGATCGTGTTCAGTTCATTGCTTGCCCGGGCATCGACCATGAACAACTCACTCCTTCTTCCCGACTGAGAACACACCAGTGACGCGCGACGTCCATCGGCCCGACGAGCTGTTCGATACGGCGCTCCCCGTCCTCGATCGTCGACGTGTGAAACGTCACCATCGTCAAATGACCGCTCAATGCCGCATCATGGGCCACACGCAACTCTTCGCTCGTCCTCACTTCTCCGATGACAATGACATCGGGATCGGCCCGGAGCGTCTCCTTCAGCAGGTGACGATGATCGAGCCCAGCTTTCATGTTCACTTCTAGTTGGATCACTCCGGCCACTTGCTGCTCAGGCGGATTTTCAATCGTGACGATGCGACGGTTGTTCATCTGTCCGAGTAGCGCATAGAGCACTGTCGTCTTCCCGGCACCGGTCGCGCCGCCGATGATGAACAAGCCACGTCGCAATTCGGTCATCGACTCGAACTTTCTGGCGTCTACTTCCGTCACCAAATCCCGCAATTGATACGACGCGTTCGGCAAGCGCCACGACATGAGGACATGTTCAAAGGACGGGAGGAACGTGACGCGCACGACCGCCGTCCCCGCATCATACATGCCTGATTGCGGGACGCGATGGTCCGTCTCCGAGAGCGAGCACCAATACTTCATATGTAACGTCAACCGCTCATAATCGAACCGCGTCATCGTCTCGATCACTTGTAAACGGCTCCCGTAGCGGACGTGGACCGCCACTTCTTCACCGACAGGCATGAAATGCACATCGCTTGCCCGTAATGCCCTCGCCGCTTCGACGAGCCGTGCCGTCATCACTTTCATCATCCCCACCTCACCGAAAGCATAAAAAAAAAGCCCACCTTTTGAAAAGTGGACTTGTTTTATGAAACGTTTGTTGTAGTTAGGTCATGGCGGCGGGCATACGTCTCGATCGATACTTTGTCGTAACCGACAATCACTTCTTTCCCGTCCGTTAAAATCGGTCGTTTCAACAATTTAGGGTTTTCGCTCATAAGCTGAAGCAATTCGCTCAATTTCAAGTCATCGACGTCGATGTCTAACTGTTTGAACGCCTGACTCCGTGTGGCGAGAAGCGATTCGACCCCGTTGTCGCAGAGAGTCAACAATGTCAACAGTTCATCGACGGAAGGAGCGTCACGGAAAATATGACGTTCGCTCACGTTGAGCTGCTGATCTTGTAAAAACGCTTTCGTCTTCCGACATGAAGTACAGCTTGGATACGTATAAAACATCAATTCATTCGCCATCGTTAAAGCCTCCTTATAAGATATGTTCCCGGTCGTACAGTGTGTGTAAGTTGATTATACAATGGTTGGACAAATATGTACAGTGTTTGTATAACTTTTTATAAATTTTTGTACAACTCTGTAACTCGCATAAATTTCACATTTTTTTCACGATTATTTTGCTCAATTCACACGTTTTCATAGCATTTTTTTTAATGTGTTGGTAAAATAGTGAATGAGAATGGAATAATGTACGTATGGGGGGATTATCATGGCGAGAATGTACCGTGTCCTTGGATTTTGGACTGGATTGATCGCGGCGCTTGCTTTCGTGGGCGCACTCGGTGGAGATCAAAGCAGCAGCGAACATACTGGTGACTTCGTCGTAATGGGTCTTGTCTTTTTAGCTCAAACTATTTTCTTCGTCGCACTAGGCTACTTGAAACTGACTGAAAAAACGTATGTGTACGTGTTCGGGGCTTACTTGACTGTATTCTTCATCGTCTTCACGTATTGGAGTAACTTCCAGATGTAAAAAAGATTGTCTCTTGACGAGACAATCTTTTTTTGTTCACCGACTAAAGAACGGGTTAGATTGGATTTCAGCAGCGAGTGTCGTCTTTGGGCCGTGTCCGGAGTAAAGAACGGTGTCGGATGGCAACAGTTGACGGATACGATCGATTGAGCCAAGAAGCGTCGCTTGATCCCCTCCGTACAAGTCCGTCCGACCGACCGACTGTTTGAAAATGAGATCGCCACAAAACGCGACACCAGCATCCGCCAAATGAAGCGTGACGCTTCCTGGCGAGTGGCCCGGTGTATGATGAAGAGCGAACTCAAAAGTGCCGATCTGCAACGTTTTCCCTTGGTAGACCCTCTCGGCCGGACGCATCGATGCATACGGCAAATGGAACTTCGCAGCCCCGTTCTTTTCATCGTCCATGAGCCACGTCCGTTCGGCCTCATGGATATAGACTGGGACGTCATAGCGGTCGCGAAGCGCATCAATTCCACCGATGTGATCGAAGTGTGCGTGCGTCAATAAGATCGCCTGCAGTCCGCCGAAGCGTTCCACCGCTTCAAAAAATCGTGGGTCGTCGGTTCCAGGGTCGATGATGACGACCGTCCCGTCTTGTTCCACGACATAACCGTTTTCTTGCGCCAAGCCTGATGTGATTTTTACTACGTTCATCTGAACACCTCCTCCCCCATTCTAATCGATATTGTGGCAAAATTGTAGCGACGCCTTTCTTTGCTCGACAGCGCCACCTATTTCGGATAAAATAATAATGATATTTCAGTGAAATTTTTATGAATTTCATGACGTATAATAAAGGGGGAACTCGTCATGCATTTGTACGAACCGTTTGGATGGATCTCACTTATCGTCGCACTTGTGGCGATTTGGGGAATGGCCCGTTCATTCAAGAAACGTCAATTCTTTCCACTCGCCTTCGCAGCGCTTACTGTACTCGTCTTTGGATTTTTCGGCGTCGCGACATTGATTTACGGTGGAATCCCGAGCTAACACACGCATTGAAAAGGACGGCCGAGGCCGTCTTTTTTTTGTACCAAAAAAGGCGTCGCTCGTTCAAGCGACGCCTTTTTTAAACTCAGTTGTTCGACTGTTCTTTGAAACGCAACAGGTCGGAATAAATCAAATCATCGTTCATCTGCAGAATCGATTCTGCTTCTTCATTGATCGGTCCACAGAGGGAGGCGTCTTCAACCGCTTCACCCGTCTCCGCATCATAGCAAATCGATTGGGTCCAAACGTATTCGTCGGTGATGACCGTGCCGTCACGGAAGATGGCCCGGCTGTTCCGTTCTTCCGAGAAGAGGTCGTTGCCGAATCCAACGAGATCGGACGTATCAATCCCGAGCAAGTGCAAGAGCGTCGGTTTCATATCGACATGGCTGCCGACCGTTTCATGAACCTGTCCGTTTTCTTGGCCAGGCAAGTGAATCGCAAACGGGACTTGTTGAAGCTTCGCCACGTCGTACGGTGTCAACTCTTCTTTCCCAAGAAGATCGGCCATCGCAGCGTTATGGTTCGTCGAGATGCCGTAATGGTCACCGTAGACGACGAAAATCGTGTCATCCCACATGCCGTTCGCCTTCAACTCATCGATGAACAGTCCGAGCGCATAGTCTTGATAAGCGAGCGCTTGTGGGAAGTTGTTGAGCGTCGTCGAGTTCGTTTCGAATTTCGGTACGAGCTCATACTCTTCACTCGGCATCGTGTACGGGAAGTGGTTCGTGAGCGTGATGAATTTCGCGTAGAACGGTTGCGGAAGTTCTTCGAGCATCGGAATCGATTGTTCAAAGAAACTGTCGTCAAGCAGTCCCCACTCTGTCATATCTTCTGGGTTGCCAAGGTCGTAGCTCTTCTCGTCGAAGAACTCATCCACCCCGACATTTTTGTACATATGGTCGCGATTCCAGAACGATTTATTGTTCGCATGGAACACGGCCGAATAGTAATTGTCTTGTTTGATCAATTCAGGAAGCGCCTGATATTCGTTGTCGGCGTTCGTGAAGTAGACAGCACCTCGCGGAAGTCCGTAAAGCGAGTTATCGAGCGCGAACTCGGCATCCGACGTCTTCCCTTGGCCGACTGTATGATAATAGTTCGGCCAGAAGTGTGACTCTTCGATCAACTTGTTCAAGTTCGGTGTGATGTACTCACCGTTAGCGGCTTTCATATGGTTTGTGAAGTTTTGTGCCGACTCGAACGAGACGACGATCACGTTTTTCCCCTTATACTTCCCAAACAGCTCCGGATTCGGGGCCGCATAGTTTTGACGGGTGAACTGCTCAATCTCGGCAAGTTCGGAACCGTCCGCCATCGCTTTTTGGGCTGACGTCTTCGTCTGGAGCATCGCGTCATACACGTGGAAGTTGAACGTCCCGATGTTTTTGACGAGAAGCTCACGGTCGAACGAGCGCGTGAGTAATTCTGGGCGTTCTGTTTCAGCGAGCGACAAGTTGAAGAGGAACACGGCCACGGCCGTCACGAACGTGACGAGCGCACGGCGGTGGGACGCCGCGTTTTGACGTGTGTTCACTTTCCATAAGACAAACGGCAAGACGATCACATCTCCGAGGATGATCAAGTCTTTCCATTCCAAGAGCGATGTGAACGATGTCGACAGCGTCTCCATGTTCGACGGCTGCAAGATGACCGGCATCGTCAAGTAGTCGGTGAATTCACGGTAGTAGACGGCGTCGGCGAACAAGATGAACGAGGCGAACGCATAGAGCGTATAGAGCACCCATTTCTGCTTGCTGCCTTTAAAGAAGAAACTAAACGCGAATAAGAAAAGTGTCGAACTGATCGGGCTGATTAACAATATAAATGCTTGCGCGGTGTTTTCAATCGGGATATTAAAGAAAAATTGATATACGATGTACGTCTTCGTCCAAAGCAATAAAGTAAATATCCAGAATAAACGATATTCTTGAAACGAAGCGCGGACCGTTTCATTCAGCCTCATTGTTAGCTTCGAGAAGCGTTGCGATGACTTCATCTGACGGTCTCCTCCTCTTTTCAGTTTTTAAGGCGATGTCAACCGACATGCTCTCACTCCGTCCGCGATGAGTATGTTCTATGTTTCACGAACGGTATTAGTCCAGTATCAAGTTCAAATCTTACCCCTTTTTTAACAAAAAATCAACTCTGGGGTTACAAAATTTACATTAAACAATACCCTTTCCATACAAAAAACACGCCTATGCTCGAAGCATAGGCGTGCAGGTCGTGCAATTGATCAAACACGTGTCGGCAAGAAGTGTTTGCGGGCGAGCCACGCGCACCCAATGACACCCGCATCGTTCTCGAGTTCAGCAATCTTGAACGTTGTCGAAGCGTAGACGCGCTCGAGGGCGAATCGTTTGAACTGTTCATCGAGCGGTTCAAGGAGCGCCTCACGCGCCTTCGACACCCCGCCGCCGATGACGATTATTTTCGGGTTCAACGTGTTGGCGATGTTGGAAATCGTGACTCCCAAGTACTCTGTCATCTCTCGGACGACCTCGGTCGCCACTTCATCGTTCGCTTTAAACGCTTCGAAGACGTCGCGAGCCGTCACTTCTTTTAACTCGTTAAGCGACGTCGTGCGGTTTTTCCGCTTTTGAAGCGCCAAACGAGCGATTCCCGTCGCCGATGCGATCGTCTCGATGCACCCGGTACGGCCACAACCGCATTTTACCGCTTTCGTCTCGTCTCGCTCGACCGTGATATGACCGATTTCTCCGGCCATCCCAGCGGCACCGTGAACGATGTTACCGTTCGTGATGACGCCGCCGCCGACACCGGTGCCGAGCGTGATGGCGAGCAACTCCGAGGCGCCTTCGCCGGCGCCTTTCCACATCTCGCCGAGCGCGGCCGCGTTCGCGTCATTCTCTAGCACGGCCGGTAATCCGACCGCTTTCTCGAACTCACTGACGAGCGCAAAGTTTTTCCATCCGATGTTCGGCGAGTACTCGACGACGCCTTCCGAGAAATTGATGAATCCCGGAGCACCGATTCCAGCGCCGGCGAAATCTTCTTTCGCCTTGCCCGATTTCGCGAGATAGGCATTGAAGGAAGCTGCGATATCCGTCGGAATATGTACCCCGTTGTCACGAATGTCCGTCTTGACCTCCCATTTGTCAGAAATGATACCGTTCATATCGAGGACGGCCATTTTCACCGTCGTTCCTCCGATGTCGATCCCTAATAACCACTTCATCTAGTCCACTCCTCATCTCAATTAAATCGCTTTCATCCAATAGTTTACACTATTCAACCCCTTGTGCAAACAGTTGCACAAGGGGTTTTTCTGTCAATCTATTGAATTTTTTAATTCGTGTGTCAAGATGATCTTCGCCGTGTCATATTCACGTTGTTCGATCATCCCGCCAGCGTGCAGTTCATCGAGCTCCATCATCATCAGACCGATTTCGGCGTCCCGCTCCCCGATATAGATGATGGTCCCGAACGATTTCAAAAACTGTTGAACATCATAAAAGTTTTTCACGTCCGTCCCTCCATATCCGTCAAAACGTAGCGGTAAAGAAGCGCACGCGTCGCCTCGAGCGACGAAACGTGCGTCCGCTCGTAGCTGTGACTCGACTCGATGCCTGGACCAACGAGCGCATGTCGGACATCGTAGCCTGCCCGGATCGCCGCCGAGGCGTCAGAGCCATAGTAAGGATAAAGATCGACTTTAAATGCGATATCATGTTTCCGGCATAGCGCCGTAAATTGACGGCGCAGTTCCAAATCATACGGACCTGACGAGTCTTTCGCACAAATCGACACCGTGTACTCGTCCGAATGTTGGCCGTCTCCGAGCGCGCCCATATCGACGGCAACGTATTCGACGACATCATCCGGAATGCCGGCGTTGCCGCCGAAACCGACCTCTTCATAGTTCGAAATCAAATAATGGACGGGGTGCGGTAATTCTTTTGACACTAACTCCCGGGCCAAGTCCAATAAAATGGCGACCGAAGCCTTGTCATCAAGGTGCCGTGACTTAATATAACCGGTGTCCGTCTGTTTGAAGCGCGGGTCGAACGAGACGAAGTCTCCCACTTCGATCCCGATGCCTCTCACGTCTTCTGCACTATGGACCTTGGCATCGAGACGTACTTCAATCGTCGACGCCGACCGTTCGGCGCTGTTCGTGTCTTTATAGACGTGAACGCTCGATTGGTGCAACAAGATCGTCCCATCGATCGGCTCACCGGTCTCCCGATGAACGAGACAGTTCTCTCCTTCGATCGCCGTCCAAGCGTATCCTCCGACTTGGGAAAGACGGAGCCGTCCGCTCGGCAAGATGTCTTTCACCATCGCCCCAAGCGTGTCGACGTGCGCCGTCAACAAACGAGCAGGTCCGACGCGTCCCGGGAACGTCGCAAGGAGCGCTCCTTTATGCAACCGTTTCGTCTCGACGCCGAGTGTCGATAGCTGTTCCTCGACAAAACCGATCGCTTCGTCCGTCATCCCTGAAGGACTCGGTATGGCGACTAATTGTTTCAACGTATCAATCATGTAATTACCCCTTTGTCATCGATAGTAGCCGTATGCGTAAAAGGCTAGTGCAAGCAAGATGGCGGCAAACGTAAAGCCCACCCGGCGCACTTGTTTGTGTTCATCCGGTAACCCGACCGCACCGGCCATCAAAAACCCACCGACCAGACCTCCGGCATGAGCAGAATGGTCCAAGCTCGCACCAAGGACGAAGGCGAGTCCTACGTTTAATCCTAACATAATAAACAGCGGCGGGCCGAGCGTCTTCATGAAAAGAGACCGGTCCCGCAGTCCGAAATAAAGCAACGCTCCGACGAGGCCGAATAACGCTCCTGACGCGCCAGCCGAGATGGCGTCACTGAGCGCGTACGAGGCTGTCGAGGCGATCAACCCAGCGAGCAGGTAAATCATCACGAAGCGCGGCGAGCCGTACATTCGTTCCACGAGCGGGCCAAGTGACCAGAGCGCGAACATATTGATGGAAAAGTGAAACCAGCCGATATGGAGAAACATCGGGGTGATAAGCCGCCACCACTCACCTTCATCGATGAGTGGGTTGACTTTCGCCCCGAACCGGATGAGCGTCTCCGGATCGAGCGTGGAACCGATCGATTCAGCGAGCCACATGACAAGGAACGTCGCGAACATGAAAAAATAGACGGCTTGCGGTTTTCCAAAAGCGAAACGTCGCTTCAACTCGGCTTTTCGCTCTTTGTCGAGCGCCAAGGCGAGAGGACGATAACGTTCGGACCCGTCTTCCGTGGCGAAGTGCCGTTCGAGCGTCACTTTTGCCGAGATGGAGAACGTCAGCGTCTGCAACCGTTCCTCATCGACGAGCGGCTCACCATAAACGTGGACGCGAAGCTTTTCTCTCCCAAGACGCGCGAGACGAAACGAATTCATGACCGCTTCGATGTCCATGGCGACATGGTTGGCCCACGCTTTATCTGTTCTTATGTACAAGTGATAGACATCGCCAGCTTTCGTGTCGAACAACAACAGTGCACGTGACGGCTCGAGGATCCCTTCGACTCGTCCCCCTGCCTCGATCGCATGATAAATATCTTCCCAAAACGAGTTCGCCATTTGAATCCCCTCCCTTCATCTATAATTGTAATCCAATTCCTCCCGTACGACAAAGAAGGACGTGCGCAACATATGCCACGACAAAAAACCGCGGTCAGCCAAACGCCTCCCGCGGTACGTGCTATTTATAAAACTGGCTCCATCGTTTTCATCAAGACGTCTGCCGAATGATGCATCTTCTGCTTCTCTTCTTCAGACAACTCGATCTCGACGACTTGACGAACCCCTTGACGGTTGATGATGGCCGGAACCCCGATGTGGATGTCGTTCAAGCCGTACTCGCCGTCCAAGTGAGCGCCGACTGTCAAGAGCGTGTTCTCGTTACGGAGTACCGCCTTCACGAGACGGAGAAGTCCGAGACCGATCGCATAGTACGTCGCTCCTTTGCGCTCGATAATATGGTACGCCGCGTCGCGGACGTTGACGTAAATGTCTTCGAGGTCTTCCCACGAATAGTCGTCGTTCTCTTCAAGCAACTGTTCGACCGACTTCCCGTAAATCCGGGCGTTGCTCCAAGCTGCGAATTCTGTATCTCCGTGCTCCCCCATGATATAGGCGTGGCAGTTGCGTGGATCGACATTGAAATAGTCACCGAGCATGTAACGAAGACGTGACGTATCGAGCACCGTCCCTGAACCGAAGACACGGTGTTTCGGAAGACCTGAGTATTTCCATGCCAAGTGGGTCATGATGTCGACCGGGTTTGATGCGATGATGATGATCCCATCAAATCCTGATCCCATAATGTCCGCGATCATCGATTTCATGATCTTCGCGTTCTTCTCGACCAGGTCAAGACGTGTCTCGCCCGGCTTTTGCGGAGCCCCAGCTGTGATGACGACGATGTCAGCAGCGCCACAGTCCGTGTAGTCCCCAGCCCACACACGCATCGGTGATGAGGCGAACGATACACCGTGATTCAAGTCCATCGCTTCCCCTTCAGCCTTCGCTTTATTGATATCGATGATGACGAGTTCCTCACAGAGGCTAGCTGTCGTTAATTGATATGCGAAGCTGGCACCGACTGCACCGGCACCTACGAGCGCGACGCGAGTTACTTTTGCATGATTTAATGTTTCCATGTTGATTCTCCACCCTTCGAACAATCTGTTTCATGTTTTAGTTTTATCTGTTACATAAAGATTGTAACATCATTCACAAACACTCACTACAATAGAAACCGTTTTCACTTTGGCGATATTGTGACAAAATTCACATTCGTTTGAAACATCCTCATTCACTGTACTACCCTCAAGCGAAGACAAAAAAACAAATCGCCGCCGCCGAAGCGATTGCCAGAAAGTTGACGGCATCGTTCCCTAGGAAGCGCCAACCCGATACGTACGCCGTCGACTCATTATGATGCAGACGTTTTTCTGTCAGCTTGCCACATACACGGCATCGATACTTGCGTTGAACGGTCGCACCAAGTAGCGTATCGACGACACTGCCGCTCAAACCGAACGCGATCAACACGAACGTCATCGTTGCTCCGAGGCCTAAGAACGGGTACGTCGCAAAGACGATCATCGCGGCCCCGACAATCGACATGACCGTTCCAAAGAGCGACACGCCGCCGCTCGTCCCCGGTTCGACTGGGCGCAACGTCATAATGGACCTTGGTTTTTGCTTGGCGAGCACACCGAACTCCGAGCCCCAAGTGTCGCTCGTCGCCGCGGCAATCGAGACGATATACGCATAGAGCCACGCCTCGTTCGACGTGACGACCATACCGATCGCCGTCAGCATCCCGATACCGCCGTTGGCGAGCACTTGCACAAAATCGCGTGGTCCCGACTTTTCAACGATATCATCGACCGGCGCCTTGTCACGGGCACGGTATTTAGAGGCGAGTGAGGACGTGGAGAAAAACACACCAAGCAAGTACAAGCCGAACCATCCGAACCCATAACCGATGACGGTACCGGTCACGACCGTCAACACAGCCCCGGAGAGCGTGAGCGACCGCAAGCGGTAGCCGGCGTAGGCGACGATACATGTTACGAGGAAGATTGCATACATCGGATCAATTCCCTTTCCGTCACGATCAATTCGACTGGAATATCATGCGATTCGATCGGTATTTCCGGCAGCACTTGCACATCATAGGCGATCGATAGCGTCCGACCCGGGTACGTCGTCAAAAAGCGGTCATAGTAACCGCCTCCCCAGCCGATGCGGTACCCGCAACGGTCGAACACGCGTCCCGGTACGACACAAAGGTCGACTGAAGCGTCGACACGAGGGGTCGTCGGTTCAAGAATCCCCATCACCCCCGGCTCTACGTCATCGAATGACTTTAGGGGGTGGAACGTGAGTCCCGCTTTCGTTACTTTCGGCACGAGCAACGTTTTTCCTGCCTGCCAGGCGAGATGGATGAGCGGACGTGTATCGACTTCAAGCCCGAATGATAATGTTAGCGCGACCGATTCGGCGTCGCGCCATTCCGGGAGGGCGGCGACAGTATGTATGATGGCCGCGTCGGCAACAGCCCGGTTCTCGAGCAGCCTGATCTGTTCATGGACAGCGTGTCGCAGCGTCTGTTTGTCTAGCATGTCGATGGCTCCTTTCGAAAAAAAAGGCCGCCACAGAAGTGACGGCCGGTCTCATTATTTCACTTCGCGGTAAAGCGTGTGACGGCGGAGACGTGGGTTGTATTTGCGCAACTCGAGGCGCTCTGGGTTGTTACGTTTGTTTTTCTTCGTGATGTACGTGCGATCGCCTGTTTCTGTGCAAGCTAGTGTGATTTTAACGCGCATTTCTTTCACTCCCATCTTACTGATGTTGTATCAAGTGCTTTTGCTTTACAGTCTAAGCATACTCAATTATCCTACCAATTTTTTTTTGAAAAAGCAAGGTGTTTTCACGTTCTTTTTCAAACGTTTTGCCCGTACGGCGAGGCGTCGGGCGCCAAGCATGGTTTTACGTTATCTTTGACCGCATAACGAGAGGCGAGCTCATCGATGGAGACGTCCGTACCGACAAAGACGGCGGCGGCATCAGTGAGCACACTGTTCTCAATTCGATGAATCGCGTCGAACAAGCCGCCATGACCATGCGGGTTGCGCGTCGTTTCAAAGGACAACATAGTTGAGTATAACGGAACGGCAAGTGACTTCGCAAGTGAACGTGCCGCCGGGATCGTCATCCAATCGAAATGATGGACCGCTTTGAAACGGACGACGCTCACGAGCTCATGCACGAGTTTCACGTAGGCGATGTTTTGGGCGGCGACTTGGTTCATGACGTGCTCCAGGAACGGGCTCGTCAAGCGGACCCGATAAATGTGGACGCTGCCGTGACGCTCATATTCCGGCAACCCTTCTTTATGAGGCGTCAAAACGTAAACCGTCTCCCCTTCCGCCGCGCGTGCTTCGACTTCTCCCACGACGCGATGGCCCAGTTCACCGATGATATTCCCCGTGAACTCTGGCGCCAACACGAGAATCGCCGCTTGTTCCGGTTCGCGTTCGGTCGTCACGTAGTAGTCGTGCGGTGACAAGAACGTATCGATCTCCACATCTTCGTCTTGCAGGAACGGGTACGCGCGATAATGCTCATCCAACAACTGATCGGACAGTTTGTCCTCGTAGAGCGCCGTCTCCAGCTCGGCGAACAGACGAGCATGCTCACGGAAGCGTTCGGCCGCGTATTGCGCCGTCGTCTGTCCGTCTAAGATGAACGCCCAGTCGCTCGATACCGCGAGTACATAATGGCGAATCAATTGTTTGAGCGCCCGGTCGACGAGCGGAGACGTCCCACGATAGTCGGCAACATCTTTGACGAGTTGCGTCTCCATCATGTGCAAGTGACGGAGCATCCATTCGTTCCGTTCGTTGATCCACACGTCGCCGTAGCCTTTCCGTCCCCACGTGTTCATCGAGACGTGGACCGTCTGCAAATCTTGGAAATGACGTTCAAGGAACAAGGCCGGTGTGATCGTCTCGATCCCGAATTCCTCGAGACGTTCTGCCACTTGTCCTAAAAATTCTGGTCCCTCAAACCACCAATGACCGAACAGCTCAGCGTCAAACGGTGCCGTGACGAGGAATGGCGGGAATGTTTGCCCGGCGTGTGCCTCGAGATGGGCTTCGAGCGTCTGGGCGAAATCCGTCGCATGGTTGTGAATCTGATGCTCGGCCCAGTCCCGGATATAATAATCTTTTTCATCCGTATCCCCGGTGATGCGGTGCATCTTCAAACCGGTGTCGAACCGGATGCCTTCCGGGTGCATGAACGATTGGATATACTCCCAATCACGGTCATAGGCGAGGTCACGATAAAACTCGCGATAATCCGGGTGACCCGGATAACCGATCATCGAGCTCCAAATCTTTCCGGAGATGATTTGGTCACGCGGGAACAGCGCGACGCCGTTCGGTGAGTAGACCGGCGCGCCGATCCCTTTGTCCGGTGTCGGATCGGCTTCAAGCAGCGCATGCTCATCAACGAACGTATAACGAACCCCTTCTTCATAGAGGATACGGTCCACGCCAGGCGTATAGGCGCACTCCGGCAGCCAAATCCCTGTCGGACGGAACCCGTAATGGCGTTCGAAGCAGTTTAGTCCGGACCGAATCTCGGCGCGGGCGGCTTGATCTGTGAACAGATGCGGATTGAATCCGTGCGTCGCCGTACATGTCACCATGTCGATATAACCGTGTTCGCGGTATGTACGGAACGCCTGATTTAAATTTTTATTCCAGTGCAAGAACGTGTTCTTTAAATCTTGATAACGTCGTTCATAAAAATGGAGCGTACTGACTTCCGCCTCACTTCGGCCTTCGGACAGCTCGAGGGCGATCAATTCGAGCATTTCATCCAAATGGGCGACGTATCGGTCTTGCACGAGCGGGTCGGCGAGCATCTCGATGACTGGCGGCGAAATACTGACGGTCCAGTGCAACGGCCGTTTCAGACGGTCGATTTGCCATAATATCGGGATGTATGTCTCGGAGATGGCCTCATATACCCATCTCTCTTCTAAACGGTGTTCTTCTTCATGCCGGACGTACGGTAAGTGGGCATGAAGGACGAGTGAAAAATAACCTGGTTTCATCTTAAAAGTCCTCCTCAGCGCACGAATCGGTATGCAGCGTATTTAGGTAACGTGTCGAGTAGTTCAGGTGACTCGACTTCACCGTATTGCCAACGACGGACCGGCTCGGCGAATCGTCCGACCCCGGCCGGTTCGGCACGCGGCGTGTCGAGTGGAGCTGACGCCACGAGCGGCAAAAATTCGCCTTCCATCGTCCGAATCCCGAATTCGAACACGTATGTCGTGTTCGGGTCGAGCGGACGGACGAACCAGCTGTTCGTCATCTCAGGCAATTCGAACGTGTACGACCGATTGGCATGACCGCTCGTATAGTCAAGGAGTGTGACGTCGAGAATGCGGAACGCCTTCGGTAAATCTTCCCACGGACGCATGAATTGCATGGCGAGCGTCTCTTTCACATCGTTAGACACTTCCCAAAACACGTAGACCGCGTTAGGCGATTGAACGACCGCATGCATCAAATCGGCGTCGTAACGGTCTGGGAGCTTCCAGAAGCCGTCTGGCGCATGATCGAGGAGCGGGGATTGGTTACTTGCATCAGGTTGAAGCGTCGAGGCGACCTGCTTCACAGACGTAGCGGGTGTAGCCTTCGTTTTTGGTTTCATTGATTTCTTCCCTTCGGTCTTTCGTTTCGGGGTAGCGGCAGCTGTCGTGGCCTCTCCATGTTGAGCCCGCCATTTACGCCAGGCGTATTGGACTTTTCCGATTGGCATATCTAATTGTTCTGCAATCTGTTTTAACGTAAGTCCTTGTTGTTTCAAGGATACGATTTTCTCTTCCATATATATGTGGCTCCCTTCCTAAAAAAAATCCATGTAGTCTACTATTCGCCTTCTCCCCGTGAATTCCTGCACAAAAAAAGTAAAGGACAACATGTCTGTTGTCCTTTACCACTTTTGTCACTGATTTAAATCATAATGTTTCCCTTTTTCAAGGAAAATCAAATGTTCGCCGAAATTGGTGACGTGATCACCCATCCGTTCGAGATAGCGTGCGATGTTTGAAAACTCATACACGTCGTTCGTACCGATCGTCATCGTCGGCAAATAACCGATATACTGCTTGATCACTTGCAAGTTCAAATCATCGATGACTTTGTCCATCTCGTTCAACTCACGGACGCGGCTCACTTCACCTTTGCGGTACGCGCGCGTCGCCAATTCAAGCATGTCGATCAACTGTTCCGCCATCTGTTTGAGCGGCTTAATATCGAGCACGTACGGGACGTGTTCGATGCGCGTGACCGCTTTGGCGATATTCGTCGCGTAATCGGCGATCCGCTCCAAGTCCGTCGCCGATTTCATCGTCACGATCAAACGGCGCAAATCGGTCGCGACCGGTTGTTGTTTCGCAATCAACAAGATTGCTTCGTCGTTAATGGTGAGCTCAAGGTCATCGAGTTCATTGTCATTGTCTATCACGGTCTGCGCGAGCGTGAGGTCGTGTTTTTCGAGCACTTCGATGGCCGTGGCCGTTTGACGCATCGTCAAATTCGCCAAATGGACGACTTTGTCTTCTAATTCAATCAACTTCGTATCAAAAAATGTGCGATTTTGTGCCATGTCTGTCTCCCCTTCTTAACCGAACCGGCCAGAAATATAGTCTTCAGTCCGTTTGTCAGTTGGATTCGAGAAGATTTTGTCCGTCGCATCGAACTCAACGACTTCGCCGTTCAAGAAGAATGCCGTTTTGTCCGATACACGAGCTGCTTGTTGCATGTTGTGTGTGACGATGATGATTGAATACTTTTCTTTTAACTCTTGGACGAGCTCCTCGACTTTGAGCGTCGAGATCGGGTCGAGCGCCGATGTCGGTTCGTCCATGAGGATGACGTCAGGTTCGATGGCTAGCGTGCGGGCGATACAGAGACGCTGTTGCTGACCACCCGAGAGACCATAGGCGTTCTCGTTCAATCGATCTTTCACTTCATCCCAAATCGCAGCACCGCGGAGCGACCGTTCGACGATCTCATCGAGCACTTTCTTGTTTTTGATGCCGTGCGTGCGGGGACCGTACGCCACGTTGTCATATACCGATTTCGGGAACGGGTTCGGTTGTTGGAACACCATTCCGACCGACGTCCGAAGATCTTCGACGCGATAATCGCGGTCAAAGATGTTGCGTCCGTGATATAAAATCTCGCCATTCGTACGAACCGACGGGATTAGTTCGACCATGCGATTCAACGTCTTGATGAACGTCGACTTCCCACAACCCGACGGACCGATGATCGCCGTCACTTCATTCTTTTTAATGTCCAAGTTGACATCAATGAGTGCCTGGTCGTCGCCATACCATAAGTTCAAATTGTTCACGACGTAGGCGCTATCTTTTTGCATCACGGTCTCAGTCGGTTGGATCGTCGTTGTGTTCACGTTGTGATCTCCTTTAAGCTCTTTTTGTTTCATCATCTCGAGAGTCCTCCTCGTTACTGCTTCGACTTAATGTCGGTTCGTGTACTTGTTCCGAATATAGATTGCGGCTGAGTTCATCGTGATGAGTACAGTCATCAAGACGATGATACCTGCGGCGGCCAAGTTTTGGAATTCAGCTTGCGGACGGCTCGTCCAGTTATAGATTTGAATCGGAAGTGCCGTAAAATCAGAGAAAATATTATTCGGCGTCGTCGATATGAACGTAGCGGCACCGATCATGATGAGCGGCGCTGTTTCACCGATAGCGCGAGACACTGCCAAAATGATGCCCGTGATGATGCCCGGGAGCGCCGACGGCAATACGACGTTGAACGTCGTCTGCCACTTCGAGGCACCGAGGGCGAGCGAGGCGTGACGCAGTTCCATTTTGACGGAACGAAGCGCTTCTTGCGAGGCGACGATGACGATCGGTAGACTCATCAAGCCAAGTGTTAACGCACCGGTCAACACCGAGTTACCGAACCCTGCTGTCCGGACGAAGAACGTCAATCCAAGCAAACCGAAAACGATTGACGGAACACCGGCTAAGTTCGAGATATTCACCTCGATGAACGATGTGATCCGATTTTTCGGGGCGTATTCTTCTAAATAAATCGCGGCACCGACACCGACGATGAATACCATCGGCACGATGAGCATCATGAGCCATAGCGTTCCAATCAAGGCTGGATAAAGACCAGCCTGGGCCGCACGGCGTGACGGGAAGTTACGGAGGAAGTCAAGGTTGACCCAACCGCCACCTTTTGTGACGACGTCATAAATGAGTGTCGATAAGACGAGCAAGGCAAACACGAGTCCTGCCAAAAAGATATATTTGAAAACTTCATTCAATCGTAATCGACTTTTAATTCGACGGGAGACCGTCTCATGATCGATATAGTTCTTCGTATTCTTGAACTCACTGTTCGGCAAAGCCATATTAGTACTCCTCTCTGAAGCGGCGCGTCATCCAGTTCGCGAACAAGTTCATCACGAGCGTAAAGATGAAAAGAAGCGCACCGACCGCATAGATGCTGTAATATTCAATCGTGCCATACCCGGCGTCGCCTTTGGCGATTTGAACGATATAAGCCGTCATCGTCTGAATCGCGTTGAGCGGATTGAACTCGAAGTTCGGTTGAGATCCACCCGCGATCGTCACGATCATCGTTTCCCCAATCGCTCGGCTCATTGCGAGGACGATTGAGGCGATGATTCCAGACAAAGCAGCCGGCATGACGATTTTGATTGCTACTTCTAACCGTGTCGCACCGAGACCGAGCGCTCCGTCACGAATTTTTTTCGGAACGGCGCTCATCGCATCTTCAGAGATGGAGGCAATCATCGGAATGATCATGATTCCGACAACGATCCCTGGGCTGAGCGCGTTATAAATCTTCAGTCCGGGGATGAGCGATTGCAAGATCGGCGTCACGAACGACAAGGCGAAAAATCCGAAGACGATTGTCGGAACACCCGCGAGCACTTCAAGAATCGGCTTTAAGATCGTCCGCGCCCGTTCAGACGCATACTCACTCAAATAAATGGCAGACGCGAGACCAAGTGGCACCGCCACCACCATCGCGATGACTGCAATTTTAAGCGTACCGGCGACAAGTGCCCATACACCAAATCGCGGATCGGCACTAAGCGGATACCATTCGGTTGACCCTAAAAATTCGCGTACCGGGACACGTTCGAAAAACTTGAACAGTTCAAATCCAAGCGTCAAGGCGATGCCGATTGTCGTGACGACCGACACGAATGCGCTCAAGAATAATAAGAACGGCATAACTTTATCAAATACGTTCGTCGTACTGTATTTCTTTTGTTTATTTGATTCAATCATCTCTCGAATCGAAAAACCTTTGTTTGGTTGATTCATCTCGTGTATCGCTCCCTACCTCTTCATACTAGAAAGCACGGCGAGAAGGCGAGATCGACTCTCGCCTTCTACCGACTGCCTACTTATTCTCCGGCGAGTTCGTCGATGATTTCTGCGTTCTCATCGTAGCGTGCCTGTTCCATTCCTACATAACCTACTTCTTCCGATAACTCAGCTGCATTCTCGTTCAAGAAACGAGCGAAAGCTGCGACTTGTGGCTTGTCTTTCAATGATGCGTTGTTCACGTACGTGTAAATTTCACGTGAGAGCGGGTAAGAAAGATCATTGATCGTCTCTTGGTTCGGTTCCACGCCTTCGACTGCCACCGCACGGAGTGTATCTTGGTTCTCCACATAGTACGCGTATCCGAAGAATCCGATTGCACCTTTCGTACCGGCTACGCCAGTGACGAGGACGTTGTCATCTTCCGACAACTGCGCGTCTTGGCGGATGTCAGTGTCATCGAGCACCGCTTCGTTAAAGAAGTCAAACGTTCCTGAGTCTTTACCTGGTGCGAAGAATGTGATTTCTTCATCCGGCCAGTCCGAGCGGACGTCTTTCCAAGTCTTCACGTTCGTGTCAGTCCACATTTTGTTTAATTCATCGATCGTGATGTCTTGTGCCCAATCGTTCTCAGGGTTGACGACGAGCGAGAGACCGTCTAATGCGACCGAAAGTTGTGTATACTCGACGCCGTTCGCTTCAGCTTCTGCGGCTTCTTCTTCTTTAATTTCACGCGATGCGTTCGAGAAGTCTGTCTCACCTGTGACGAAGCGTTTGAAACCGCCACCCGTCCCAGAAACACCGACCGTCACTTCGACGTCTGGTTGCTCTGCTGAGAATTCTTCAGCGACCGCTTCCATGATTGGGAATACGGTTGACGATCCGTCCATGACGACTTTTCCTGAAAGTGCGTCACCTTCGGCTGCGCCATTTCCTTCTTCATTGTTGTTCCCACATGCTGCACCGACGAGTGCCACCGAAGTGATTGAAGCGATTAGTGCCGATTTTTTCATCCAAGACATTTCTGACGTCCTCCTTGAGTTTCCTTTGAGTTTGGTTGTAGCTCTGTTGTTCTGTCCTACAATTAACATCCTAATAAACTACTATTAACGAGAAATGAACGGAACGTAAAAGAATTGTAAAGACAAAAAAAGAAGCCACCGAAGTGAACTGCCCCATAAAAGTTGGACATAAAAATCCAACTTTTATGGGGTGTTTTTATGGTCAAATTTACGAAGGCTTTTAA
>NZ_JTLB01000020.1:0-8410 GCF_000798975.1 Exiguobacterium sp. ZOR0005 | reverse complement strand
ACGTGTTCGCGGAGCGATTCGTCACCGAGAGGGAGTCGATACGCCTCGGTGACGCGCGCCTCGAATGCGAGGTCGGGATGGTACTTGCTGAGAAGCGGTACCGTTTTTTTTATATCTTTTAATACGAGCCGGCCGACGCCGTTGAACGCGAGCGGACGGACGTAAGGGACGTCATCGAACCGATCTGGCAACTCGGAGCGCTGAAAGTGGATCAGCACCGAGACGAGCGCCCGTTGGATGGCAGTGCGGGTATAGCGTCGCGTCTGCAACTGCCCGAGCGCCCGCTCAAACGTCGGTTCAAGCCCGGCCTCGATCAAACGAGGGGACAAGGAGGCGTCGATGCCGACAAGCTCGTCAAGCACCGGCTGGGGTGTCGTCCGCAGCTTGTATTGGAGCACCGGCCAATACGTTGACCAGTGGGCCATCGTACGTTGACGGAACAAGGCACGTGTCGCCAGAGGGACGGCACGGACGATACCTTCCTCAAGATAATGGGCACGGACGCCCGTCGCCGACATGACGTCCGCTAGGCCGGTATCGTGATAACCTGCCCCGAGCCGCTCGACCGTATGGAGCTGAATCGTGCGGGCTGCTTTGGCGTAATGATACGCTAAAATATTGTTAGGGAGTGTCAAGTCAAAAGCGGGATAGAGGGCGGAAAACGCCTCACTTGAAGCTTTTGCGGGTGATTTCCCGCTTTGAAGCGCCTCTTGAAACGCCTGTCGATAGGCCGGAGTCGACTCGACGTCGGCGCTTGCGGCCTGGCAGATGGCCGTGGCGTCACCGCTCTCGCTCCCGAACGACAACGTTTGACAGCCGACGCGTTCGGCGATGGCGACAGCAGCACTTGCGAACCGGTCGGCACGTTGGACGCCGTACCGGGTCGGCAATTCGATGACGAGGTCGATCGCCCCCGTCTCGATTGCGGCTCTTGCCCGGCTCCATTTGTCGAAAGCGGCCGGTTCCCCGCGTTGGGTGAACTGTCCGCTCATCACCGCGATGACGGCTTCAGCCCCTGTTTCAAGGCGAGCGGTTTTTGCTTGGAAGAGGTGCCCGTTATGGAATGGATTGTACTCTGCGATGATGGCCGTCTTTTGCATGAAATTACTCCTTTGCATTGTCGATTGGATTGGTGTAAGATGGATAAGTACGCTTTGACAAAGCGCCGTCGTCAACTGCTTTTAGTGTAAAGAAAAAACATTGACAAAACAAGTTGGCCTATCTATAATTCATATTGTTGCAATTGAGGTGATTCGGATGAAATGGTCTATTGCACAGCTACTTAAGCTTCGAAACCAAGGTGACAGTTTTTCCGTTGATGAGACGGTTGAACTTCCGGAGCTGATTCAGCTCCATCCGGATATCCGTTCGATTCGCCCAGTGCATGTGCACGGGGATGCGTCGTTCACATCTAATCAAGTTACATTCAATTTGAAGATTCAAGGTGACCTGACGTTGCCAGATGCGCGAACGTTAGACGATGTCATGTATGAATTCGATATTGAATCGCTCGAGCCTTTCTTTTTGGAGAACGGGCGTTACACGGAGCAATTCGATGACGTCAATTTGCCAGAGGGAAATACGATTGATCTGCGACCGATCGTACGTGAGCTCATCATGTTAGACGTCCCGATGCAAGTTTTCGGGAACGAAACAGACAAAACTCAGGTTGAAGGGGAAGGCTGGGCCCTCGTAGAGGATCAGCTGGACGACCAACCAAAAATTGACCCGCGCCTCGCGGGACTCGCCGACTTGTTCTCGAAAAAAGAGGACGAGAAAGGCTAACTTTTCAAGGAGGTGGACAACGATGGCAGTACCATTCCGTAGAACGTCGAAAACTCGCAAACGTCTTCGTCGTACTCACTTCAAACTCAACGTACCTGGTATGAACGAGTGCCCGAACTGTGGCGACATGAAACTTTCACACCGTGTTTGCAAATCTTGCGGACATTACAACGGTAAAGAAGTTACAAGCAAATAATGCTGGAAGAAGCGCTCTCCCTGGAGAACGCTTCTTTTTTTTATGGTCATCGAATCGGAGTGTGGTAAAATTTTTAATGGACAATGGAGAAGGAGGGTTGCGTATGCAACCGATCGAACGGATTGGGATTATCGGGAACGGGGCCGTCGGGATGCTGATGGCGTCGTTACTCGCGAAAGATTATACGGTCACGTTGTACGGCCGGGTCGAGGAACCGAGCGTTGTGACGATTGAACGGAACGGGATGACGGAAGGTACAGTTGACGTGATGCTCAAACCGGTACGCACTCTTGACGAGACGGAAGCTGACGTCTTTTTCGTGACGACGAAAGCGCATCAAGTCGAGGCGGCGACCGCACGTCTTAGCGGGAGCGTGCCCGTGTTCATCTGTTCGAACGGCATCAGCCATCTCGACTATGCGCTTGAACGCGGATTTCATCTCGGGGTCATCGAGCACGGTGTGACCCGTGACGGGACTCGTGTTCACCATAGCGGTCTCGGCCGCGTCCGCATCGGTGGACTGTCGGGCATGTCGGCCATCTCATTTGTCGACTCGCCGCTGCACATCGTATGGGAAGCGGATATTAAGCATGTCGTCATCGAAAAGCTGTTCGCGAACGCGATCATCAACCCGATCACGGCGCTTTGCCGCATGCCAAACGGTGTGGTCGGGCAACCGCCGTGCCGAGACGTCGCACTCGCGATCTATAAGGAATTGACGTCGTTGTTCGACGAGACCGTACCATATACATATATCGAGTCGATCATCGAGAAGACGGCGAACAACCGCTCATCGATGCTCCGGGACGTGGAGGGGGGACGCCCTACCGAAGTCGACGCCATTTTGACGCCGCTGTTGAAGCGAGCCGAGGATCGCGGCGTTGAACTGACCGTCATCCCGCTCATGCAAAAACTAATTTTAGGAGCGAGCGCATCGTGTTAGTGTATATCGTTTCATTTCCACTCGTCATTTGGTTTATGGTGTATATGATACTTAGAAAAATTATGCCGAAGTCGGTCAATACGTTCAAGCTGGTGTGCGACGCCGGTGTCGTGCTTTGGTTTTATGCGTGCGCGGTTTTGTTGGAGTCGATTGTCGAGACGAATGTCGCTTGGCTCTTGCTCGCCGTTTGTTGCGCTATTTTCCCAATCAATGCGATTTGGCAACGCGTCCGCCACGAGGAAGTCGTGTTCACGAAGATGTTCGTGCACGGTTGGCGATTGTTGTTTTTGTTTCTCGTTCCGGCCCACGCCATCTTGTTTGCGATTGGCATTGCCAAACACATGATTCATTGATCGATCGAAAGGAAGTCGTTATACGTGAGGATAGAGCCGCTTGACGCCATGTATGCCCCGTCGTCTCCGATGCTTCAAATCGAGGACGGGTATACGGATTGGCTTGATTATAAAGGAATGGACGAGTTGAGACTGCGAGCCGAGGAGCTGGACGGACGTACATATCCGCATTTGGAGTCGCTCGCGGCGATTTTACGTGACCAACAAGCTGCTTACGGTCCATTGTCGGAAACGCTCGACCGAAAGCTAGACGCGCTCGCGTCTGGTGAGGCGTACACAATCGTGACCGGGCAGCAAGTCGGTGTGTTCGGCGGACCGCTGTTTGCGGTGTACAAGCTGTTGACCGTGTTGAAGCGGGCAAAACAAGCAGAAGCGTCGCTCGGCAAGCCCGTCTTGCCAATCTTTTGGATGGCGACGGAAGACCACGATTATACCGAGATCAATCACGTCCTCATCCCTCAGCCGCTATCCCGGCAGTTTCGTAAAGAGGCGCTCTCGGCCATCCCGCTCGCCGGAAAAGCGTCCGTCGGGGAGCTCGAGTTCGAACGGTTAAAAATTGAACTCGTCCAAATGTTGCAACGCATGCTTGTCGCCGAAGCGGAAACGGAGCATACGTCCTCGCTGTACCATGAACTCGTCGAGCTGTTACAACGCTCGAAGTCGTTCGCTCAATTTTTCGGCAAGATGATGCGGCGCTTCATCGGAGAAGACTTTTTTCTGTTCGACCCGCACCAACCGGACGTACGTGCCCTCGGGCGTGATGCGTTCAAACGGTTGATCGTCGAACACGACCGGCTGCATGCGGCGTTCGCGGACGCGCATAAGGACGGAATGCCTGACGTCGAGCTCAATCGCGAAGCGGCCCACGTGTTCTATCATGACGGGACGCGCGAACTGCTCACGAAAGAAGGGGACGCATTCACGACGAAACGGGGTCATCACTTCTCAGAAGCTGAGTTGCTTTCGGAGATCGATGCCCATCCGGAACGTTTCTCGAACAACGTCGTCTCCCGTCCGCTCATGCAAGACCATTTGTTCCCGACGCTCGCGTATGTCGCCGGTCCTGGTGAGATTGCGTATTGGCTTCAACTGAGACCGCTGTTTCACACGTTCGGCTGGAAGATGCCGCTCCTCGTCCCTCGTCTCGGAGCGGTGCTCATCTCGGCGAATGACGAGAAAAAGCTGGCGCAAGAAGGTGTATCGCTCGACGAATATTTGACGAATCCGCTCCCGGACCATGCGTTCGATGATGAGGCGTTCGATGAAAGTTTGTACGCTTATCGGGCGCTGTCTTCCGCCGTCAGCGAAGAGGCGAGCCGGCGAGGTCAGCGCTTCGGGTCGAGTGCGCTCCACGCCCTCGAACGTTTGGCGGACGAGATGCGGGCCGAGGCGAAGCGGGAACAGTATCGGTTGAATCGGCGTCGGATCCATCTGTCGACGCGTCTGTTGCCGATGGGGGCGCCGCAAGAGCGGATTTGGTCGATGGTGCCGTTGTTGAACCGGCACGGTCTTGACTTGTTCAAGCGCTTGTCTGACGCCTATGAGCGGACGGAAACAGAGCGATGTTTAGTTAAATTGTAAAATAATTACAGGTGTTTCGGACGGTTCCCCGGGCGAACGGGGAATCTTATTTGTTTGTTACCTTTTTGTTTCCTATTTTCGTTAAAAACGAATGCGGAGCTTGACATTTTTATGATAAAGTAAGTGTAATAAAACAGTTGAAAAATGTAGGGTGAGAGGGTTTTTGTATGTTTGAGCATGAAACGGTTTTAAAAATGGAGTCCATCGAAGGGTTGAACATCAAACCGGACGGGATTTATGTCGATTGTACGTTAGGAGGAGCCGGTCATAGTGAAGAGATTGTCAAACGATTGACGACAGGCCGTCTATACGCCTTCGACCAAGATGACGTCGCCCTCGCGCACGCGAAAGAGCGCTTGGCTCCATATGAGGACCGGGTTACGTTCATAAAGAGCAACTTCGTCAACTTGAAAGACGAGCTTCATGCTCGTGGTGTCGCGCAAGTCGATGGTGTCTTGTTCGACCTCGGTGTCTCGTCACCGCAACTTGATGAGGCGGAACGTGGATTTAGCTACAATTACGATGCCCCACTTGACATGCGCATGGACCGATCAAACCCATTTTCGGCCTATCACGTCGTCAATGAATGGGCGTTCGGGGACTTGGCCCGCATTTTCTTTACATACGGGGAAGAGAAGTTCTCGAAGCAAATCGCCCGTAAAATCGAGAAAGCCCGTGCCGAAAAGCCGATCGAGACGACGTTTGAACTCGTCGACTTGATCAAAGATGCGATCCCGGCACCGGCCCGACGTAAAGGCGGGCATCCCGCCAAACGGACGTTCCAAGCGATCCGCATCGCGGTCAATGATGAATTGAACGTGTTCGACCGCGCTGTCCAAGATGCGATCGACATGCTCGCCATCAACGGCCGCATCTGTGTCATCACGTTCCACTCGTTAGAAGACCGGATCTGTAAACAAGTATTTAAAGAGAAAAGCCAGCATCCGCCGCTTCCGCCAGGGTTGCCGGTCATTCCGAAAGAGTTTGAGCCAGAATTGAAGCTCATCACCCGAAAGCCGATCACGGCCGGCGGCGATGAACTTGAAGACAATCGACGCGCCCGTTCAGCGAAGCTTCGGGTCGCCGAAAAACAAAAATAGACTGTACGTAGGAGGGATACCTGATGCCAGAAGCTGCCCGCAAGGCTCTGCAGCCTCACGTTTCACCGAATCGAAATCCGATTCCGCAAGAACGACCGATACCTGCTCCAAAACGACGTACGTTGACTTTGTTCGAATCCATCCTGTACCCGACGATGATCGGTTCTGTCGTCTTGTTCGGTGGCATCACGGTGTCGAAACATAATGAAGCGTACAACATCATGCGTGATACGGCCTTGATTACTCAAGAGACGAACACGATTGCCAAAGAGAACGAAGAACTGAAGTATGAGATCGCCCAACTTAGCTCGCCAGAGAGAATCTATGCGATAGCTGAAAAGCTCGGAATGCAGTTCAATGAGAAGAACGTCAAGGTGATTGACTGATGAACTCTCTACAACAGAGTAAAAAAAGAGTGGCGTGGGTGGCGATTGTTTGCTTCACACCGCTCTTTTTATTTTTTGTCGGTTGGTTTTTTTATCTATCTGTCTTCCAGACGTACAAAGGAGAGAACATGCTCGCTTTCGCCGAAGAGGAACGGTGGAAGGCGGTCAGCACGTTAAAAGCAGAACGTGGTGAAATCTTTGACCGTTTCGGTCAACCGATTGCCATCAATATTCCGTCGTATCGGGTCGTCGCCGTCTTAAAGCTCGGAGGTGAGCGGGTCGAAGGGAAGACGTTGTTACCGGAAGAATTTCCGGAAGCGGCACGCGAGCTCGCGACCGTCATCCCGATGACCGAGGCTGATGTGTTAAAACGGCTCGAACAGAACGTCGAACGGGGTCAAATTGAGTTCGGTGTTCCCGGACGTGACTTGACGGTCGAACAAAAAGAAGAGATTGAGTCGTTCGAAATTCCGGGGATCACGTTCGTCGAAGAGCCGAAACGGTATTATCCGAATAAAGTGTTCGCCTCAAGCGTCATCGGCTATGCCCAAAAGATTGACCAAAACGGACGCATCGAACTCGTCGGAGAACTTGGGATCGAGAAGTCGTTGAACGATATTTTAAGTGAATCGTACGGCTTGAACCGGTTCGAGAAAGATCTTGCCGGCCGTCCGCTCATCGCGAGTGATGAGCAGTTGCGCATCGAGCCGGAAGACGGGGCGGACGTCCAGTTGACGATCGATCATCGCATTCAACAGCTGCTCGATACGAAGATGGACGAGATGTACGAAGAGTATGCGCCAAAAAATGCGACGGCGATCATCATGGACCCGAAGACGGGAGAAATCGTGGCACTGTCGGATCGGCCGTCATTTGACCCGAACACACGCGAGATCACGTCGTACAGCAACTTCTCCGTCTCGTCTCGTTTCGAGCCGGGGTCGACGATGAAGATCTTCACACTCGCCGCGGCCATCAACGAAGGCGTGTTCGATCCGAACGAACTGTACAAGTCTGGTTCCTATACATATGGACGGACGACGTTTAATGATTACAACATTACCGGATGGGGTACGATTCCTATGGTAGAAGGCGTCTGGCACTCGTCAAACGTGGCGTTCTCCATCATGGCTAATGAACGTCTTGGCTTGAGCCGGTATGAAGACTATTTCAACGCTTTTAAATTCGACCAGCGCACCGGTGTTGATTTGCCGGGTGAGGTCAACAGTCAATACGACTTTGAAAGCCCGCTCAACGTGCTCATCACAGCCTGGGGCCAATCGACCGCGGTGACACCGATGCAAATCTTGCAAGCGACGTCAGCCATCGCGACCGATGGGACGATGAAGCAACCGCACGTCATTAAAAAAGTCGTCAACCGAGAGACCGGTGAGACGATTCGGACGACGAATCCGAAAGTCGTCGGGCAGCCGATTACGGCTGAAGCGGCCCAATTGACGCGTGAGGCACTCGACGGAGTCGTCAACAGCGACCTCGGTACCGGTCAGCTGTACGCCCTTGAGAATTATCGGGTCATCGGGAAGACGGGGACGGCCCAAATCGCTGAGAACGGCAAATATTTGAGCGGTCAGTACATCCATTCGTTCGTCGGCATGGCACCGGAAGACGACCCGGAGCTCGTCATGTATATCGCCGTCGACCGTCCGAACAGCGACTCGTCGACGACGGGACCGCGCATCATGGCACCGTTGTTCAAGGATGTGATGGATGTGGCGCTCCGTTACCGGAGCGTCGAACCTGAGAAGCAAGAGAAGGCGGTCGACGCGTCAACGAAGACGACGGAGTCCTACCTCGACCTCGGTCGTGACGAGGCGGTCACGAAAGCGAAGGCGGCCTCGTTCGCCCCGATTTTACTCGGTGGTGGAGAGGCGGTGTCCGCCCAAAGTCCGGTCGAAGGGCAATCGTACGTCGTCGGCGAACGGCTGCTGTTGAAAACCGGAGACACGTTCGCAATGCCGAACTTGTCCGGGTGGTCGCTTCGAGACGTGAAACGTTTGGCAACCTTGTACCAATTGAATTTAGAAATAGACGGGACCGGCTTTGTC
>NZ_JTLB01000002.1:0-12330 GCF_000798975.1 Exiguobacterium sp. ZOR0005 | reverse complement strand
GGGATTCGAACCCACGCAGGCTATTACACCCCTGACGGTTTTCAAGACCGTTCCCTTAAACCACTTGGGTACACCTCCAAAGCTCATATACAATTCGTGAGCAATCATCTCGCTCGACATGATTTATAGTACCAACTGACGGGACAGATGTCAAACCCTTTTGTGAAAAAACATTAAAAAAATCCGCCGACACGAAATCGCATCGACGGAACAGCTTTTTACTTGGCAGGCATCTCGATTTTTTCGATTCCACCCATATATGGACGGAGTACTTCCGGAATCATAACCGACCCGTCCGCTTGTTGGAAGTTCTCCAAAATCGCGGCGACAGTCCGACCGACGGCAAGTCCTGATCCGTTGAGTGTATGCACGAACTCCGGTTTCGCGTTCGCTTCACGACGGAAACGGATACCCGCACGACGGGCTTGGAAATCTTCAAAGTTTGAGCAAGATGAGATCTCGCGGTACATGCCTTGCGCCGGCATCCACACTTCGATATCGTATTTCTTCGCGGCCGTGAACCCGAGGTCGGCCGTACACATGCTGAGCACTTGGTACGGGAGACCGAGACGTTTGAGTACTTCTTCCGCATGACCCGTCAACAGCTCGAGTTGCTCATAAGACTCTTCTGGCTTCACGAAACGGACGAGCTCGACTTTATTGAACTGGTGCTGACGAATGAGACCGCGTGTATCGCGGCCGGCAGATCCGGCTTCTGAGCGGAAGCAAGCGCTGTACGCCGTGTACGTGATTGGAAGCTGGTCCTCAGCGATGATCTCATCACGGTGCATGTTCGTGACCGGCACTTCCGCTGTCGGAACGAGGAAATAGTTCGTGTCAGCCACTTTGAAGGCATCTTCTTCGAATTTAGGAAGTTGACCTGTCCCTGTCATCGCATCGCGGTTGACCATATATGGCGGGAGGACTTCTGAGTAGCCATGCTCATCGGCATGCATGTCCATCATAAAGTTGATCAAGGCGCGCTCTAAACGGGCACCGAGTCCTTTATAGAAGACAAAACGACTGCCCGTCACTTTCCCGGCCCGCTCGACGTCAACAATCTTCAAGTCTTCCATCACGTCCCAATGTTGTTTCATTTCAAAATCAAATGTCGGTTTCGTTCCGACTTCACGAATCGTGACGTTGTCGTCTTCCGTTTCACCGATTGGCGTTGATTCATGCGGGATGTTCGGGATGCTGAGCAGAATCATGTTCAACTCCGCTTCCACTTCACGCAAGTCTTCATCCAACAATTTGATTTCATCCCCGAGCCGGCGCGTCTCCAAAATCGGCGCTTCCGCATCCTGCTTATTGCGCTTCAATTCGGCGATTTGTTTTGACGCCTCGTTTCGTTTCGCTTTTTTCACATCGACTTCGTTAATCAGGTTCCGTCGTTTCTCCTCGAGTTCCGGGAAACGGTCGAGCGCACTCAAGTCTTCACCTCGGTGGGCGAGCTTCGCTTTAATCTCTTCAAAGTCTTGGCGTAATCGTTTAATGTCTAACATTCTTATTTCCTCCTTTTTCACATAAAAAAGGTGGCACGCCCCTTTCCCGTAGGAAAGGGACGAACCACCTTGGATCCGCGTTGCCACCCTCGTTGCCTGAAATTCAGGCCACTCGATGCACGTAACGTGTGCGTAACGTGACTTGTTTCCAAGCCAATGCTCCGAGGCCGATTCAGTTACATCATCCCACTAGTTTGCACCAACCACTAGCTCTCTGTCAGTAGATGACTGTAACGTACTTTTCCCCATCATTGCATCTGTCGTTGAATTAATTTTACTTTACAACAACTCGAGTCTATCGACAAGACTCAGTTTTCCAAGCACAAGTCGAATCTCATCTAAAAAATCTGAAAAAGCACGAGTCATCCGTGTTAGAAACGACGCTTCCTCGACCGCCTCTGCCGTCACGAGCATTCCTTTCGGAGGTTGCTCACCGTCCAAATACCGGACATGATCGGACAATTCGACGGTCACGGTACCGATTTGTTGGTCGATCGACACCGGGGCAGTCGTATCCGGAAGATCATAGACGAGCGTCGGAACCGGTTGTCCTTTTTCGACGAGCACTTCGAAAGCAGACGTCGTTCGGACCGATACGTGTTCAACTTCGCCCCCGGCCACAAAAGCTTGTTCCGCTACGAGCTCACCGGTACGTAAAATCGGCGTCATCACAAAGTCACCATAAGCGTATTCATGCAACGCTTTCGTGGCCGTATATCGACCCTCATCCGTTTTTGCCCCTAGGACGACAGATAAGACCGTCCGGCCATCTCTTGTCGAGACACCGATAAAGCAGTACCCCGCATCATCTGTCGTTCCTGTCTTAAAGCCGAGCATACCCGGATAAGCTAAATCGCGACCGGTAAGCATGCGGTTTGTCGCTTCGAAACGCACACCGTCAATGTCAACGTAAGCCTGTTTCGTCACGTCAAGCACGTCTGGGTACTTCGTTAAATAGGCGAGCGCCAATTTCATTAAATCACTCGCGGACGTCAAGTTCTCACCCGGTCGTCCGGCAGAGACAGAATCAAGTCCGGACGCGTTGGCAAACGTCGTCTGCGTCATCCCAAGCGCCGTTGCCCGTTCATTCATCAAGGCGACGAACGACTCTTCCGATCCCGCTACCGCTTCCCCGAGTGTCACGGCGGCCTCGTTTGCTGAGCGAATCAATGCCACATCATATAGTTCCTTGACGGTGTACGGTTTATTGACGAGAGGGATTCGCGCCAGACCTGGTTTCTTTGTTAAAGCGAGAGCTTCCGCGCTCGGCGTCACTTCCTCATTCCAACTGAGTTCACCTTGTTCAATCGCCTCACGCACGAGGAAAGCCGTCATGAGTTTTGTAATCGATGCTGGCGGAAGCATCGCATCTTCCTCTTGGGAGAATAGAATTTGACCTGTCGTCAAATCGACGAGCATCGCACCGCTCGCATCTATGTCTGGTGCAGCCTTTGCCACCCCTGGAGAAGCTATATTCATAACGATTGCTCCGATGAGCAACCATATCATCCATCTCACTTTCACGGTCTTGCCCCTTTCTATACGTGTCTCGTTACAGTGTAGCAAAAAAAAGCGCGAAAAAGGCTCCCGATTTATAACCGGGAACCTTTCAATCAAGTGAGTTGATGCTTCTTCGCTTCCACGAGATCAAGGAAGTAACGATGCATCGACAAATCCTCTGTAAGTTCAGGGTGGAAGGAACAGGCGACGTACTTGTCATAGCGTACGGCGACAATCGCTTCCTCCACTTCGGCGAGCACTTCGACGATCGGTTCGACCGCTGCGACTTGCGGGGCGCGAATGAAGACCGCCTCGACCGGCGCTTCGATCCCTTTCACCGGAAGCTCGACTTCAAAACTGTCGACTTGACGTCCGAACGCGTTCCGTTTCACCGTCATCGGGATTTTCCGAAGGTGGGCATCGTAGCCTTCGACTTCTGTCGCCAGCAAAATCAAGCCAGCACACGTCCCGAACATCGGCAAATCTGTGTTCGTCCGCAACGGTTCGAGTAGACCGTAGCGATCGAGCAGACGGCGCATGGCCGTACTCTCTCCACCCGGTAAGACGAGACCGTCAATATGAGCCAAGTCGTCAATCGACCGGACGACGAGCGTATCCGCCCCGAGCGCCTCGAGCATGCGCACGTGCTCGCGAATCGCTCCTTGCATACCTAGCACGCCAATCGTAGTCATCTTACCAGCCTCGTGGTGCCATGAGTTCTTCTTCTTTGAGTGTTCGCACGTCAAGGCCTTTCATCGCTTCACCAAGACCTTTTGACAAATGAGCGATACGCTCGTAGTCGTCATGGTATGTCGTCGCCTCGACGATAGCACGGGCGAACTTCTCTGGGTTCTCCGCCTTGAAAATGCCTGATCCGACGAAGACACCATCCGCACCGAGGTGCATCATGAGCGCCGCATCTGCTGGCGTGGCAATCCCACCTGCCGCGAAGTTGACGACTGGAAGGCGTCCAGCCTCACGGATTTGCATGAGCACTTCAAACGGCGCGCCGAGATCACGGGCTTCGGTCATCACTTCATCGATGCTCATGGAGAGCAAGCGTTTTACTTGTGCTTGAACAGTACGCATATGGCGAACCGCTTCGACGATGTTCCCCGTCCCTGGCTCACCTTTCGTGCGGATCATAGCTGCACCTTCACCGATGCGGCGTGACGCCTCTCCGAGGTCACGAGCGCCACAAACGAACGGCGCTTTGTAATCACGCTTGTACAAATGGAACTCTTCATCCGCTGGCGTCAACACTTCACTCTCATCAATGAAATCGACCCCCATCGATTCAAGGACACGCGCCTCAGCGATGTGGCCAATGCGGCACTTCGCCATAACCGGTACGGATACCGCTCCCATCACATCTTCAATGATTGTCGGGTCAGCCATTCGAGCGACACCGCCCATTTTACGAATATCTGAAGGAACGCGCTCGAGCGCCATGACTGCGACCGCACCGGCAGCCTCAGCAATTTTAGCCTGTTCGGCGTTGATGACGTCCATGATGACGCCGCCCTTTTGCATTTCAGCCATCCCACGTTTTACTTTATCTGTACCTACTTGTCTCTTTTCCAAATGAATCCCCTCCATATAAGCTAGTCTACTTGTAAGTATAGGGAGATTTGACTATATTGAAAGTGTCAGTTTAACAATTTTTAAAGTGGTCAGTTTAAACAGAGGACTTCACTTCCCCATTCACGAATGGATGCATAAGACTGAAAAAGGAGGAATGGAATATGGCTCAATGGGACCCACGCGACGATTCACAAAATCGTACCTATTACGGTAAGCCTGGATTGGTCGGTCTTCTCCTCGTGATCGGCTTTGCCCTCTACTTCTTCTTCGGGTGACCACGGAAGGGATTTAAAATGGATATGCTTACACTCGCGCTCGATTCTGAATCGAGCACCCCACTATATGAACAGCTTTATTTACACATCCGCCATGCGATTGTCGATGACACACTCACGACCGGGGCAAAACTTCCCTCCAAACGTAAACTGAGCGACTTCATCGACGTCTCACAAACGACCGTCGAACTGGCTTACGCCCAATTACTCGCCGAAGGGTATATCGAATCTGTACCGCGTAAAGGGTTCTATGTATTGCCACAAGAAGAACTATACGTACGCCGCAACGATAATCCGATCAAACCGCTCCCGCAAAACAAAACGTACACGTTTGACCTTTATCCGAGTCAAATCGACACGACGGCGTTCCCATTCGAGCGTTGGCGACGCCATCTAAAACAAGTTGTCACTGAAGAGAACCGTGATTTGCTCGCACTCGGCCCTGTCCAAGGAGATCACGTGTTGCGTCAAGAAATCGCGACGTATTTATATCATTCTCGCGGTGTACACTGCTCTCCCGAACAAATCATCGTCGGCTCCGGGACCGAACAATTGTTACCCCAACTGCTCGACTTGTTGCCAGACGCCAAAACGTTTGGGATTGAAGATCCAGGCTATCCGCTCACGAAACAGCTGTTCGAACATCAAAATCGGCATTACGTCCCCATTCCTGTCGACGAGAGCGGTCTGCTCGTTGACCGTCTCGAACCTGAAAGGATTGATGCGGTGTATGTGACACCAGCCCACCAGTTTCCGACCGGGACGATTCTCTCCGTCAGCCGAAGGCAACGTCTTCTCAACTGGGCGCTCGAACATCAAACTTATATCATCGAGGACGATTATGACAGCGAGTTCCGGTACAGTGGAAAACCGATTCCGTCGCTGCAAAGCATGGATCAAAATGAACGGGTCATCTATTTGAGTACCTTCTCCAAATCACTCATGCCATCGCTTCGAATCGGGTATATGGTGTTACCGCCTCAGTTGTTGAATCGTTATCGTGAGCGCTACCGACATTTCACTTGCAGCGTCCCGCGGTTCGAACAGCACACGCTCGCTGAATTCATGGCGAACGGGGATTTTGAAAAGCACTTGAACCGGATGCGCAAGACGTATCGTCGCAAGCTTGAGATTGTCGCAACTGCGTTTAAACCATACGAACCGGCCGTCTCCATTACCGGGGCGAGTGCCGGACTGCATATCATCCTTTCAATCGATGCGCCTCACTCGACCGAAACGTTGCAACGAATGGCTGAATCGGCGGGAATCCGGATTAAAGCAATGGAGGATTATTACATCCGTTCCCAAAATCGCAACCCTCAATTTTTATTTGGATTCGCCGCTCTGTCAGAAGCCGTATTACCGATTGCTGTCGCACGGTTAATGTCGTGTTGGAATATAACGAAGGGAGGGACATCAACGGATTAAATCCGTCGATGGCATGTGCATGAGACGTTTACGTTATGGAATCGGTATCCTCCTCCTACTTTCCGGACTTCTCCTGTTATCCAACTCGTGGTGGAAAGACCAAGTCGCCGTCTCGAACAGTGAACGGGTCACCGAAGGATTGCAGTTACAACAACTACAGCATCCCGAAGAAGGCGAGTTCGACTTCGCGACTGTCACACCGCTGTCGTGGGATGATTTAATTTCCGTGCGCAATCGATTTCATGATTTACCGGCCATCGGATTGATTCTCGTGCCAGACATCGATTTAGAATTACCGATCCTTTACGGTCTCGATGCAGACAACTTAGCCGTCGGAGCCGGGACGATGCGACCGACACAACAGATGGGTAAAGGTAATTATGCACTGGCCGGGCATTACACGCAGAGTCCAACGTCTCTCTTTGGCCCGCTCCATGAGATTGAAACCGGGATGCACGTTTATGTGACCGATTTGACTGCCACGTACGAATACGTCGTCACGTCGCTTGAGACCGTGCCTCCGACCCGGGTCGATGTTCTCGATGACACGACAGAAGCGACCATCACCCTCGTCACCTGCACGTTCGATGCGACCGAACGTCTAATTGTGAAAGGTCGTCTCGCCAATAAGACCCCTTACTCCCCACTCTAAACACCTTCGTGTCCCGAAGGTGTTTTTTTTAATGCTTTTTCAAAAATATATTGTTAGCGCTTACATAATCAGCTACACTATTTTTGAAACCGTTTGCACAATTTTCCTATTTTGTTGTCCTGTAGATGATTTTATCCATGAAAGAGGTGTCCTATGAAGAATAAAACTGCACGCCGCACGTCGACCCTTCTGTTATCATCAGTTCTCTTGATTCAAACAGGCGTTCCCGTGAACGTACTCGCGGAACCTACGGCCGTTTCCATCGATGGAATAAAGAGCGATTGGGCAAACGTTCCGGCTCTCGCCACGTCCCCTACTACTGGCTGGCAAGGATTTGACCTCGGTGACCTCTATATGCAAAACGATGCCAAGCATCTTTATTTCTATGTCGATGCAAAGAACGTTCCGAATTGGGGCGACAACGGGCAGTACATAAACATCGCACTTCAAGTGAATGATGAGGACTCCGGCGTGAACACGAACCCGCTCGGTTACCCGTTCAACTTCAATCAGACCGATAAAAAACCACAGTATCATATTTTACTTCGCGTCGATGGCGACACAGCGATAAAAGAAGCCGCGGTCTATGAATCGGGCAAGTCGATTCCGCTCGCGAATTTGAATAACTTGAACGGCGCTTCGTTCGCCCTCGACCGCACGAAAGGGTTTGAAGGAAAGATCCCGTTGTCGTTGCTCGGTTTGACGAATAACGACCAACTCCGGGTCTTGACCGTCCTCAGTGGGAATAACGCCAGCGAACACGGGGCGTTCGATACGATCCCGAGCAATCCGGCCAACAAGCTCGCGGACAGTTGGAACGTGGCGGCAACGCCATCCGTTCAATCGATATACAGCCCCGCTTATACGCTCAGCGGTGTCGAAACGGTCAGTCAGCTCGAAGTAACAACAGTCGTCCCGGCGAATCGATCGACGGATGCCGCGCTTGATGCCCCGATTACATGGACGTTCAATGAACCGGTCACAGTCGATGCTGCTCAAGTTCGATTAATGAATGGAGATTCGGCTGTGCCGTTCCGTGTCGAAACGAGTGGCGCGACGGTCACGGTCACCCCGACAGAAAAGCTTTTGCTCGCCGAGACGTATGAGGCGACGATTCCGGCAGGCGCCGTTACAGGAAAGCTGTCGAACACGACGCTCCCTGCCCTCACGACTTCGTTCAAGACGATCACGGAAGTAGCAGACCCGTGGAAGACACAGCGTTATATCGAAATGACGTACGTACGTGCCGACGGGAATTATACGGATTGGAACTTGTGGACGTGGAGCACCGGTGCGAAAGACGGACAAGTCGATCCATACAAAGTGACCGAAGACGGTGCCATCTTCCGTATCCCGGTCGGAAAAGACGCGACGAACGTCGGTTTCGTCATTCGTAAAGGCACGGATTGGGCCGTCAAAGACGGGTACGGGGAAGATCGATACGTCAAACTCGGTACTGACCGTATCACGAAAGTCGTCGTCGAGAGCGGCAAAGGCGCGTTCCATCAAGTGCCGACGATTCAAGGTCCTGTCTTTGAAAACGGCGAGATCACGTTCTTCTATCGGGATAAAGAATTGTACGAAGCAGGTACACTCGATCAAGTCGATCGTGTCGCCTTGAAAGTGAACGGGACGACGTATCCGATGACATACGAAGTGAAGAACGAATGGTTCCGTCATACAATCAAGCTACCGGAAGGGACACACGACTATACGTTCCTCGTGACGAAAGACGGCGTGACGACCGAGGTCAAAGATCCTTACTTCGAAGCTTCACGCGTCGAATACAAACGTCCGAACGTCAAGTTGACGTCGTCCGTCTCACCAAAAGCAATCAGCTCGCGAGAAAACGCTGTCGTTCATGTGAAACCGACGTTACCAAAAGGGGTGGCGTTGCGTGAGCTGTATATCGACGCCCGTCCACTCGGCGGACCGGCGAAATTGGCGATCGACCCGGCGCTCAACAAACAGACGATCGCGGTTAAAGATTCCGTGAAACCTGGTAATAAGACACTGACGATTCAAGCGATCGATCAATACGGCAACGTGCATATGACAACAACGACCGTTAACGTCCGGCCGGTCACGATGAAAGACAAACAAGCATTCGACTGGGACGAGGCACGGATTTACTTTATGTTGACGGACCGGTTCTATGACGGCGACAAGACGAACAACAATCCGAACGGCGAGTATTATGATTTGGACCACCCTGAATCGTATCATGGTGGTGATTTCGCCGGCATCACGAAAAAGCTCGACTATCTCGACAAGCTAGGGATCAACACGATTTGGATCACGCCGATTGTGGATAACATCGACTGGGATCTCCGTTATGGGAAAGATGGTTCTCAATATGGATACCATGGCTATTGGGCGAAAAACTTCGAGAAGCTCGACGAACACCTCGGAGACATGGCGGCGTTCCATCGTTTGATTGACGCGGCGAACGAACGCGGTATCAAAATTATGGTCGACGTCGTCTTGAATCATCCGGGCTACGGGATGGAACCTGGCGCGGTATCGACAGGAGCGACGAATTTCCCGTCGAATAAAGAGCGGCAAGTATTTGAAGGTATGATCCGTTCGAATCCGGTCGACGGGGATGATTTGAAGATGTCACTTTCTGGCTTACCGGACTTCAAGACAGAAGAAGCTGCCGTCCGGGACCAACTCGTCAAATGGCAAACGGATTGGATCAAGCGTTCGAAAACGAAGAAAGGCAACACGATTGATTACTTCCGGGTCGACACGGTCAAACACGTCGACTCGACGACGTGGAAGTCGTTTAAAAACGAGTTGACGGCCATCAAGCCGGACTTCAAAATGATTGGTGAGCACTACGGGGCGAGCGTGAACAACACAGGCGGCTATTTGCACAGTGGACAGATGGACTCCTTGCTCGATTTCGATTTCAAATATCAAGCGGAGAGTTTCGTGAACGGGAATATCGACGGGGTCGAGAGCGCCCTTCAATATCGCAACATGCAGCTGTCGAATGAAGCGACGCTCGGCCAATTTCTCTCTAGTCATGATGAGGATGGTTTCCTCGTCTCCCGTGCTGGCGGCGACGAAGGAAAACATATGGTTGCCGCTTCGCTCCAAATGACAGCAAAAGGCCAGCCTGTCATCTACTATGGTGAAGAGGTCGGTCAATCTGGAAAACATGCCGGTGATATGGACAAAGGCGAGTTTAACGAAAACCGTTACGACTTCGACTGGAAACGCGTCACGGGCGAAGGGAAAGCGATGCATACGCATTATCAAAAACTTCTCAACATCCGCGCGGATTACTCGAAAGTGTTTAGCAAAGGAACACGTGCCGTTGTAGCCGGAGGATCGAACACAGGGTACTCCATCTTTGAACGAACATATGGAAAACAAGCTGTCGTCGTCGGCTTGAACACGAAAGAGACGGCTCAAAAAGCCACGTTCCAAACGAAGCACAAGCACAAGACCGTGCTCGTCGATCGCTATAGCGGACGCTCATACGTCGTTCAGCAGGATGGAAAAGTAACTGTACAATTACCTGCACAAGACCAAGGCGGAACCGTCATCCTTGTGAAGAAATGAAAAAAATCCGTTGCTCGCATCTGAGCAACGGATTTTTTTGTTATCTTGAGTAGTTTGGTGCTTCTTTTGTGATATGAACATCGTGCGGGTGGCTCTCTTGGAGGCCGGCCCCCGTCATCCGGATGAACTGCGTATCTTCACGGAGTGCACGAATGTCTGCCGCACCGCAATAACCCATTCCAGAGCGGAGTCCGCCAATGAGTTGGTAAACCGTATCAGCCAGTTCACCACGGTATGCGACGCGTCCTTCGATGCCTTCTGGGACGAATTTCTTATCGGCTTCTTGGAAGTACCGGTCTTGGCTACCACGCTTCATCGACGCTTCAGATCCCATACCACGATACGTCTTGAACTGACGGCCTTGGTAAATTTCCATCTCGCCTGGGCTTTCTTTCACACCTGCCAAGAGGCTACCAAGCATGACAGCGTGCGCGCCGGCAGCAATCGCCTTGACGATATCACCTGAGTACTTGATACCGCCGTCTGCGATGACGGTCACACCATGTTCACGCGCTTCTGTGACACAGTCATAGACAGCCGTGATTTGTGGGACGCCGACACCTGCGACAACTCGTGTCGTACAAATCGAACCTGGGCCGATTCCGACTTTGATGACCGAGGCACCAGCTTCAATCAACGCGCGAGTCGCTTCCGCAGTCGCGACGTTTCCAGCGATGATCGGCAATGTCGGGAAGAGGTCACGAAGTTCTTTCACTTTCTCAATAACACCTGCCGAGTGGCCATGGGCCGTATCGACGACGAGAGCATCGACGCCTGCATCGACAAGGATTTGAGCACGTGACGCCGCATCGCCTGTGACACCTACGGCTGCAGCGACAAGAAGACGACCTTGCTTATCTTTTGCAGCATGTGGGAACTGTTCGACTTTTTCGATATCTTTCGTCGTGATCAAACCTTTTAAAATCCCTGCATCATCGACAAGCGGTAATTTTTCAATTCGATGCTGATGAAGGATGCGTTCTGCTTCTTCAAGCGATGTTCCAACTTTTGCCGTCACTAGATTTTCCGTCGTCATGACGTCTTCAATCACCGTTGAATAATCTTTGATGAAACGGAGGTCACGGTTCGTCAAAATTCCAATTAACTTGCGCTCGCTCTCAGAATTAACAATCGGGACTCCGGAAATTCGATATTTGCTCATCAAGTATTCTGCATCATACACTTGACGTTCTGGCGTTAAATAGAAAGGATTCGTGATGACACCGTTCTCTGAGCGTTTGACGCGATCGACGTGCTCGGCTTGCATTTCCATGGACATGTTTTTATGGATGACTCCTAGTCCGCCTTGACGGGCCATCGCGATGGCCATCGGAGCTTCGGTTACTGTGTCCATGCCTGCACTAATGACGGGAATGTTCAGTTCAAGTCCCTCACAAAGCTTTGTGCTTAAGCTTACATCCCGCGGTAAGACGTTAGAGAATCTTGGCACGAGTAGTACATCATCAAATGTTAATCCTTCTTTTGCAAACTTGTTTTCCCACATAAAAATCGATTGCCCCTTTCCTTATCGGACCCGAATCTTTGTTTCGAAATATTTCTGTAATGGTAACAGGTATGGCTCGAAAGTGCAATTCAATTGAGGATGTTCAGAAAGTTCAGAATTGTGTTCATTCCGTTTAAATCAGATGCTTAATGTTCGTAAACTGATGGAATATCAAAACAATTGTTTAATATATGTATAAGCATATACAAAAAAAACGATCGAGCATAACGCTCGATCGTCTCATGTTGCCTGGCAACGTCCTATCCTCACAGGGGGAGACCCCCAACTACTTTCGGCGCTGAAGCGCTT
>NZ_JTLB01000019.1:0-139260 GCF_000798975.1 Exiguobacterium sp. ZOR0005 | reverse complement strand
AAACGCCCCCCGGTGACACGTAGCGGGGCGTGGTCCCCGTCAATCTTCGCCTTCATTTGGCGGAGTGGCGCCGTCACACGGCGCATCGGCCGCTTTGAGAGCGAGGCGTCGCCCGTTAACACATATTCCCCGTCGTAGCCGGCCAACAAGCCGGTCAACAGACGCATCGTCGTTCCCGAGTTCCCGCAGTCGAGTGTCGCCGCTTCAAGCGTCCGTACACCCGTGATGACGAGTTCGTCCGCCAGTTCTTCGACCGTAGCACCGAGACGACGGACGGCTTCGATCGTCGACCGACAGTCCTCCCCGAGCAGCGGTTTCAATACGACCGTGCGCCCGTCCGCGACCGCCCCGAACATGATGGCACGATGTGTGATCGATTTATCGCTCGGTACACGAATTGTTCCGTTCAATCCCATTATGCATCCATCCTTTCATTTGGTTGAATACGGCCTCGAGCCGTGCCTGCGTGACCGGTTCGACCGTGACACGTTCACCGAGCAAGACGAAGCGCACGTGGCCGTCACGATTTTTCTTGTCTCGCTTCATTTTCGTCGCATACACATCAAATGGTTGCCAATTTATCGGCGTGACATCATGCTGTTTGATCCACGTCGCGAGCACCTCGGCCCGCCGCACGTCGCCGGCGACAAGAAACGCGTACACCATCCCATATAGGACGGCCTCACCGTGGGCGAGTCGATACTGTTCTACCGATTCGAGCGCGTGCCCGAACGTATGACCGAAATTGAGCCAGGCGCGCACGCCTTGTTCCCGTTCATCCGTTTCGACGATGCATCGTTTCACCTCGATCCCGCGGGCGAGCCAGATCGTCCAATCGAGACGGCCTGTCTCAAGTGCCGCGAACAGTTCCTCTTCGAACGACTCATCAAGGACGTAACGGGACAAGTAGGCGTGCTTGATCAGCTCGCCTAGTCCGCTCAACACTTCTCGATCGGCGAGCGTCTCAAGAAGTGTGACGTCATAGTGGACCCCGACCGGTTGGAAAAAGGCACCGATCGCGTTTTTAGCGAGCGGATGGTTCACCGCAACTTTGCCGCCTACTGCCGAATCGTGTGCCAAAATCGTTGTCGGTACTTGCACGTAGCGGACGCCTCGCATATAGACGCTCGCAAGAAAACCGGCCAAGTCACCAACCATCCCTCCGCCAAAGGCGAGGATGAGCGTTCCCCGGTCACACCCGGCCGAAAGTCCTTCTGTGACGAGACGTTCGATCGTCTCGAGCGACTTCGAACCGTCCCCAGGGGGCACGACCGACCAGACGATTGATGGATGAACGGCCGCGAGGCGACGGCGCAACGAGGCACCGTGTCGTTCGTCGACCGTCTCATCGGTCACGACCCAGACGGTCGAGCACGAAAAATAAGGAACGCGGTCGAGCCAGGCATCACCGCGTTCAATCGTCACTTCATATGGGCTCGAGGCATCGATTCGAATCGTCACCATGTGCGAATCTCCTCACGGTACGTCGTGACCCGGCTTTGAATCCGTTCAACCGTGTCATGCCCGAACGTCTCGCACAGTTCGCGGGCGAGTTCGAACGCGACGACCGCCTCGACGACGAGGGAAGCCGCTGGTACGGCACAGGCGTCACTTCGTTCGATTTGAGCGAGGAACGCTTCTTTCGTCTCGATATCGACCGACGGGAGCGGCTTATAAAGCGTTGGGATCGGCTTCATGACGGCCTTACAAACGATCGGCATTCCGGTCGTCATCCCACCCTCGAAACCGCCGAGGTGGTTGGACATTCGCGTATAACCGGTATCGTCGTATGCGATCGGGTCCATCACTTCTGAACCAGGACGAAACGCCATGTCGAAGCCGTCACCGAACGCGACGCCTTTGATGGCATTGACACTCATGACCGCCTGGGCGATTCTCGCGTCGAGCTTTCGGTCATATTGGACGTATGAACCGAGTCCCGGGATGACGCCGTGCACTTCCGTCGTGACGCCGCCGCCGAGCGAGTCGCCCGCAGCTTTCGCCTCGTCAATCAATCGCATCATCTTTTCAGCGGCGTCAGCGTCGAACGTCCGCACCGGCGAAGCCTCGACCATCGCCATCAATGCTTCTTTCGAATCGGCATCCGTTTGTTCCGCTTCGACGCCGCCGATCACGTTCACATAGCTGAACACGGTCATGTCAACCGCTGCGAGCAACTGCTTGCTGAGTGCACCGACGGCGACGCGCGCCGCCGTCTCGCGGGCGCTCGAACGTTCAAGCACGTCACGCAAGTCCCGGTGGTCATATTTGAGTCCTCCGACCAAATCGGCGTGACCCGGCCGCGGTCGGACGACGCGCCGCTTCACTTCGAGATCGTCCGCGATCGGCTCGGCCTGCATGACGTTACGCCAATGGGTGTGATCTTTGTTCTCAATCCAAAACGAGATCGGGGCGCCTGTCGTTCGCCCGTGACGAATCCCGGCTTTGACTTCGACGCGGTCAGACTCGATTTGCATTCGTCGGCCCCGTCCGTAGCCCGATTGTCGTTTTTTCAGCTCTCGATTGATCGCATCGATATCAACGTCTAGCCCGGCCGGCACTCCTTCGACAATGACGGTCAAACCTGGTCCGTGTGACTCTCCTGCCGTTAAATAACGCATACGCGACACCTCACTCTTCAAATTTTTCGTAAAAGAAACTTTGCTTCATCCGATAGCCGTAGCGCTTCGGTTGGAAGATTTGCTCGGTCCCGCCGACAAACAGCATGCCGCCCGGCCGCAATGACCGATGGAATGATTTATACACTTTCTCTTTCGCTTCCTCGGTGAAGTAAATCAAGACGTTGCGACAGACGATCAAATCAAAGTTGCGCTCATACAGGTCAGCGAGCAAATTATGTTTTTTAAACGTGACCAGCTTCTTAATATCTTCCGTGATGTAATAATCGTCACCGCGCTTCGTGAAGTATCGTTGCCGAAACTCGTCCGGCAAATCGACGAGGGCGCGTTCATGGTACTTCCCTTGCTGTGCTTTTTCGAGCACCACGTCGTCTAAGTCCGTCGCCGTGATCGAGAACTGGGCAGGTGACAAATGTTTGGATAACAACATCGCGAGTGAGTAAGGCTCTTCTCCGGTCGAACAAGCCGCGCTCCACACACGGAGCTTTCCTTGGCTTTTCCGAATCAATTCGGGCAAGATGTCCGTCTCGAGCTGTTCCCACCGAATCGGATTTCGGTAAAATTCGCTGACGTTGATCGTCATGCGGTCGAGAAACTCGTCGTAAAGCCCGCGATCCGCTTCCATCGCCTTAAAGTACTCGATGAACGTGGCGTAGCCTTTCTTCTCCCGGAGGGCGATCATCCGGCGTTTCATTTGTGCTTCCTTATATAAATTCAAGTCGATTCCAGATTTCATATAAAACTTCTTCACGAAGATGGCATAATCATTTATCACCAGTTCCAACCTCAATTCTTTCTCATCTTCTATATGTCCAAACGCGTAGCGGCGAAAGCGCTTTAATGCCAATAGAAAAAGGGACAGGCGGCCCCGTCCCTTTCCTCGTCATGAAACGTGTGATGCTTCAGAGGCAAACCAAAGCGACAGTTCGCGCTCGGCGCTCTCTAAGCTATCGGACCCGTGGATGACGTTTTGAGACATCGTCGAGGCCAAATCACCGCGAATCGTCCCCGGCTGTGCATCGAGCGGGTTCGTTTTCCCGATCATCATGCGCGAGACGGCGATGACATTCTCGCCTTCCCACTCCATCGCCACGACAGGACCTGACGTTAAAAAGGCGACGAGTTCTCCGAAGAACGGTTTTTCCTTATGTTCCTCATAGTGTGCTTCTGCGATTTCTTTTGTCGGCGTCAGCATCGCGAGACGGTTCAACGTGTACCCTTTGTTCTCGAAACGCGAGATGATTTCCCCGATCAAACCGCGTGCGACTCCGTCAGGCTTTACCATTAAAAATGTCTTTTCCATTCCCCTAATCCCCCTAAATCAATGTGTGTACCATGTACTCTATCAGTTTACACGGTCACTCCCATTATTGAAAGGGGTTACAACACCCAAATCACCATTTTCGTTTGCCGATATATTCGGCGATTTCAATGAGTGAACGTTTGTCAGGTACGTCAGGTAACGGCTCAAGCCGCTCGATCGCCCGGCGGACATAGCGATCGATCGTCCGCTGACTCCGTTCGAGCGTCCCGTTTCGTTGCACTTCACGCACGAGCGCTTGGGTCAACTCGTATCCGGACGTCTGGGTGACTTGTTTCAAACGATCATAAAACAAAGGATCTTCCGCTGAATAAAAGAGCGGCAACGTTTTATGTCCGTGCTTTAAATCTTCACCGACCGGTTTGCCAAGCTGAAAACTTTTCGCGGTGAAATCGAGGAGGTCGTCCGTCATTTGGAACGCCATGCCGATATCATAACCGAACAACCGAAGCTGTTTGACCACATCAGGCGAAGCTCCAGAGACGACGGCACCGGCCGCACAGCTCGTCTCGATCAGAAGCGCCGTCTTGCGGGCGATCCGATCCAAATAGCGTTTCGGGGATTGCGCCCAGTCGTATTGATCTTGGATTTGGTTGATTTCCCCAATACAAATCAGCTCCATCGTTTCGGCCATGATTTGCATCACTTCCGGCGAATCGACCTCTGAGACGAGACGGATCGCCTCGCCAAACAACGTGTTCCCCGTATACATGGCGACACGCTCATCGTAACGTTCCATGACCGTCGGCTTGCCGCGCCTGAGCGTGGCGTCGTCGATGACGTCATCATGAACGAGCGACGCCATATGAATGAGTTCGAGACTGGCCGCCACTTTTGTCAAACGAATATCGTTATCTTGTCCGAAGGCAGCGCTCAACAGGACGAACGCGGGCCGGATCCGTTTGCCGCCGGCGTCGAGCAGTTGTCTCGAGGCCGCATCAATGACCGGATGATCCGTATGGACCCGAGTTGACAAGAAACGATCGATTTGGTCGATTTCGCGGTTCATGTGACGATACAATCGCTTCAAAGACATCGGTCACCACTTCTTTCCTAGGTGCATGGCACATGCACCGCCGGAGAACGGCTTCACTTCGACTTGCTCGAAACCTGCCTCTTCGAACATCCGTTTGAGCGTCAATCGGTCCGGAAACTCATCGGTCGATTCTTGCAGCCATTTGTATTGATCGTATGAACCGGCGAACAGTTTCCCAAAAAGAGGCATGACCGTCCCGAAATAAAACCGATACAACTCACTGAAGAGCGGCGCCGTCGGTTGGCTCGTCTCGAGGCAGACGACCGTCCCTCCAGGTTTCAAGACGCGATGCATCTCGCGGAGCACCGTCATGTAATCCGGGACGTTGCGCAAACCAAACCCGATCGTCACATAGTCAAACGAGTCATCGCCGAAAGGCAACGCCATCGCATTCCCGTGAATGAGTTCGATTGTCGGCATGTCCGCGACTTTTTCGTTTCCGACCGCGAGCATATTCTCAGAAAAATCGAGTCCTTTGACGACGCCCGTGTTGCCCGCCGCCGCGGCGAGTTGAATCGTCCAATCGGCCGTCCCGCAACAAACATCAAGACATTTGGCTCCCGGAAACACTTGCATCCGCCGCATCGTGGCTCTGCGCCACCATTTATGGAGACGAAAGCTGATGATCGAGTTCATCGTATCGTAACTCGGTGAAATTGATTGAAACACGTCATATACTTTTTGCTCTTTTTCTTTCGGTTGCAACACGTAACATCCTTTCCGTTCTAAGCGACAGCATGCGCAAGAAGCGTCGATAGCTGTTCTCGTTGTTCTTGGCGCAGTCTTGTTGCCTTTTGTTCGATGACTTGCTTCCCGAACGACGTCAAATAAGATTGACCGATCACTTCAGAAAACGTCTTGACCAACCCAAAGTTCGCTTCCATCCATGTCGCGACCGATATGTCGTCGTCCAAAGCGAGCGTACACTTTGCACCGTTGACGAGTTGGACCGTCCGTCCGAAGCGATTGCTGTAGTCGGCCGGGAACAGTGCTAATATTTTATAAAATTGAGCCGATGCGAAGTCCCCGGCGAGCACGTTCAACTGGCGCTCGAGAGAACCGTTCGGACAATCCTTTACTTGATCGTGGAGCTCGAGTGCCTGATGCGCAAAGTAAGTGGCGAGCACGAGTTGCCGCTCTTCAGTTGATTCGTTGTCAATCAGTTCGACCATCCAACGAAGTAAAGGCATGTCGACTGCGGGCACAATATCGTGTCTCGTCAAATACGGATGCGTCATGCGTTGTTCGATTTGACGAGCAAGGTCGGTGACAACGCTTTCGTTTGTCCACTGTTCCATGCTATTCCCCCTCGTCCTCTTCGTTGTCATTCTGACATAGTATAGCACATTTTCGTCACATTCACGCCATGTGAACTCGTAAACGGACACAAAAAAAGCCGCCTTTCGGCGACTTATGTAATGCCTATTATTTGACCGCGTCTTTGAGCGCTTTACCTGCTTTGAAGGCAGGGACTTTGCTCGCAGGGATTTCGATATCTTCTTTCGTACGTGGGTTGCGACCTTTACGGGCAGCACGCTCACGAACTTCAAAAGTACCAAAACCGATCAATTGAATTTTCTCACCGTTTTGGAGTGCTTCAGTGATTGATTCAAATGTAGCTTCTACAACTGTCGTCGCTTCTTTTTTAGAAACTTCGGCTTTTTCAGCAACTGCTTGGATCAATTCAGTCTTGTTCATCACGATTCACCTCCTCTCACAGAGAGTTTACGGGATTAATCATATCGTACAAACGTTGATATGACAACATTTTTTAAGTGAAAAGCCCATATTCACGACGCTTCGTCGATCAGTTGTTTAAAAACTCGACGTCGCCTTGTTCATTTATCGTATAGCCTTGCGAATAAGCCGGGGCGAATGGTGAATCATTATAGAGCAAATACCGAATATCCTCGCCGACTTCCGGCGTCGCATCCGTGTTTTCGAGCGCCGCTTCAACGTCGGCCCGGTAGTCGACAAATAATTGTCCGCTCCCGTCCACGTAGATCGGTAACTCGTTATCCGTGTACGGGCTTGGTATTTTTGGTTCCTCGGCGACGAAGACGAGGTCGTAGTTGATTGTGAACTGGTTTTTTCCGAGCGATCCGTCAAACGGGAACTTGCCTTCCTTGATGCGGAACGAGTTGATATTCGTCTGCAACTGTTGCAGCCGCTCCGTCACACGTAAATCGATCAGTTTCACGGTCGGGTCGGTCTCAACGTCGACGAGCACGTATAAGAACAGCCCGCCCCCTTCGAAGCTGTTCGCCGGTGGATCGGCCATATAGCCCGGGACGAGGCGGCCAAATTCAATCGGGTACCGCTCCATGAGCGGCGTCTCGGCCGGTTTTGTCTTGATCGGTAATACGCCGGTCGTCTCTTTGAACGAGTCGACGGCCGTCTGCACGGACCGCAACTGGTCATCATATGGAACGTTGTCGACGCGGCTCGTCTGCGGGAACATGCAACCACTCAGCACGGTCACCGCCAGCAGGCTGACAGTTAATAACATTCGTTTCAACAGTTTACCCTCCCGTCGGTCCCGAGGCGACCACATAAATCATAATGAGCGTCCCGAATAAAAAAATAACGAATGCGATGATTCGTACGAGTGTCGCGAACCAGCCTGAAAGCTTCGTATGGCTCACGGCCACCATGAGTGCGGCAATCGCGAACGCCCCGATGCCTGCGAATGAAATCCACATCTTAATAAGTGACGGTGTCACGTCTATCCCCTCGACTTTCTCTATAATTCTCTCTCCGTTCATTAGTGTAGCAAAAAAAAGCGAGGAACTGAACGAAAACGTCAGTCCCTCACTTCTTCGTCACCCTCGAAATGGAAGACTTCTTCCATTTCATGCTTTTGCGGGCGTCTCATCAACTTTTTCACTTCATCATGCGGGCTCTTGCCTTCAAACAGCACGTTATAGAGCGCTTCGGTGATCGGCATCTCGACGCCGGCCTCGCGGGCGAGCGTATGTGCCGCCTCACAGGCACGGACGCCTTCGACGACCATCCCCATTTGACCGAGCACGTCTTCAAGCTTCTCACCGCGCCCGATCGCGTTCCCGGCACGCCAGTTGCGACTATGTTGCGACGTGGCCGTGACGATCAAGTCACCGATACCGGTCAAGCCGGAGAACGAGGCCGGGTTGGCCCCGAGCTTCACACCGAGCCGAGCGATCTCGACGATCCCTCGTGTCATGAGGGCAGCTTTCGCATTATCCCCATACCCGAGCCCATCGGTCATCCCAGCGGCGAGGGCGATGATGTTTTTGAGCGCACCGCCATACTCCGCTCCGATGACGTCCGAGTTCAAATAGACGCGGAACTGATCGTTCGTGAGCAGTTCTTGAATCTCGTCGGCGACGTCTAAATCTTCACACGCGATCGTGATCGTCGTCAGTTTGCGCACGGCCACTTCTTCGGCGTGGGTCGGACCGGTCAACACCCCGATGGCGCGCCGTTTTGAAGGCGCGACCTCTTCAGCGATGATCTCAGACAGACGTTTATGCGTCTTCGGTTCAATCCCTTTGGCGGCATGGACGATGACGGCCGGTTCTGTGAGAAGTGTATTCAATTCCTTGGAGACCGGTCGGATCGCCGAGCTCGGGACGACGAGAAAGATGATCGTTCGTCCGGCAATCGCCTCTTTCAAGTCGGTCGTTGCCCGGATCGATTCCGGCAACGGTGCGTCTTTCAAGTACGTCGTATTCGTATGCGACGTGTTGATCTCTTCGACGTGATCTTCCTCACGACCATAGAGCAATACGTCATGACCGTTGTCAGCGAGGACGAGCGATAACGCCGTTCCCCAACTTCCTGCGCCGATGACAGCTACTTTTGCCATATGAGGCACCCCCATCACTAGTTTTTCTGACGAGCCACGATGTGAACCGGAGTCCCGGTAAAATCAAACGCGCGGCGAATCTGGTTATCTAGATAACGCTTATACGAGAAGTGGAGCAACTCTGGGTCGTTGACGAACAATACGAACGTCGGCGGCTCGATGGCCACTTGCGTCGCATAGTTGATCTTGAGTCGTTGCCCTTTGTCCGTCGGTGTCGGGTTCATCGCGACGGCGTCGACGATGACATCGTTCAACACGCTCGTCGAAATACGGCGACGATGCGACTCGGCCACTTCGTTAATGACCGGAAGGAGCGTCTGCAACCGTTTTGACGTGAGCGCCGACAAGAAGACGATCGGGGCATAGTCGAGGAACAAGAACTCTTTTCTGATTTCTTCTTCCATCTTTTTCATCGTCTTGTCGTCTTTCTCGACGGCGTCCCATTTGTTGACGACGATGACGATCGCCTTGCCCGCCTCATGGGCGAGTCCGGCGACACGTTTGTCTTGCTCGATGATACCTTCTTCGCCGTCAAGGACGACGAGGACGACGTTTGATCGTTCGATCGCCTTTTGGGCACGCATGACGCTGTAACGTTCCGTCGACTCGTATACTTTACCGCGCTTTCGCATCCCGGCCGTATCGATGATGACGTACTCTTGGCCGTCCCGCGTGAACGGCGTATCGACCGCGTCGCGCGTCGTACCGGCCACGTCCGAGACGATGACACGTTCTTCTCCGAGAATCGAGTTCGTCAAACTTGATTTTCCGACATTCGGCCGTCCGATGAGGGAGAAGCGAATGACGTCTTCGTTGTACTCGTACTCGTCTTTGTCTGGCGCGAGCTCGAACACTTTGTCGAGCAAATCACCGAGACCGAGTCCGTGTGTTCCCGAGATCGGGAACGGATCGCCAAATCCGAGCGAGTAGAACTCATACATGAGATCACGCATTTCGAAGTTGTCGACTTTGTTGACGGCGAGTACGATCGGCTTGTTCGAACGGAACAATAAGTTCGCGACTTCCTCATCGGCTGCCGTGATGCCTTCCCGTCCGTTTACCATGAAGATGATGACGTCCGCCTCATCGATGGCAAGCTCGGCTTGGTGACGCATCTGGACGAGAATCGGCTCGTCGCCGACCTCGATCCCTCCTGTATCAATTAAGTGGAACTTGCGGTTCAGCCACTCACCCGTCCCGTAAATACGGTCGCGTGTCACACCCGGCTTATCGTCGACGATCGACACGCGATCACCGATAATCCGGTTGAAAATCGTGGATTTCCCAATGTTCGGGCGGCCTACGATGGCCACTGCTGGAATTCCCATAAAAACACCTCTAACTTTCATTCAATAAATAGTCGTTTCTAATATGCAACTGTACTATCATATCACAGCGGAAATTCGGTGACCATACAAAAAGAAGCGGGAGTCTGGCTCCCGCTTGAACGACCGTCTTATTTAGAATCGTCCGAAGACTCTTCGCCCGTGAGTTCAGAGACGGAGAATCCCCCTTGGTCACTGTATTCATCAAGGAGAGCCTGGTCTTCGTCGTGTGAAGCTTCGGCCGACTCGAGCGCACGCATCGAGAGGGAAATCTTTTTCTCGTCAAGATGGACGTCGAGCACTTTCACTTTCACTTCTTGCCCCTCTGATAGCACCTCAGAAGGTGTCGCGATATGACGGTTCGCGATTTGCGAGATGTGGAGCAGCCCTTCGACTTGCGGGGCGACTTCGACGAACGCACCGAACGTGACGAGACGTTTCACTTTCCCGCTGATGACATCACCAGGTTGGATCTTGCCTTCGACCGATTCCCAAGGACCCGGTTGCGTTTCTTTGATCGACAACTTCACTTTCTCGTTGTCGAGGTCAAGGCCGAGCACTTTCACTTTGACTTTATCGCCTTCTGTCACGACATCGCTCGGTTTCTCGACACGGCTGTGCGCCATCTCCGAGATGTGGACGAGCCCGTCGACGCCACCGATATCAACGAACGCACCAAAGTCGGTAAGACGTTGGACTGTTCCTTCGATAATTTGTCCGACTTCGAGCGCTTCGAGCGTCTCGGCTTTTTTCGCACTCATCTCTGCTTCAGCGACCGCTTTATGCGAGAGAATGACACGATTTTTCTCACGGTCGATTTCAACGACTTTGACCGTGATTGGTTTATGCAAGTATGATGAGAAGTCCTCGACGAAATGACTTTCGACGAGCGAGGCCGGGATAAACCCACGGATCCCGATATCGACGACAAGACCGCCTTTGACCTTGTCTTTGACCATGACTTCGAATACTTCACCTGATTCGTACTTTTCGACGATTTGATCCCAAGCTGCCTCGGCATCCACGTCTTTCTTCGATACGACAACCTCTTCATCCGTGACTTTCTTCACTTTGACACGGATTTCGTCGTTGACATGGAGTGATTCGTTTAAATCGTCTAAATGCATGCTTGATACTTCGCTGATTGGCAAAATCGCCTCAGTCTTGTAACCGATATCGATTAACGCTTGTTTGTCCTCGATTTTGACGACTGTACCGGTCACGATTTGACCTCGATTAATTTCAAAATCAGGCATATCTTTCATTTCTTCGACCATTCCAACACTACCCCCTCACGATGAGTACAAAAAGGAGCGCCCAAAGGCGCTTAACACCTAGTATAAACTTCTTATAATTCCGAAGATTTGTCAAGGTGTTATCAGATTAGTACCTTTCCTCGCAACAGATTAAACCTGAATTTATCGAACGTTCCGTGAATGCTCGTTGTACAATCCATTGATCCGGGCCATGATCAAGTCGGCTGCGACTTGTGCGCTCGCTTTGTTTGCTTTCAATGCAGACAAATCGATCGGTTCGCCGATGACGACTTTCAACCGTTGGCGGAACTTGTACTCGCCGATAATCGCAATCGGCAGAACAGCCGCCTCGGAACGAAGCGCAAAGAACCCGACCCCGGCCTGCGCTTTACCGAGCGTCCCATCTTTTGAGCGGGTGCCTTCCGGGAAGATCGAGATGACTTCGTCGTCCTTCAACTTTTGAAGGACGACGCGGAGCGCCTGGCGATCTCCTTCCCCACGCGACACCGGGATTTGACCGGAACGGTTCAAAATGTGTTTCAATACCGGGACGTCGAACAGCTCTTTTTTAGCAAAGAAACGAAGCTGACGCTGTTTCGGCATGGCCCCGGCCAACAAGACCGGGTCCCAGTTTGATTGGTGGTTCGAACACACGATCATCGACCCGTCGAGCGGGACGTTTTCGCGGCCGACATACTCCACCCGAAAGCTTAACTTCCGGATAATATTGACGACGCCGACAGTGAGCCGATACATGCCGAACGGTCCGTTGTTGAGCGGTTTCATCGATTGATCACCTGCTCCATCAACTGCTCGATCGCCATGACGACACCGTCGATCGACAAGTCGGTCGTATCGAGGAAATGGGCGTCTTCGGCTTGCCGGAGCGGGGCGACGACACGTTCTGAGTCTCGTTTGTCACGGAGGGCGATCTCTTCTTTCAGTTGTTCGAAATTACTCGGGATCCCTTTTGACACGTTCTCTTCGTGACGCCGGCGGGCCCGTTCCTCTACGGTGGCGGTCATGAACACTTTCAAGTCCGCAGACGGTAAAACGTGCGTCCCGATATCGCGGCCGTCCATGACGATCCCGCCTTCACGGGCAAGGTCACGTTGCAAATCCATCAATGCATCGCGCACTTCTGGTTGACGGGCTACGAAGCTGACGTTGTTCGTCACTTCACTGGAGCGGATCTCATCCGTCACTTCGATGCTCCCATCGAACACCCGTTGCCCGGACTCGCTCGGTACGAGACGCAAGTCCATGCGGTTGATCATCGCAGCGAGCGCCGGCCCGTCCTCAAGGCCAATCCCGTCTTGGAGCGCCCGATACGTGACGGCGCGATAAATCGCCCCTGTATCGATATAGACGTAACCTAGTTTTTTGGCAAGTGTTTTAGCAATCGTGCTTTTACCGGCTCCAGCCGGTCCATCTAGTGCAATCTGTAACGGTTTCATCATAAAAATTGGGTATCGGCTGTTCCCGATACCCGCCTCCTCTCGGTCATTTGTTCCGAGAACATCATACCAGTTTTTTATCGTGAAGAAAATACAGAGCCCGTCCGTTTACGCGCCTCGAGTTGGGCACGGAAACAGTAACGTAAAATCGTCTCTTGGTCGCGCGGCGTCAAGTTCTCGAAACAGAGCGACAGTTCCTTTTTGACAGCCTGCTCGTGGACACGGACGAGACGGCTCTTCACTCGGAACGTCTGCGGCACCCCCCGCTCGTCCTCGATACGGAACACGACGATGAGCGATTCATCGAGCTCGACAGGGGCCCGGTTGGCGACGATGCGCATCCCGCCGGCCGACACGTCGAGAGATGTCGTCTCAAACGCCGGGAACGCCTGTCCATCCTCGGCGAGCACGGTGACGTTGATCATTTCTGGCACTCGTAAATATTCACGACGCTGCACTCGTTTGATCTTCTCCGGTTTAGGGAGCGCAAACGCATAACGGAGCGTGAGTTGGGCATCGCTCACCCGCCTCGCGACGACAGTGTCGAACGCGAACAGTTGGTCTTCTCCTTTAAAGAAATAAACGCGCAGTGCTTCTTCTTCATGCAAGAAGAACGTTTTAAGCGTCGCCGTCTCACTCGGTGACTCGATCCAAACGACATCGTCATGGATCGCTGCGATTTTCGTCTTGCCTTCGTTTCTCCCTTCAACTTCCACCCGTAACTCTTGACCAACTTTTAACATAAACTCAATTCCCCTTTTAACTATTTAAATTGACGACGGTTGGAACGGTTAGCGGCACGGACGAGCAGTAAGGCCACCATCCACAACACGACGATATAGAGCACGGCCGGTACTTTGTTCGTCGGTTCGAGGAGCAGGATGTAATCGAACACCCCATGCATGAGTGTCGCCGAGGCGACCGCGATGAAGAGCCACAGCCGCTCTTGTGACGAATGTTTCGCCCGCCCGAGGCAAAAGCCCATCGCCACCGCGAACAAGGCGTGTCCGCTCACCGGCAAGACGGCTCGCCATATGGCGACCTCGAGCGAGTCGTACACCCATAAATATAGAAAATTCTCTAACGTGGCGAAGCCGAGTGAACAGGCGACCGCATAGAGAATCCCGTCGTAGTAATCATCAAAGACTTTATGTATGTATATTGTATAATAAATCATGAACCACTTGAAAAACTCTTCAAGCAACGCGGTAGCCACGAACGCCTTCCAAAACGGGCTAGTGAGGACACCTTCCTCTTCGAGCGCGTATTGGATGAACATGATCGGGAAGACGAGGATGGCTCCGGCAACGAACGAACGAATCACATAGCCGAGCGGTTCCGCTTCCAATTCATGTCGCAAATAAAAATAGGAAAGAAGGGCGAACCCTGGCGCCACCGCAGACAAGGCGATTGCAATCATGACGCATCTCTCCTCTCTACCGTTAAGCATACACTGAAACGAGCGAAAGAAAAAGTAGTTAACGCCTAGAAAATGGAAGAATCGAACAAAAAAAGTTGGAGGTTTATGTATGAATCATTTATTACTCATTCACACCGGGGGCACGATCGCGATGTCCCAAACCGGATCAGGCCACGTCTCACCGAGCGATATTAACCCGATCGATGCGACGTTGCCGAAAGCGACCGACATCGCCCGCATCACGACGAAGCACTTCTCGAACATCCCGTCTCCGCATATGACGCCGGCAAAGATGCTTGAGCTCGCCCAGTTCATCGCCCAAGAATTGACACAAGACACGTATGATGGGGTCGTCATCACCCACGGCACGGACACGTTAGAAGAGACGGCTTACTTTCTTCAAATCACGCTCGGCGCCCCAGTGCCGATCGTCTTGACGGGAGCGATGCGCTCTTCGAACGAGATCGGATCAGACGGGGAGTTCAACCTTATCACGGCGCTTCGTGTCGCCCGAAGTGAGGCGGCGCGAGGTAAAGGCGTGCTCGTCGTCTTCAATGGCGAGATCCATTCGGCGTTCAACGTCACGAAGACTCACACCTCGTCGGTCGATACGTTCAAATCCGTTCATTTCGGGAACGTCGGGATGGTGACGAAAGACCACGTTCTCATCTACAGCCAACCGATGACGCGGCAAGCAAAGATGATTCCACACATCACGAAACGGGTCGCCGTGTTGAAAGTCGTCGCCGGCATGGAGCCCGACTTGCTCGAGGCGGTTCTCGATCTCGGTTATGACGGTCTCGTCCTTGAAGTACTCGGTCAAGGGAACGTCCCGCCGACAATCATCCCCGCACTCGAACGACTCGTCGCCCATATTCCGGTCGTCATCGTCAGCCGTTGCTTCAACGGGATCGTCCAGGACGTATACGGCTACGAAGGCGGCGGCAAACAGTTGAAAGACATGGGGGTGATTTTCTCAAACGGCCTCAACTCGCAAAAAGCACGGCTCCGGCTTCTCGTCGAACTCGAGGCGGGGTCGTCTCAACCGGTCATGGAGCACAGTTTCAGCTTCCAGCAGTGACTTGCCAACACCCGCCCGCTTCCATACAATGGGGGATGAGGTGATTTCATTGAACAAACAGGCCATTATCGTCGGTGCCGGTCCTTGCGGCCTATCGACGGCCATCGAATTAGAACGGGTCGGCATCTCATGCACGGTCATCGAACGCGGCAATATCGTCGACGCGATTTACCGTTATCCGACCCACCAGACATTTTTCTCGTCTGCCAACCTACTTGAAATCGGGGACATCCCGTTCATCTGTAAAGATTTGAAACCGCGGCGCCAAGATGCACTCGTCTACTACCGGGAAGTCGTGAGCCGGACAAACCTCGATGTGAGACCGTTTGAAACGGTGACTTCCGTCGATAAGAGCAACGGTCGCTTCATTGTGACGTCCCTTCATGAGCGACACGGGCGGATGGAACGGGAGGCCGACTTCGTCGTCTTAGCGACAGGTTATTACGGACGCCCCCGTAAGCTAGACGTCCCAGGGGAAGACCTCCCGCACGTCTCGCATTATTTCAAAGAAGCACATCCGTTCTATCGTCAACACGTTACCGTCATCGGCGGCAAAAACTCGGCCGTCGATGCGGCGATCGAACTTGAGAAGGCGGGAGCGCACGTCACGGTGCTCTATCGTGGAGATGCATACAGCCCCTCCGTGAAGCCTTGGGTGCTCCCGGCGTTTGACTCACTCGTTCGCCACGAAAAAGTCAGGCTCGAGCTCGAAGCCGAGATCGTCCGCATTGAAGCAGACCACGTCGTCTACGTCCAGCACGGGGTCGAGCACCGTGTCGCAACCGACCACGTGCTCGCCATGACCGGGTATTTGCCGGATCACGGCCTGTTTGCTGAATCAGGTGTCGACATCGACGAGGAGACAGGGGTCCCTTCGTTCAACGAAGCGACGTATGAGACGAACGTCGACGGCCTCTTCATCGCCGGTGTCGTCGCCGCAGGAAATGATGCCAACAAAATCTTCATCGAGAACGGCCGATTCCACGGCAAAGCAATCGCCGAGACGCTTCAGGAGCGAAACGGTGTGACATCCTAAACGACAAAGAGGGAAGACCTGACGGATCAGGTCTTCCCTCTTTTCGTATAGGCCCGGTTCAGACCCAGCCGCGGAAGCGAGACGCTTCCGCCATCTTGCGGACGCCGACCATATAGGCGGCGAGACGCATGTCGACTTTGCGGGCCGAAGACGTATTGTACACAGTATTGAACGAGTGGACGAGCACTTTTTCAAGTTTTTCTTCCACTTCCTCTTCCGTCCAATAATACCCTTGGTTGTTTTGTACCCATTCGAAGTATGAGACCGTCACGCCACCGCTCGAGGCGAGCACGTCAGGCACGAGGAGGATGCCACGCTCCGTCAAGATGCGTGTCGCTTCGTTCGTCGTCGGTCCGTTCGCGGCCTCGACGACGATTGACGCTTTCACATTATCCGCGTTCGTCTCCGTGATTTGATTCTCGATGGCGGCCGGAACTAAAATGTCACAGTCGAGTTCGAGCATCTCTTGATTGGAGATCGTATTTTTGAACAACGTCGAGATCGTCCCGAACGAATCCCGACGGTCAAGGAGATATGGGATGTCAAGACCGTTCTCATCGTGAATCGCCCCGTAGGCGTCACTGACGGCAATGACTTTGGCTCCCGCATCATACATGAACTTCGACAAGAAACTGCCGGCATTGCCGAAGCCTTGGACGACGACGCGCGCCCCTTTCAACTCGATCCCACGACGGAGAGCGGCTTCACGAATCATGATGGCGACCCCTTTGGCCGTCGCCGTCTCGCGCCCGTGCGAACCGCCGAGAACGAGCGGTTTACCCGTGATGAAACCTGGCGAGTTGAATTCATCGATTCGGCTATATTCGTCCATCATCCACGCCATAATCTGTGAGTTCGTGAAGACGTCCGGTGCCGGAATGTCTTTCGTCGGGCCGACGATTTGACTGATGGCCCGCACGTATCCGCGACTCAAGCGCTCGATTTCACGGAAACTCATCTCACGCGGATCACAGACGATCCCGCCTTTCCCGCCGCCGTACGGAAGATCGACGATCCCGGCCTTCAGGCTCATCCATACCGATAGCGCCTTCACTTCCACTTCTGTGACGCTCGGGTGGAAACGAATCCCGCCTTTCGTCGGACCGACGGCATCGTTATGTTGCGCCCGATATCCGGTGAAGATTTTCGTCGATCCGTCGTCCATGCGGACCGGAATGCGAACGGTCAACATCCGGAGCGGCTCTTTCAAGAGCTCATACATCTCTTCTGGGTAACCGAGCTTCTCAAGCGCCTCGTGAATGACCTCTTGTGTCGATTCCAGGATGTTTTTTCGTTTTTGATGACCTTTTTCTTGATCCGTAATCATGAAGGTTTCCTCCCCTAAGTTGTCAATTCTCCCCCAAGAATCAACCTCGTATTCGTTTAAAAGTATAGCTGATACACGACTAATTTGAAAGGGTTTTACAAAAATAATGAAAGCGTTTTCTAAAAGAAAAAGAAGGGGGAGCCCCTTCTTAGTTTTCAAGCGCCAGTTCGATGAAACGTTCGAGCAATTCCCCGTACGAGATGCCGACCGCGCGGGCACTGTCCGGGAACAGGCTGAGCGGCGTCATGCCCGGGAGCGTGTTCGTCTCGAGGATATAGGCGAGCCCGTCTTCTGAAACGAGGAAGTCTGAACGCGAATAGCCGGCACAACCGAGCGCACGGTGCGCGAGCACGGCCGCGTCTTGCACTTCTTTCGTCAACGCCTCAGGAAGTTCGGCCGGGCAGACGTGCACCGAACCACCTTCCGTATACTTCGATTCATAGTCGTAAAACTCATTTTTCGGGATGATCTCGATGACCGGGAGAGCATACTCGTTGCCGCGATTGCCAAGCACCGGCACGGTCAACTCGCGCCCTTTAATATACTGTTCGACCAACACGGCCGTGTCGCACTCGAACGCTTTCGCAATCCCGTCGCGAAGCATCGTCTCGTCCATCGCGATCGTCAATCCGTTCGACGACCCTTCCTGCGCCGGTTTGACGACACAAGGGAACTCGCCGCCCCACTCCGCGACTTTCAAATCGATCTCGTCCGCACTCTCGACGAGCACGTCACGCGCGACGCGAATCCCCGCTGCCGCAAAGATAATTTTCGCCCGCGCTTTATCCATCGCGAGCGCTGAAGCCAAAACGCCTGAACCCGTGTACGGAAGTTGCGCCATCTCAAGTAGCGACTGGACGCGGCCGTCCTCGCCGTACTTTCCGTGAAGCGCACTCAAGACGACATCCGCCTCGAGCGACAACAACTCGTTCGCCCGTTCAGGATGAAAATCGATGGCCACGACGTCGTGCCCACGCTCTTTCAGCGCCTCGATCATGCCTTTCCCACTCGTGAGCGACACTTCACGCTCTCCTGATACTCCTCCATATAACACAGCGACTTTCATCTTATCTCTCCTTCGACTTTCAACTGAAAAATTCAAATTTTATCATACCACGGGTGACGGAAAAACAATAGAAACAGAACGGTGAAAAAGCCGTACTCACGCGAACGTATCGTACAGCTCCTTCACCGCTTGTTCAGTTTGAATCGTCTTGCCGTATTCGAGCATGACGTACGGGCTGACGGTCGTCGTCTTCCCGTATTCGGAGAGAATGGCAGCTAGAGGCTCTTCGACACGAGGAGGCAGTACTTCCGCGAAATGCAGATAGTAGCGTCCTTCGTAATGATAGAGCGCCCCGCCATGCATCGTGTCGCGCATGAAAGGGAACAAGCGGACCGATGCATCGATGACGTCCTCGATGTCTTCGAACTGATAAATCAAATGATGGATCACATCGATCGTCAACCGGATCTCGACTTGTTCTTGATCCGCTTCCGGTTCGATCGCCCCCACTTTTTGGACATCGATGACGATCCCGTCACGCGGGAACATCGTCACGTTCAAATCGACGGCACCTTGCGGTGAAAACCCGTACTCGGCCTCCGCCGTCTCAAGCAGTTCACGCCAGAGCTCCTGCCCACTCTCTCCGACAATCGTATCGATGGCGATGCCACGAAGCGATAGCTCATTCGCAGTCAAATACACTCTCAAATGTTCTTTTGTTTGTTTTTCAAATCTCAAACGAAAACCTCCAAAGAATAATCGTTCCTACATAACAATAAGCTACTCTCGTTTCACCGAACTGTCAAATTGTTGCGAGCCACTCGTTCCACGCTTCAGGTGAATTGCCGAGAAATGCATCTTTGAACCGGGACGCCTGTTGACTGACGGCGTAGCCGCCGGCGCCGATGACAAGGTCCGGGTGATTCGCCTTCACATATGCAATGGCCGACTCGAGACCGTCGATATGCTCGGACAGCGTGCACGAGAAGATCAGGCATTTCGCCTCGATATCGTAAAGCGCCGTACTCAAGTCTTCTTTCGGGATACCCGACCCAAGGAAGATCACGTCATAGCCGTGTTGTCTCAAGTAGAGCGTGACGAACAAAAGTCCGATCTCATGCATCTCTTCCGGGGCGCACACACAGACGATGCGCGGCAAAAACGGATTCATCGGCATTTGCAACGATAACGTCGACAGACGGGACCGGAGAAACGCTGTCGCGAAATGTTCATGCGCAATCGTGATCGTCCCGTTCTCCCATCGTGTCCCGATGTCCATGAGCAGAGGTCCGATAATATCTTTCGTCACTTTTTCAAAACTGAACGTGTTGAAGGCACGGTTGATCAAATCATGCGCCTGGCGCTCATCGAAAGCGAGCAAAGCGTCCATCAAGCCGTCCTTCAATTCTTCATCATAGAGACGCTCAGGCTTCGGTTCAGGCGCCTGATGGAGTTGCTGAATCGCTTGGGACACGGTCAGTCCTTCCCGTTGCTTCTCGACAACCCATTTGATCTTTTCAACGTCTTGTTCCGAATATAGACGATGGCCCGAATCAGTCCGGCTCGGGACGATGAATTGATAGCGACGTTCCCACGCCCGGATCGTCGTCGGATTCACTCCCGTGAGTGATGCGACCGTCTTTATGGAGTATTTCGGCATGACCGCCCCTCCTTTCATAACTAGTCTTCCTTTTTAGTATAGCCCCCTGCACGTCAATTCGCCTGTTTTATTGTGCAAATTCATATAAAATATGGCGCATCGTTTCCAAACGACCGACAAAAGGAATTGATTGACAAAGAATCATAAAAAAAATACGGCTGCTACGCCGTATTGGTCATAAAAAGATTGCGTGACGCCCTATATATAAAAATGCCAGAATAATAGCAAACATTGAAAGTGTCAGCATCATGGCAACTGGTCGTTTCAACCAATTGTCATTCAATTTTTCTTTACGCTCGTATTCTTGCCGTTCCGATCGAGACGGCAACGTATCCACCACTTTGTCACGGAGTGAATCCGCCTGGTTCCGATGTCGCAACGTACGTCCTCCTTTACCTTTTTTATCATTTTACTATGATATCAATCAAAGGAAAAGATGCGGGCCAACCGATGTTTCCATTCTGTCACATTTTTAGACACAACTTGCACGCTTTCAGGGAACGAAATCTCCCCGCACACGTCACAGCACGGCTGTTGTTGCACCGGATCTTCCGAGAAGTAGCGCAACAAATAGTCACGGCGGCACGTCTTGATCAAGGCGTAATCCATCATTTGACCGAGCTGGCGATACCGATCGCGCCTTCTTTCCTTTACCCAATCAATGGAACCGGCAAGCGTTCGTTCCGCGAGCATCTGTTTTAACAAGCCCCACACCGGGTCTTCTTCATTCATTTTTAGGAGACGCGGCAATTGAGACAAACTTGTACCATTTTCCCGTTCAAAATATGCGACCCGGATGTCTTTCTCTTTCGGATACTGTTGGTCGATCAAGAATTGTTGGATGCGTTCGTCCCCTTCGGCGTACAAGAGCACTGCGAAGGCCGGCGCCCCGTCACGTCCGGCGCGGCCGATCTCTTGCATATACGCTTCAAGCGTCGCCGGGAGTTGAAAATGGATGACACTTCGGACGTTGTCTTTATTGACCCCCATCCCGAACGCGCTCGTACATACCATGACCGCCACTTCATCTCTTAGAAACTGAGATTGGACGAGGCGACGGTCCTCGGTCGACATGCCCCCGTGGTAAAACAAGGCGTCGTCGAGCGCGAGCGCGAGCGATTCCGCCTCACGCCGCGTCGCTGTGTAGATGACGGCTGGCTTCGGCACTTCGCGAACGAGATCGACGAGTCGCGGCAGCTTCTGTTCGGTCTCGAGGCGTTCGACGCTGAGCCGGATCTCGGGACGGTTCGCCGAATGGACGAACTGCGACGGTGAGAATAAAGCCAATTTCTCGATGATGTCCCGTTTGACCGTCTCCGGCGCGGTCGCCGTCACGGCCATGCATTGCGGACTGCCGAGTTGCTTGCGCAATTCGCCGAGCCGGGCGTACTCCGGCCGGAACTCATGTCCCCACTGCGAGATGCAGTGCGCTTCGTCGACGACGAGCATTTGAATCTTCGTATTCGACAGCGCGCGCGTCACGTGCGGCACGGCGAGCTGTTCCGGGGAAAGATACAAGAAGCGGTATCGCTTCAAATGGTTCAAGATGTCCTGCTTCTCTTCGAGCGTCTCCATCGACGTGAGTCGGGCGACACCACGCTCACCGCGCTCCCGAATATGGAGCATTTGGTCCTCGATCAAGGACAGGAGCGGGGAGACGATGATGGTCAGTCCCTCGTTTTTAATATAGGACGGCAATTGGAACGTCAACGACTTCCCGGCCCCGGTCGGCATGATAGCGAGCACGTCTTGCCCATCCGCGACCGCCTCGATGACGTCGCGTTGTCCTTCACGAAATGAGTCGTAGCCGAACACTCGTTTCAAAGTTTTCTCATACAAACGTCTCACCTCGTTTCAGTCTTGCGAACACTAAGCGAATCTGGAAATAACTCAATTCGTCAATCTGGTCAAAAATCGGCTTCAACGCCCAGCTGTCCCCTTCTCGGAGCCGCTCCACTTCAGCGATCAAACGCTCCGGGACGAATTGGTCGAGCGGGAACTCCTCAATGTACATCGCCATCTCGACGACGTGGTCCTCGATCGTCGATGTACGTAACCGACGCATCGATTGCACTTGCGAGAACGAGCGCCCCGCCGTGAACAAGTCAAACGACTCCCGTGCCGAGAGCGTCATCCGCTCCCGCGACAGGCCGTGACTGAACCCTCGAAGTTTGGCGTCTTCCGGCAACTCGTTCAACAACGCGTTCCATCCCGCCAAAAAGTAAAGACGGGCCGTCCGGGCATCGACGTCGAGGAGCGTCGCAATCTGCTCGTACGTATACCCTGTCTCGAACGCACCCGTGAACCGGTAGACGACAGCGGTCGCGTACGGGTCACCGACCGATTCGAGCGCAGTCTCGAGCTCTGAGTGAAACGACTCGATCAACGGACGCCACTCACGCTCGGATCGAACGATTTGCTTCACCCACCGTTCGGCGAGCCGGTCCGCCTGTACCGGATAGAACGTCCGCTTATGCTCGAGCGACATGAACGTCTGGATGAACAGGCTGAGCCGTTTCCACGTCATCGTCGTATAGTCGCGCTGTTCACCACCGAGACGTTCGAATAAATCGCTCACCGTCTCCGGTGAAGCTAAAAGCTGTCCTGCCCCCGTCAGCGTGAACATCGAACGGTTCAGCCATCCTCGCTTCTCTAACGAGGCCATCAGTTTCTCATAATCGTATTTCGCGTACGGGAACATCCCGAACACCGGTTCAAGGTCATAAAAAAACGCGTCTTGTAGCGTCGTCGCCGATCGCTTCCCGTTCAACACGTGAAACAGGCTACGCTCGCTACGCTCTCCTTTCAAGCGGTCGATCGCGAGGAGCAACACCCCGTCAGCTAAATGAACCATCGTGCCACCTCCTCTCAAAAATCATTATCCTTCCAAAACGATGTTCGTTTCCTCATTGAAATAATCGGGTATGTAGACTACAATTACTCATAGTCAGTAGAAAGTCGATTTCTATGAAGAGAGACGAAACGTATGGAGGGTTAATAATGGCAAAATTTACAATTGTTGATAAAGATACATGCATCGCGTGTGGGGCTTGCGGAGCCGCCGCCCCGGACATCTTCGACTATGATGACGAAGGTCTCGCCTTCAACTTGATGGACGACAACACGGGTACGATCGAAGTCCCGGATGAGCTTTACGAGGACTTGATGGATGCGTTCGAAGGTTGCCCGACCGACTCAATCAAAGTCGCCGACGAATCGTTCGACGGCGATGCGCTCAAATACGAATAAGCGGAGAGAGACATGTGTGTCTAAGACATACATGTCTCTCTTTTTTAGCGGGCCGCCCTCCGGAAGCCCGCCGCTTCGGCTTCACGTTCCGAACAGAACATCTCTTCGGCGATCGTCCGCTCATAGCTGGCACCGCCCGGGACGTGGTATATCTTCTCTCCGTCTCGGTTGATGTTACCTTTAATGTCACAAGTTTGACCCGTCTTCGGCTTCGCAGGCGTCGTCGCCTCATGGTCAAATCCGTTCCCGGTCACGTAGTCTTCAAGACTCCAGATACCGAGCAGCGCTTCTTTCGCTGACCGTTCGACCGTCCGGAACGCATCGACGTGCTGCGTGTTCGGCGCATAGATGTAAGCGACACGGGCCAAACCGCGCCGCAATAGTTCCTCGTTCAACATCACCCCGTCGTACCAGACGTAAGCGAGCGTACGCTGATAACGGTCATAGCGACCGACGTCATACTCGAGCGTGATCGTATCCCCTTCCGGGAGCCAACGCTCGACGAACGATTTCGCCTCTTCTCCGAACGGCTGCACCGGCAATGTCGGATGACTCGTCTCTGGTGTGTCGACGAGGAGCAGGCGAATCGATTCGGTCGCGCCGCTCTCGAACTCGACTTTGAGCGTGTCGCCATCGACGACGCGGTCGAGCGTGACCGTCTCTGTCTTGCCAATCGGACGAGCGACTTGTTGCCTGACGTCAGCGCTTGGATAGTCGGCTTCAAGTTCGACGAGCGATTCAGGCGGGTCGACTTGCCCGGCGAACCAGTCGTCGACCGAACAGCCGGCCAACACAACTGTCGCCATCATGACGAACAACCATTGCCACCATTTTTTCAATTGTCTCACCTCTTTATGAGTATAACAAAAAAGGTTGTTCGACTTAAGCGTCAAACAACCTTTCCTAAACGGGACATATGTCCTTTCTTTCGTTAACGTTTCCCTTTAATATACGGGATACCGACCGACTTCGGCGCATCGGCCCGACCGACGACACCAGCGAGGGCTAGAATCGTGAGCGCGTAAGGCGCGATCAAGAGCAACACTTGCGGCACGTTATTGATGACCGGCAAGTTGCTACCGATGATCGAGAGCGCTTGCGCGAATCCGAAGAAAAGTCCGGCTCCGAGCGCGCCAAGCGGATTCCATTTACCGAAGATCATCGCGGCGATGGCGAGGAACCCTTGCCCGACAATCGTCGTCGCACTGAAGTTCGTCGTGACCGTGACGGCATACACCGCTCCGGCAAGACCGCCGAACGCCCCAGAGAGCATGACGCCCATGAAACGCATCTTCGTGACGTTGATCCCCATCGTGTCTGCCGCCATCGGATGTTCCCCGACCGAACGGAGACGAAGGCCGAACGGCGTCTTGAAGATGACGAACCAGACGATGAACGCGAGCGCGATCGCGATGAACGACGTGTACTGGACGTTGATGAAGAACATGCGGAGAACCGGGATATCCGACAAGATCGGCACGTTCTCTTTCGCGATCCGGTATTGGATGAAGTCGGTCTGCCCTTTATTGTAAAGGACACGGACGACAAAGATCGCAAGTCCGACCGCGAGCATGTTGATCGCGACACCGAGTACGGTCTGGTCGGCCCGCCATAGGATGGCTGGTACTGCCAAGAAGAGTGAGAACAGCGCCCCGATGACCATGGCGACCAAGAGCGAGATCCACGGGCTCATCCCGCCAAGACCCATGTTCGTCAGCGTCAGCGTCGTAATGATTCCCGTCGCTGCCCCGATGACCATGATTCCTTCGAGCGCGATGTTGACGACACCCGACCGTTCACTGAAGATGCCACCGAGAGCGGCGATGATGAGTGGAGTCGCATAGGCGAGTGCAACCGGTACGACGATGTAGAGGACTTCTAAGAAGCTCATTTTTTCTCCACTCCTTTCTTACGATTTCCTTTAAGTTTCTCAATGACATAGTTCAGTGCGTAACCAGACGCCACGAAGATGACGATGGCTGCGATGATGACTTTGACGAGTTCAGACGGGATGTTCGCCCCGAGCTGCATCGCGAGTCCACCGATGTTGAGTCCAGCGAACAACAAGGCCGCCAAGACGACACCGACTGCCGTGTTCGCTCCGAGAAGCGCGACCGCGATCCCGTCGAATCCGACGCCAGTGAACGACGCGCTAAGCGTCATACCGTTGAACGTCCCGAGACCTTCCATCGCACCGGCGAGACCGGCGAACATACCCGAGATGACGAACGACAAGACGATGTTGCGATTGACGCTCATCCCCGCATATTGTGAGGCGTGCTTGTTGAAACCGACGGCGCGAAGCTCGTACCCGAGCGTCGTCCGTTGCAAAATGTAATAATAGACGACCGCGGCAAGGACGGCGATGAGAATGCCCCAGTGCAAGCGTGAGAACGTCGTCAATTCTTGAAGGAGCGGCGACGAGAGCGATGCCGAATCTTTGATCGACTCTGTCCGTTCATTCGTCACGCCGATGACGCTCCGTAAAATCGCGTTCGTCGTATAGAGCGCGATGTAGTTCATCATGATCGATGTGATGACCTCATGGACGTGGAACTTCGCCTTGAGGAAACCAGGCACGAACGCCCATGCGGCCGCAGCGAACATCGCGGCGAGCAAAGCGAGCGGCAAGTGGAGGAACATCGGCAAATCAAAGTTGATTCCGACGTACACCGCCGCCACCCAGCCGATCAACACTTGGCCTTCGACCCCGATATTGAAGAGACCGGTGCGGAACGCGAACGCGACGGCGAGACCAGAGAAGATGAGCGGCGCGGCCGCACGAAGCGTCTCACCGATGGCGTACGGGCTGCCGAGCATGCCGTTAAAGAGCGACGAGAAGCCGCGAATCGGGTCGTAGCCGCCGATGAGCATGACGATCGCTCCGACAAATAGCCCCATCAAGATGGATAGCAGTGGGATGAGCAGTCGATTGAGTCCTAGCTTGTTCATACTGTTTCTTCCCCTCTCTTACCGCCGGCCATCAAGAAGCCGAGCTCTTGCTCTGTCGTTTCTTTCGGGTCACGAATCCCGACGATTTTCCCTTCATAGAGAACCGCGATCCGGTCGGACACGTGTAAAATCTCTTCGAGCTCGAACGAGATGAGCAGGACGGCACGTCCTTTTTCACGCTCTTTGATCAACTGCTCGTGAATGAACTCGATGGCTCCGACGTCAAGACCGCGCGTCGGTTGTGCCGCGATCAACAGGTCCGGAGACCGGTCGACTTCACGGGCGATGATCGCTTTTTGTTGGTTACCGCCAGAAAGCGCACGAGCCGGCACGTCGACTGATGGAGTTCGGACGTCAAACTTCTCAATCAACGCTTTTGCTTTCTCCGCCACGGCTTTATAGTTCATCAAACCGCGTTTCGAGAAAGGCTCTTTGTAGTACGTCTGGAGCACCATGTTGTCACGAATCGTATAATCGAGGACGAGACCATGTTTGTGCCGGTCTTGCGGGATATGGCCGACGCCCGCCTCGGTCACTTTACGAGGGGTGAATCCGGTCACATCGTTCCCATTCAAGAAGATTTTTCCTGCCTCTGGCTTCTTCAATCCTGAGATCGCTTCGATCAATTCCGTCTGTCCGTTCCCATCGATCCCGGCAATCCCAAGAATCTCACCTGAGCGGATTTGTAAATCCAAGCCTTCGACGACTTCTAGGCCACGACTATCTTTGACGACGAGCTTTTGAATGTCGAGAACGACTTGCTGTGGATCTGCCTTGGAATATTCCGCATCAAAGTTGACTTCGCGACCGACCATCATCTCAGCAAGGCGGTCTTCGTTGACCGTCTCGTCGATGTCGACCGTGCCGATATAGCGCCCGCGACGGATGACCGTACAGCGGTCGGCGACTTGCATGATCTCTTTTAGCTTGTGCGTGATCAAGATGATCGACTTACCCTCTTCGATGAGACGCTTCATGATCTGGATGAGTTCTTGAATCTCTTGCGGCGTCAACACGGCCGTCGGTTCATCAAAAATCAAAATCTCCGCCCCACGATAGAGCGTCTTCAAAATTTCGACACGCTGCTGCATCCCGACCGAGATGTCCTCGATCTTCGCATCCGGATCGATACGGAGTCCGTACTGTTCTGAGATGTCCATCACTTTTTTACGCGCCGTGGCACGGTCGACCGTCAACCCGCTCTTCGGTTCTGAGCCGAGGATAATGTTTTCTGTCACCGTGAACTTCTCGACGAGCATGAAGTGTTGGTGCACCATGCCGATGCCGAGGTCGTTGGCGATGTTCGGATTCTCAATGTCCACTTTTTCTCCACGCACGCGAATCTCTCCACCTTCCGGTTGGTAGAGACCGAACAAGACGTTCATAAGCGTCGATTTCCCGGCACCGTTCTCTCCGAGAAGCGCATGAATCTCGCCTTTGCGTAGTTGGAGGGTGATATTGTCGTTCGCTACGAACGTTCCGAACTCTTTGCGAATATTGAGCATTTCAATTACATATTCCAAGAAAGTCCACCCCTAACTTTAAGTAAAGGGAGACCGCATGGGTCCCCCCTAACTCAATGATTTATTCTACTGATTTCATGAACTCTTCAAACTCAGCGTCTGTCGCTGGAGCTGTAAGTTCGCCGTCGATCAACTGTTGGCGATACTCATCCACTTTCGAGAGGATGTCAGCCGGTACGTGCTCGTCAGACGTTTCAGCGATGCCGACACCGTCATCTTTCAAACCGAACTCGATGATCTCGCCACCTGGGAAGTTCCCTTCCATCGTCTGTTTCGATACTTCATACGTCGCCGTGTCTACACGTTTGACCATTGAAGTGAGCGTTACGTCTTCTGGGAGTCCTTCTTCGTATTGGTCACGGTCAACCCCGATCACCCATACTTCTTCGCCGTTCTTCTTACGGTTCTTCGCTTCTGTGAACACCCCTACACCTGTACCGCCTGCCGCGTGATAGATGATGTCAGAACCAGCGCCGTACATGCCTGAAGCGATCGCCGTTCCTTTTTCAGCCGAGTTGAAGTCTTCAGCGTATTTGACGTCGATTGTCGCGTCCGGGTTAACTGCCATGACGCCCGCTTTAAATCCGTTTTCGAACTTCTTGATCAAGTCAGACTCGACGCCGCCGATGAAGCCGACTTTGTCCGTTTCTGTCATGAGACCGGCAATCACACCGACGAGGAACGATCCTTCTTGCTCTTTGAACGTGATTGACGCGACGTTCGGTGCATCGACGACCATGTCGACGATCGCGAAGTTGTTGTCAGAGAACTGGCCTGCGACTGTTTCGATGTCCTCAGCCATCAAGAAGCCGATTCCGTAGATCAAGTTGAAGTTGTCACGCGCCAATTGTTGCAAGTTTGGCTGGTAGTCCGCTTGTTTTGAAGACTGAAGATATTTGAATCCTTCGTTCTCCGTCAAGTTGTTGTCTTCACCGAACTTCGTGAGACCTTCCCAAGCTGATTGGTTGAACGACTTATCATCTACGCCGCCCGTATCCGTTACCATCGCCACTTTGAAGTCGCCAGCTTCGCTGCCGCCGCCTTCTCCGTTTGAAGCACCTTCATTGTCGTCCCCGCCACATGCTGCGAGTACTGTCGAGAGTGTGAGACCTGCTGCTAAAGCTGAGAGAATCGTTTTTTTCTTGTTCATCATCGTCGTGTTTCCCCTTTCGGTTCATAACAATTTAGGTTGTCATGTTATCAGTAGTCTTTACACCGGTATAAGAAAGCGCTTTCACGCTGTTCCCCAAAAATAACCGTTTCCGGATAAAACGAACTTACTTAGACGCGTTTGCGTACGACGTGAAAGTCGAAGCGGTCCGCTCGGAAAAAGTTTGCTGAATCAAGCAACGGTAAGTCGCTCTCATCGTAGTGCAGTTGCTTTAATGCGAGTAACGGTTGGTCCGTCTGAAGTTGAGTCGAGATTTCGGTGCTCACACTCGGTTCGATGTGCGTGATCGCATATGCGACCCGACGTCCTACCTCTTTTTCGAGTGCGTCGAACAACGACTTCCCTTCTGTCAAGGCTTCAGGATTAGAAACGAGATGTGCGGGAATCTTGTCCACACAGTATACGACCGGTGTTTCGTCCGCATAACGAATCCGTACAATCCGATAAATCGGTGAGTTCGGTTCGATCTTTAGACGGTCGGCTTCTCTCTCTGTCGCTAACACCTTTTCGGCCACCAATACTTTTGTTCCCGGTGTCATTTTGGCGCGCATGATCATGTCCGTCACGCTGAACAGTTCTTCAATCCCCGACGTGAAGGGAGGTTTTGAACTGATGAACGTTCCGACGCCATGTTTTCGCACGACAAATTTCTCGTCTTCGAGGATACGGAGCGCTTCTCGGAGCGTCGCACGACTGACTCCTAGTTGCTTCGACAACTCGAATTCTGAAGGAAGCTTTTCTCCTTCACGATAGACACCCTCATCGATATCCTGCTTGATTTTCTCAATCACCCGGAGATAGAGCAAGCGATGATCGAGCTTGATCGACATGGGCCTCACCACCTTTACCTATTCTTACCAGTGCTCAGACATCTGACGTATGAATGCCCTTGCCAATATTAAGTATAGGGATTCCAGAATTAGAACGCAATAGTTTTTGTTCGGAATCAAGGAAATATTTTAACATGAAGGGATTCCGTTCACCTCTTAGTCTATATTACCTGTTCACTGTCGGTTTGAAAAGAATCTGTAAAATGTAAACGGTATTAAAATATGAAAGCGTTTCACGTTTTTCAGTAGTATGGCTCATTTACTCATATAGGTACGATGTGCTATATTAGTCGGCGTCAACGGGCTTGTTTTCAGAATTGACCACCTATTGCCTTTTCACTGAAAAAACAATAAAAAACGAACGTTATGATATATAAAAATCATAACGTTCGTTTTTATGTTTCATACATCTTGTTCGTTGACAAGTACTTTCCGAGGCTTCGAACCTTCAGACGGACCGACGTATCCAGCTTGTTCAAGCGAATCGATTAAACGGGCCGCCCGATTGTAGCCGATCCGGAATCTTCGTTGAATCATCGATGTCGACGCTGTCTCTTGCGTCAAGATGAATTGGACGACTTCCCCGAACAACGAGTCATCGGAATCAATCGTCGTCACTTCTTCTTCTTTCGGCATCATCGCTTCGACATATTGCGCCCGTTGTTGCGCGATGACGTGATTGACGACCGTCTCGACTTCTTGATCAGAGACGAACGCCCCTTGGACACGGACAGGCTTGTTCATGCCGTTGGCGAGCATGAGCATATCGCCACGTCCTAGTAATTTCTCGGCACCACCCCCGTCGAGGATCGTCCGTGAATCCGTCTGCGAAGAGACGGCGAAGGCGATACGGGATGGGATGTTCGCTTTAATGACGCCGGTGATGACGTCGACCGACGGCCGTTGCGTGGCGAGCACCATATGGATGCCCGCCGCCCGTGCCATCTGGGCGAGACGCATGATCGCGTCCTCGACATCGTTCGAGGCGACCATCATGAGATCGGCAAGTTCATCGACGATAACGACGATGAACGGAAGCCGTTTCGCGTCCTCATCCTCAGACTTGTCGACGAGTTCGTTGTAACCTTCGATGTTACGGACGCCATAGCGGCTGAACAGCTCGTACCGTCGCTCCATTTCGGCGACGACTTGTTTGAGTGCCTGCGCTGCTTTCTTCGGGTCTGTGACGACCGGGGTCAATAAGTGCGGGACGCCGTTATAAACGTTCAGCTCGACCATTTTCGGGTCGATCATCATGAGACGAACCTCGTCCGGACGCGTCCGCATCAAGATTGATACGATCATACCGTTAATGCAGACTGATTTTCCTGACCCGGTCGACCCCGCCACGAGCAAGTGCGGCATTTTGTTCAAGGCGACCGTCACCGTCTCCCCGCTAATACTTCTTCCGAGGGCGACGAGAAGCGGTGACACTTCCCGTTTGACCGGTTCGGCTTCGAGTACCTCACGAAGACAGACCGGTGCGACTTCTTGGTTCGGGACCTCGATGCCGATAGCCGCCTTCCCTGGGATCGGCGCCTCGATTCGGATATCTTTCGCGGCGAGTGCTAACGCCAAGTCATCGCTCAGTGATGTGATCCGGCTCACTTTCACACCGATATCAGGTTGAAGCTCGTATTTCGTCACGGTCGGACCGAGATGAATCTTCAACACTTTGACTCCGACCCCGAAAGATTTCAGCGTCTGGACGAGTTTCGTCGCATTCGCTTTCAAGCGGGCGTTCTCGCCGGACAAGTCGGTGACGACCGGCTCAGACAAGATTGCGAACGTTGGAAGCTCGTACGTGGCAGATACATCTTGGGCGGCCGTCATCATCATGTCCTCGGTCGGCATGTCCGTTACGTCGTCTGCGCGCTCCGTCGTGTTCGTGTCTTGTTTTTGTTCCTGCTTCTCGGCAACGACTCGTTCACTGAATCCAACGATCGGGATATCGTGCATCGTCACCGCATCCGTTTCCGGTTCAGCATACGGCGCGTTACGTGACGCCTCTGCTTCACGTGGGACGGCAGGCGTCGCTTTCTTCCGGGCCGGGCTCACCTTCCGCTCAGGCCGCTCCCGTTCCTGCCACTCTTGTTTGATCGCTTGACCGGATTCGAGCAGTCTCCGACCGACACTGCGCCAAACTGTTGGTGATAGTAAAGAGATACCGACGACGAGACAGATGATTCCGAGGAAGACGATTCCGAAGTCGGACAGTAAGTAATGGTTTAACTCATAGAGCGAGCCGTTGATGGCGCCGCGCTCGGCTCCCCAGACGAGGTCACCAAACAACAAAAAGGCAATAAAAAGAAGCATAATCCCGGCCCGCTGTCCGGGACGCCAATCGTTCAAGAAGATGAGCAACGTGAACGCGATCGCCAAATACGTCAATGCGCCCCAGCCGCCGAACAACGTTACTGCGAGCGACGACGTCCGTGCACCGACCAATCCGAACTCGAACAATGAAAAGATGAACGCCGTCATCGCCAGAACGAAGGCGACCCAGCCATATGTACGCCAAGGGACCGGTTGCTTTCGCGTCCTTGTCGCCGGTCGCTTCCGCTTCGTCGTCGTGGTCTTTCTCGTTTTTTGAGCCACCTTTTTTTGTGCCACTTTCCATTCCTCCTAAAAAAAGAAGGCAAAAGTCAGATGACTTTTGCCTCAATTCATTATATCTCCATGATGATCGGCAAGATCATCGGACGACGCTTCGTCTGCTCGAACAAGAAGACGCTGAGCCGCTCACGAATATTTGATTTCAATTCGGTCCAGTCACTCCCAGCTTGAAGACTCTTCTCGATCTGTTTCGTGACGATACGGTTCGCCTCTGAGATCATCTCTTCCGATTCACGCATATAGACGAATCCACGTGAGATGAGTTCAGGTCCTGAAATCAATTTCTTTTGTTTACGGTTCAACGTGACGACGCAGAGGACGACACCATCTTGTGACAAGAGGCGACGGTCGCGAAGCACGATGTTACCGACGTCACCGACACCGATCCCGTCAATCAAGACGTTCCCGGCCGGCACTTTCCGGCTCATCCGCGCTTTTCTGCCTGTGAACTCGACGACATCTCCTTTTTCAACGATAAAGATGTTGTTCGATTTCACACCGACTTGTTCAGCAAGCTTCGAGTGGGCCATCTGCATCCGGTACTCCCCGTGGATTGGAAGGAAGTATTTCGGCTTGACGAGGTTGAGCATGAGCTTCAACTCTTCCGCCGAAGCGTGTCCTGAGACGTGGACTTTACGTTGGTTATAAATGACGTTCGCCCCTGAACGGAACAACAAGTCGATCGTTTTCGATACTGACTTCTCATTTCCAGGGATCGGAGTCGCCGCGATGACGACCGTATCGCTCAAGCGAATGTTCACTTGTTTGTGGGCGTTCCGGGCCATCCGAGTCAACGCTGCCATCGGCTCGCCTTGAGACCCGGTCGTCAAGATGACGACTTTGTTGTCTGGGAGACGGTTCACTTGTGACAGTTCGACGAGCGTCTTTGGCTTGAAGCGCAAATAGTTCAGCTTTTGCGCCACTTCGACGATGTTCACCATGCTGCGTCCGACGACGGCGACTTTACGGTCGTTCGCTTCCGCAGCCGCGAACACTTGTTGCAAGCGATGCACGTTCGAGGCGAACGAGGCGACGATGACGCGGCCTTCTGCTTGATAAATGACATCGTTCAATTCGGCGCCTACGAGCGACTCCGAACCGGTTTGACCAGGTCGTTCCGCGTTCGTCGAATCCGACAGCAGGCAAAGGACGCCACGCTGACCGATTGCAGCCAGTTTATTGAAGTCCGACTGCTTCCCGTCGACCGGTGTGTAGTCGAACTTGAAGTCGCCCGTATGGACGATCGCCCCTTGGGACGTTTGAATGCAGACACCGACACAGTCTGGAATCGAGTGGTTGACGCGGAAGAACGTGATGAAATGATCAGCGATAGTCAATTTCGTTTTGGCGTCAATCAACCGAAGGTCGACTTCTTTCAGTAATCCTGCTTCTTTCAGCTTGATTTCAATCAAACCGAGTGTCAATTTCGTCCCGTAGACGGGAACGTGTTTCAAATCACGGAGCACATAACTTAGTCCGCCGATATGATCTTCGTGCCCGTGGGTGATGAAGATCGCCCGGACACGGTCCTTATTTTCTTTCAAATACGTAATATCTGGGATCACGATATCAATCCCGAGCATCTCATCGCCTGGGAACATGAGGCCGGCATCGATGACGAAGATGTCGTCGTCTAGTTCCACGACGTACATGTTCTTCCCGATTTCGCCTACGCCACCAAGCGCAAAGACGCTAATATTCTCTGTCTTTTTCTTTGACACTAACAAAAACCTCCTAGATGATTCATATTCTGGTTCGTCCACTTATCGCTACTGAATATTGTATCGGAAAACGGCTTCATTGCCAACATTTCCGTTCAATCGACTAGAGGTTGTAAAACATCGGCGAGCGGAACGGTCGCTTGTTCCGCCGGGCGCTTGCCGGCCGCAAGCTGTCGAATCGACAAACCGAAGTCCATCTGCAGATGAGGGTAGTCTGGGAAGTTTCGCCAGTCCCCGCCCCATTCGAACCCGAGTGCCTTGCCGAGTTCCCCGAGTTCTTGCCAATCCGGCACCCCAGACCGGTTATGATCTGAAGACAAATCATAATCAGCCCGGTTGTCATGGATGATGACAAAATCGACGGCAAGCCCGTAGTTGTGATAACTTTGACCGGCCTTGGCGTTCGTGACGACTTGGCCCGGCTTAGAACGCCCTTGGGCGTATAAAGCGGTTTGCTCTTCGGCCGATCGATACCCGGACGTCAAGCGCACTTCGAGCCCGAGACATGAATGAGCGAGACGGACGAACAATTCGCTCCGTTCCCGTACGTGCGGATGCAAGTTGACGAACGCCTTGTCGCTCCGGTCGACGATCGTCTGCTCCGAACGGGGTGATCGCTCACACATCCCCGCCTCAAACGACGGCTCATCGATCCACGGCATCGGCCCCGGCTGCGAGTATGAATATGCCAAAAAAATCCCGACTAAAAATGCGACCATCGCTAACGTCAAAATACCGGTCCACTTCATCGTCTCAGCCGTTTACGGAGTCCTTTGACGAGCGGAAGTCCCGTTTCGAGGGCGAAATAGAGTGGTCGGTTCATGACGAGGTCAAACTCGCCCACCTTTTCAATCTGGTCGCTCCCCCATCCGGATTTGAACGCATAAAGTCCCGCGTATTCGTCGTCCGGCGCAGTACTGCCGGAAACGCCTCCGAAGTCATAGCGTTCGGCCCCGCTCGCCTTGGCAGCTTGCATCATCGTCCATTGCATGAGGTGGTTCGGCATGAATTCACGGAATTCGTTGGAAGACGCGCCGTATAGATAGTAGGAGCGGCGTCCAGCGAGCGTCAATAGGCCGCCCGACAAGACGAGACCGTTCGGATATTTTTCGTGCAGTTGTACGAGTTCAGGTAACGCCGTCTCGATTTTTGCAATCTGTTCGCTCGTCTGCTTCTGACGATTCGACAGGCTCGTCCGTTTCTTCTCAGCCGTCTCTTTTTCGAGCGCTCGTTCGATCTTCTCGAGTTCGCGCTTCGCTTTGTCGAGTGTCGCCTGTTGTTGGTCGAGCGCGATACTCGGTTCGAGCTTCGTCAAGAACAATCTGGCGTCCCCCGGTTGGAGACAATCGTATAAGTTCTCGAAATAATCGAGGCCGCGGATGGCAAAACCGTCCCGCTCACCCGTCACTTTCATCAAGTCGGCGAACGTTTTTAAGCCGTCCCGTCCGACTTCCGTGCAGACGATCCCTTTCTTTTCGGCCAGGCGGACATTATAGCGGAACTTATGATGAAACTTCGCGAAAATGTCTTTCTCACTCGGCCGTAAATCCGTTTCCATCGTGAAGCGGGGCTGGGCGTAATCGAACCCGCCCCCGTACCCTTTATGCGTGAATCCGAGGTCGGCCATCTCCGTCAACAACCCAGGCACTTCGTCTCGATCGACATTCGGGTCGATTTTAATCGTGATCGCCCGTCTTGTCTTTGCGACCCGCTTCGCTTCGTCCGTGAGTGCCCGCAGCGAGTCCACATCATCGTAATCGACGACGAATCCGCGCGGCGCGTAGCACAGTGTGAACGGCAATTTCGGTACTTGTTTGAACAGCAACAAGGCGACGCCTGTCACTTTCCCGTCCGTGGCGACGGCGATGCGCTCGCCAGACCAACCGTTTTGACGTTTCACGTTGGCCCAACTCGAGAGTTGCAACAAATCTCCTCGGTCATGTGTTTTGACAAAATCATCATGCTCTTTCTCTGTCAAGCTGATTGGTTGTACTGCCATAAATCCTTATTCCTCCATATTCAAAATTGTCGTTCGGACGATCAATTCTTCATCAAGCGGTACTTTCTCATTGCCGATGATTTGATATTTCTCGTGTCCTTTTCCAGCCAAGACGACGATATTATCCGGTTTTGCGAGACGTGCCGCGTAGCGGACCGCTTCTTCTCGGTCCCCGATTTCGACGTAATTGTCATGCGTCATGCCAGAAGCGATTCCGTTCGTGATCGAGTCATACGACTCAAAACGAGGGTCATCCGTCGTGATGACGACGGTGCCGGCATACGTCGATGCCATCTCGCCCATCGTCGGGCGTTTCGTCACATCTCGGTTCCCGCCCGTCCCGATCAAGAAGATGATGTCTTCTTTCGGGACGCCGACGAGCGATTTCAAGCATTGTTCGATGCCGTCTGGCGTGTGCGCATAATCGGCATACACGTTATACCCAGGGACGTCGAGACGTTGCATCCGTCCTTTAGCCGGATGGATCGCCTCGAGCGCCTCAATGATGACACCGAGCGAATAGCCGGCGGCGAGGAGGCAGCCCGTCGCGAGCAAAATATTATAGACGTTAAAACGCCCGATGAACTGCACCGTCACAGGTAGACTTTCTCCTTGATAGTGGAGATGGAAGCTCGTATCTGACAGCGTCTGAACAATGTCTGTCGCCGTCACGTCAGCCGGTGTGTCGATGGCGTATGTAAGCACACGCGCCCCCGTCATCGTCTCATAGAGCTTGCTGTACGGGTCGTCTGCGTTCAAGACGGCCACTTTGTCGCGCGATGCCGTCTGTCCGAGTTGGGCAAAAAGAAGTCCTTTGGCCCGGGCATAATTTTCGAACGTCCCGTGGAAATCGAGGTGATCGTGCGTCAAGTTCGTGAACCCGACGATGTCAAAGTCGGTCCCGATGACGCGGCCGAGCTCGAGCCCGTGTGATGACACTTCCATCATCACGTCGGTCACCCCTTCATCTCTCATTTGGGTGAGCAATTGTTGCAGTTCTGAACTTTGCGGCGTCGTATTTTTACTCGGTACGACCGTATCGTTAATGCGAACTTCGACCGTCCCGATGAGCCCGGTGCTATGACCGAGCTCGGTGAGGACGTCGCGTAAAATTGTCGTCGTCGTCGTCTTGCCGTTCGTTCCTGTAATGCCGAACATACGCATCTGTTCAGACGGATAGCCGTAAAAAGCCGACGCTAATAAACCGACCGCTCGCGAGCTGTCACGTACGAGAATGTTCGGCACGGCCACGTCGAGTGTCCGCTCGCTTACGATCGCCACGGCGCCTCGTTCGACCGCGGTAGCCGCATAATCGTGTCCGTCGACCGTATAGCCTTTAATGGCGACAAACAGCGTCCCTGGCACGACTTCTCGCGAATCGGTCGTCACGTGGGTCACTTCAATGTCAGTTGTCTGCAGTTTGTTGATCACTTGTATCTTTTTAATTAAATCCGTTAAGTTCAAGTCTTTCCCTTCTTTCACCTATATCCTGTCCAAAGTAAAGAATACCTCTTAATCAGTGTAGAGAACTTACAATTCGGTTTCAAGTCGGTCTTCGGACGGAAGGACGTATGATTTGGCAGGGGCGTGGTTAAGCACTTCCCGGATCAAGGCGTTGACTTCGCCTGTCTCGATCCGGTCAACCTTGTCGAGGACGACGTCAATCGGCTCCACCTCATCCAATAAGACGAGGTTTCGCCCGTTCCGATTCATCCGCGCACTCGTACTTTCGTTGCCGAGAACGAGTGAACCTTTTAACTGTCGTTTGCCTTTCTCGACTTCTTCGTCGGTAAGTCCAGACTGTTTCAGCTCTGTCAGTTCACGCACCATGATTGCTTCGACTTGTTCGAGTGTGTCTGGAGACGTGCCGATGTAAATCGTGAACGTCCCATGGTCATCGAACGTCGTGTAATACGAATAGATGGAATACGCCAACCCTTCTTCTTCCCGAATCGACTGGAACAAGCGGGAGGACATCGTCGCTCCGATCGCATTGTTCATGAGTGCAAGATGCGGCAACCGGTCATCGGTCGCAGCAATCGCCTCGAAGTTCCAACAGAGGTGAGCTTGCTCGGTCTCTTTCTGTTTTTTAACGACCTCGGCATGGAGCGTCGGAACGGTTGATTCTTTCGATGATTCCCCTGATGGAAGCTCGGCAAACCTTGCCTTGACGGCGTCGACGAGGGCGTCCGGTACATGACCGGCAATCGAGACGACGACCCGGTTGCCCGTGTACATCGTCGCGACGTAACGGAGCAACTGTTCGCGTGACAGCCCGAGCACACTCGCTTCCGTCCCGAGAATCGGTTCGGCGAGCACGTCGTCTTGATAGACGGCCTTCGCGAGCAATTCATGCACGAGATCTTCCGGCGTGTCTTCATACATTTTAATCTCTTCTAACACGACCCGCTTTTCTTTCTCGAGTTCCGTCTCATCGAAGAGCGACTGAAACAACATGTCGGCGAGGGCGTCGAAAGCGACGACCGCATGTTCATCGAGCGTCTTCACGTAATAGCACGTGTGATCTTTCGAAGTGAACGCGTTGACGCTACCGCCGAGCTCGTCGAAGAACGAAGCGATCTCTTTGGCCGTCTTCGTCTTTGTCCCTTTGAACAGCATATGCTCAATCAAGTGGCTAATACCAATCTCGGTTGTCGATTCGGTTCGTGTCCCGGCTTTGATGAACACACCGGTAGACGTGCTGCGGACGTCGGCCATCGGTTCGACCACGATGCGGACGCCGTTTTGTAACGTGATAATTTCCATGTCCTCACTCCTATGAAAAAGGCCATCGCAACAGACGATGGCCATCATTGATTAGTTTGTCGTTCTTGGCGGGCGACGGTCGCCGTCGCGACGCGGCGGACGACTGTCACGTGGCGGACGGCTTTCGCGCGCCGCTTTCCGTTTCGCTTCGTACGCTTCTCGCTCTTCCGGGGACAACCCTTCGAGGATGAGCGTTTTATGCGAGGCGTTGACACGCCCTTTGTCATCGATCTCTGTGACTTTGACTTTGATCGTGTCACCGAGCTTGACGACGTCTTCGACGTTCGCGACACGCTCTAAGCTGAACTCTGAGACGTGGACGAGAGCGTCCTTGCCTTTGAACAACTCGACGAACGCGCCAAACTTCTCGATCCGGCGCACGGTCGCGTCGAACACTTCCCCGACGACGACTTCGCGGACGATATCGCCGATGAGCGCCATCGCCATATCGATACCTTCTTGATCGGTCGAGGCGATGAACACCGTACCATCTTGTTCGATGTCGATTTTGACACCTGTCTGGTCGATGATGCTGTTGATCATCTTACCACCCGGCCCGATCACGTCGCGAATCTTGTCCGGATTGATCGTCATCGTGATGATCTTCGGAGCGTATTTCGACAACTGTGGACGTGGTGCGTCGAGTGTCTCGAGCATGTGGTTCAAGATGTGGAGACGTCCTGAACGCGCTTGTTCGAGCGCTTCTTCCAAGATGTCACGCGTGATACCCGCGATCTTGATGTCCATTTGCAAGGCAGTGATCCCGTCTTTCGTTCCGGCGACTTTGAAGTCCATGTCCCCGAGGTGATCTTCAAGTCCTTGAATGTCCGTGAGTACCGTGTAGTGCTCACCTTCCATGATCAGACCCATCGCGATTCCAGCGACCGGTGCCTTGATCGGCACACCGGCATCCATGAGCGCGAGCGTCGAGCCACAGATTGATGCCTGTGAACTTGATCCGTTCGATTCGAGTACTTCCGATACGAGACGAATCGTATACGGGAAGTCTGCCTCATTCGGGATGACCGGCAACATCGCACGTTCTCCGAGTGCTCCGTGTCCGATTTCCCGGCGACCTGGCGCACGCACCGGACGCGCTTCACCGACCGAGAACGGCGGGAAGTTATAATGGTGCATGAAACGCTTGTTCTCTTCTAAGCCGATGCCGTCGATGATTTGAGCGTCACCGATGACGCCGAGCGTCGCGACCGACATGACTTGCGTTTGTCCACGCGTGAACAAGCCGACGCCGTGCGCACGTGGCAACAGGCCGACTTCAGAAGCGAGTGGACGGATGACGTCCGGGCGGCGACCGTCAGGACGAACTTTTTCAACCGTGATCAAACGGCGGACTTCGTCTTTGACGAACTTGTTCAAGATGCCCGACACTTCTTTCAACTTGGCAGGCTCGTCCGCGAGGCGCTCTTCGTAAGAGGCGACGTACTTGGCGATGACTTCGTTGATCGCCTCGTCACGTGCGTGTTTCTCTTCGACTTGAACCGCTTCGACGATTTCAGGGCGAGCCGCTTCGAGCTCTTGTGACAACGTCTCATCGAATTTTGAGACAGTGTATTCGAATTTCGGTTTCCCGACTGTTGCGACGATTTCGCTTTGGAAAGCGACGAGCTTTTTGATCTCTTCGTGACCGAACAAGATCGATTCGAGCATGATTTCTTCAGACACTTCGTTCGCGCCTGCTTCCACCATGTTGATGGCGTCTGCCGTACCGGCGACTTGAAGTTCGAGCTCTGTCTTCTCGAGTTGCTCCGTCGTCGGGTTGACAACGAATTCGCCGTCGATGCGACCGACCGTCGCACCGGCGATCGGTCCGTCAAACGGGATGTCCGAGATCGACAAGGCGATCGACGTTCCGAGCATACCGGCCATCTCAGCCGAGCAGTCCGGGTCGTTTGACATGACGTAAATCATGACTTGAATATCATGACGGAAGCCGTCAGGGAAAAGTGGACGGATCGGACGGTCGATGAGACGTGACGTCAAAATCGCGTTCTCGCCAGGACGCCCTTCCCGACGAAGGAAACCTCCTGGAATTTTACCGACCGAGTATAGTTTTTCTTCGTAGTTGACCGTAAGTGGGAAGAAATCTAAATCTTTTGGTGCTTTCGATGCCGTCACCGTTGCGAGCACGACCGTGTCGCCGTAACGGACGAGCGCCGAGCCGTTCGCTTGTTTCGCGAGTTGACCCACTTCCACAGATAGCGGACGTCCGCCCCATTCTGTAGAAAATACTTGTTTCGTACCTAACATGAACATTCTCCTCTCAAACCTTATCTAGTTTATTATGTAACTCATTCCTAGGAATGTCTAATGATTTTCCTTTAAAAAAAGAAGAAACGGACTAGGAACAAGTGTCCCAGCCCGTCACATGGTCCGGTCGGATTAACGACGGAGACCAAGGCGTTGAATCAATTCACGGTAACGTGTAACGTCCTTGTTACGAAGGTACGTAAGCAAGTTACGACGACGTCCAACCATTTTCAAAAGACCGCGACGTGAGTGGTGGTCTTTCTTGTGTGTACGAAGATGTTCGTTTAAAGTGTTGATTTGTTCAGTCAAAACTGCAACTTGAACTTCCGGTGACCCAGTGTCACCTTGTTTTGTCGCGTATTCCGCGATGATTTCGTTCTTACGTTCTTTTGAGAGTGCCATTTGCCTCTCCACCTCCAATTAAATAAAATTGCCGCGTTGCCGAGCCAGCGTTGGTGAATCGACCAGCCAAGCGAAACGGTGTACTTTGCGTACCAAAATAGAATACAGGAGTCCGTGTCCAAAGTCAAGATAGGATTGATCGGGCCGTCGTCTCATCTTGCTTCAACTGGGCGATGAGCGAATCGAGACCATCGAACGCCCGCTCGTTCCGGATGAATCGGACCCACTCAATCTCAATCAATTGACCGTACAAGTCCTCTGAGAAGTCGAACAAGTGGCTCTCGATCGAGACGTCACCCGTGTCGTAAAACGTCGGGCGCCGCCCGACGTTCGTCATCGCATCAAACGTCCGACCGTCACGCAACCGGACGCGCGTCGCATAGACGCCGAGCCGCGGCATGACGTAAGACGCGTCCATGACGACGTTCGCCGTCGGGTACCCGATCGTGCGTCCGCGGGCATCTCCGTGGATGACTTCCCCGCAAATGACATAAGGTGTCCCAAGGAGCGCCGCCGCCTTATCGACGTCCCCCGCACCGAGCAGCTTGCGGATGCGGGTCGAGGACACTTTTTCACCATCGTCTGTCTGTTCAGTGACGACCGATGTCGTAAATCGTCCCCGGGCATGGTACGGCATCGTCTCCATCGTCCCTTCTCCGAACTTGCCATAGGAGTAATCAAACCCGGCCGTCACGTGCATCGCACCGGCACCGATCAAATAATCATCGACAAACTGTTGCGGTGACAGGCCGGCAAGTTCTTTCGTGAACGTGAGGACGAGGCAACGTTCGACGCCAAGCGCGGCAATTCGATTCAGTTTACGAGCGAGTGGCGTGATGTAGCGTACCGCGTCCGGCTGATTCGACAGCACTTGTTTCGGATGCGGGTCGAACGTGACGACGGTGACCGGCACGTTCAGCCGTTCCGCCTGCTCTTGTGCATGACGAATCACAGCCTGGTGTCCGTTGTGCACACCGTCGAAGAAGCCGAGCACCATGACCGACGGGACAAAGTCCGGCGTCTCGGGATGTGTGAGATGAATCGTTTCCATACTTCCATTTCCCCCTTAGTCGATTGTCAACATGACCTCGACTGTAGCGTCTGTCGTTCCGTCAAGCCGTCGGTAAAGGGCGAGCGGAATTCCTTCTTCATTATAGACAGTAAACAGTTCAAATTCGAGCGAGACGTCGTTTAGCTTGCCGCCGTTGCGAATATAACGTTCTCGGTTGCCCGGGATTGTCATCGCCGGCCAACGTTTGATGACCTCTTCGAGCGGGATCAGGTATTGCATCCGTTCCTCGACCGTCTCGAGTGCTTGTAGCGTCTCGAGATTGACCGCGTCAGTCGCGTCGAACGAGCCTGACCGCGTCCGACGAAGATCGCTCATATGCGCCGGGTAGCCGAGCGCTTCCCCGATTTGCACGGCGAGTGTTCGGATGAACGTTCCTTTGCCGCACTCGACGTCAATCTGGAAACGGCATACGCCATCGGCAAATACCGGCTCACTCGTCCGCGTCAAACGATGGATTTCAACCATGCGCCGGGGCCGTTCGACCGTTTGACCTTTTCGGGCGTATTCATATAATTTCTTCCCGTTCACTTTGACGGCAGAGTAGTAAGGCGGAATTTGCTCGATTCGCCCTGTCAAAGCCTGTAACACCTGATCGATCTCATCACTCGTGAATGCCTCGATGTCGACCAAACGGCTGTCGACGACCTCACTATGGGCGTCTTCTGTCATCGTCGCCGTGCCAATCGTCACTTCGGCCTCATAACGCTTTCCTTCATCTGTTAAAAAGCGAGAAAGTTTCGTCGCCCGTCCGAGACAGATCGGTAAGACGCCGGTCACTTCCGGGTCGAGTGTACCGGTGTGTCCGACTTTTTTCGTCTGAAACAACTTACGTAATTTAAAGACACAATCGTGGCTCGTCATGCCGCTGTCTTTATCGAGGATCAATACTCCTGTCGGTTCCATCTCTGTTCCCTCCACATGAAAAAAGGGGGACGCGAGTCCCCCTTCAGTTTATTCGTCTTTGTTCAAGTCACGAATCAACGAGTCGATATGGCTACCATATGCGACCGATGAATCATATTCGAACGACAATTCTGGTGTCTTGCGAAGACGGATTCGGCTTCCGATTTCACGGCGGATGAATCCGCTCGCTTTATCGAGACCAGCCTGCGTCTCAGCCTTCACTTCAGCGTCGTCTCCGAGCACCGTGTAATAGGCAGTCGCTTGCTGCAAGTCTCCTGTCACGTCCACGCTCGTGATCGTGGCGTTTTTCGTACGCGGATCGCTCACTTCACGCAACAGAATGTCAGTGATTTCTTTACGCATCTGTTCTGCGACGCGTTGGGCACGAATGTTCATACGTGTTCCCTCCTCGCTTTATTTGCGTTCGACTTCTTTCATGATGAACGCTTCGATGACATCATCGACTTTAATGTCATCAAATTTCTCTACTTTAATCCCACACTCATAGCCTGTCGCGACTTCTTTGACGTCGTCTTTGAAGCGACGGAGTGTATCAAGCTTACCTTCGTATACGACGATGCCGTTACGGATGATGCGGACGCCGGCGTCACGTGAGATTTTACCTTCTGTGACGTAGCAACCAGCGATCGTTCCGACTTTCGAGACTTTGAAGACGTCACGGACTTCGACTTGACCTGTGATTTCTTCAACGAACTCAGGGTCGAGCATCCCTTTCATCGCGCTCTCGATTTCATCGATGGCGTTGTAGATGATGCGGTGCAGACGCATTTCAACATGTTCTTGCTCAGCCATCGAACGGGCGTTACCATCTGGGCGGACGTTGAATCCGATGATGATCGCGTTCGCCGCTGAAGCGAGGATGACGTCACCTTCTGTGATCGCGCCGACACCTTGGTGGACGATGTTGATTTTGACGCCTGCGACGTCGATTTTACGGAGTGATCCAGCGAGTGCTTCCGCCGAACCTTGTACGTCTGCTTTAATGATGACGTTCAAGTCTTTCACTTCGCCTTCTTGAATCCGGCTGAACAAGTCGTCAAGACTGACTTTCGCCGATTCACGACGTTGCGACTCGAGGTAACGTTGGTAACGTTTCTCACCGATGGCACGTGCTTTTTTCTCGTCTTCGAAGACGATGAACTGATCGCCTGCTTGCGGGACGTCGTTCAAGCCTGTGATTTCGATTGGAGTCGATGGACCGACTTCTTTCACACGGCGACCGATATCGTTCACCATCGCCCGGACACGTCCGAACGTGCTTCCGACGACAATCGAGTCTCCGATGCGGAGTGTCCCGTGTTGTACGAGAAGTGTCGCGACAGGACCGCGACCTTTGTCGAGCTTCGCTTCGATGACAGAACCACGTGCCGGCATGTCAGGCGTTGACTTGTACTCTTCGACTTCTGACACGAGAAGAATCATTTCGAGCAACTCGTCGATTCCTTCATCTTTCAAAGCTGAGATCGGAACGAAAATCGTTTCGCCGCCCCACTCTTCCGGTACGAGTCCGAATTCAGTCAACTCTTGTTTGACACGGTCCGGGTTCGCCCCTTCTTTGTCCATCTTGTTGACGGCAACGATAATCGGGACGTTCGCTGCTTTCGCGTGCGAAATCGCTTCTTCCGTTTGCGGCATGACACCGTCATCGGCTGCGACGACGATGATGGCGATATCCGTCACTTCCGCTCCACGGGCACGCATCGTCGTAAAGGCGGCGTGACCAGGTGTATCGAGGAATGTAATTTTCTTGTCGTTGACTTGAACTTGATACGCACCGATATGCTGCGTGATTCCACCGGCTTCGCCAGCGACGACTTTCGTGTTACGAATCGAGTCGAGAAGCGTCGTCTTACCGTGGTCGACGTGACCCATGATTGTGACGACAGCAGGACGTTCTACAAGGTCGTAAGCCGAGAAGTCGATTTCCACTTCTTCGAAGTCCGTCTCATCGACGATGACTTCTTTTTCGACTTCGTAGCCGAATTCTGTAGCGAGCAATTCAATCGTCTCGTCGTCGAGCGTTTGGTTGATTGTCGCCATGACACCGAGACCCATCAATTTCATGATGATCTCGTTTGGCTTTTTATCCATCTTCGCAGCGAGGTCCGATACGCTGAGGACATCGTCATATTTGATGATGTTACCCATTTCAGACTCTTGCGCTAGACGAGCAGCTTTACGTTGGCTCGTCTTCGAATTCGGATCCGCTTCTTGCGGGATGGCCGCTTTCGCCGGCTTGCCTTTGCCTTTACCGCGCTTCTTGTTGCGGTTGTCGTTGCGGTTGTTGCTGAAGCGGTTGCCGCCACGGTTGCCTTGCGGCGTGCTCGACGCCTGCGGGCGAGCTTGCGGCGCTTCTTTTTTCTCTTGCTTCGGTTGTTCAGCCGCCGGTTTCACTTCGGCTTTCTTCTCTTCTGCCCGGTATTTCTCAGGGTTAAATATACGATCCAATTGTTTGACCGACTCCTCATCGAGAACAGCCATGTGGTTTTTCACAGGTTTGTTCAATTTTTCGAGCTGGGTAATGACTTGTTTACTTGTTACGTTCTGTTCTTTTGCAAATTCATAGACGCGTTTTCCCAAAGCATCCACCTCCGTTAATAGTTACGAGAGAAGTTGCTTAAGCTTGTTCGCAAATCCGGATTCTGTCACTGACACGACGACACGCATATCTTTCCCTATCGCGGCACCGATCGTATATCGGTCGCTCACTTCAACGAAAGGAACACCATACGATGTACATTTGTCGGTAACCCGTTTTCTCGTCGACGCTCCCGCGTCTCCGGCAAGAATGACGAGCTTGGCGCGGCCAGCCCGTATATCCTTCAACACAAACTCTTCTCCCATCGTTACTTTCCTCGCCCGTGCGGCGAGGCCTAACAATGATTCCCACTGACTCATGAAACGTCACCTTCAACAGACTGTCTGAGCTGTTCATAGAGCGTCTCACTCGTTTTCACTTTCAAATGATGATCAAGCGTCCGTTTTTTTTCTGCTAGACGAATCACATCGATATCTTTAGACAAGTAAGCGCCTCGACCGTTCAGTTTTCCTGACACGTCGATGACGACGTCGCCTTCTGGCGTCCGTACGACACGAATCAAGTCTTTCTTCGGCAACATTTCTTGCGTGACCACGCATTTGCGCAAAGGAAGTTTCTTTTGCTTCATGGTCATTCCTCTTCTTTTACCGCGGTTGGTTCAACTGCTACGTCAACTGAGTCAGCCTGTTCCATTTCATTGTGAACAATTTCTGGCTCCGATTCAACTTTTTCAGCGTACGTATCGAACAAGTCGAGCGCTTCCGCGTCCGTCTCGCTCTTGATGTCGATTTTCCAACCTGTCAACTTAGCCGCGAGACGCGCGTTTTGTCCACGCTTTCCGATGGCGAGTGACAACTGGTAATCCGGTACGACGACCGTCGTCGATTTAGCCGGTTCGTTCACATAAACCGCGACAACTTGTGCCGGGCTGAGTGCGTTTTTCACGAACTCTTTCGGATCCTCCGACCAACGGACGATGTCGATCTTCTCACCGTTCAACTCATCGACAATCGTTTGAACACGTTGTCCTTTTGGACCGACGCAAGCACCGACCGGGTCAACGATATCCGAATGGACGGCGATTTTTGAACGATCTCCCGCTTCACGTGACACTGACATGACATCGACCGTCCCGCTCGCGATTTCCGGAACTTCAAGCTCGAACAAACGACGAAGCAGTCCCGGGTGCGTCCGTGATACTTGAATCGCCGCACCTGATCCTTTTGTCGTTGAATCGACTTTCGTCACGTACACTTTGATGCGGTCGTGAATCTGATATGACTCGTTCGGCATCTGTTCGTTCGGTGTGAGCACCGCCTCGATGTTGTTCTCGAGACCGATATACAAGTTGCGCGGGTCGAACCGCTCGACGATTCCCGTCATGATCTCGTCTTCCTTGTCGGCGAAGTGGTTATAAATCCGCTCGCGCTCAGCTTCACGCATCTTTTGCGTGACGACTTGTTTCGCCGTCATCGCAGCGACGCGACCGAAGTCGCTCGGAGTCACTTCTTCTTTATGGAAGTCGCCTAGTTCATAGTTCGGGTCGATTTCATGCGCTTCTTCGAGTGAGAGTTGCTGGTCGGGTTGCGTGAGACGCTCGACGACCTCGATTAATGCAAACACGCGAATGTCACCTGTCACTTGGTCGAACTCGACTTTTACGTGTTCGTTCGGGTTCGCGACATTTCGGCGATAAGCCGAGATGAGCGCTTGCTCGAGCGCATCGATGATGATGTCTTTCTCGATTCCCTTTTCATTTGCAATCTGTTCGATTGTTGTGAGTAATTGTGGCCCCATCTTTACCTCTCCTTAACTAAACGTGACCGCTAGGCGGGCTTGTGCAATTTTGTCTACTGGTAGCGTGATCGCTTTTTTACGTGTCTTAATCCGTGTCTCGACGACGGCTGTCTCACCGTCATACGCTGTCAAAACGCCTTCGAACTCTTTGGCACCTTCAATCGGAGCGAACGTCTTAATGTAGACGTTCTTTCCGATCGCCCGTTCAAAGTCGACCGGTTTCTTGAGCGGGCGCTCCGCACCGGGACTCGAGACGTCAAGATAATAGGCTTGTTCGATCGGGTCGGTTTCGTTTAGTTTTTCCGAGAGCTGTTCGTTGATGTTGACGCAATCATCTAAATCGACGCCCCCCGGCTTGTCGATGTAGACACGCAAGAACCAGTCTGGACCTTCTTTCACGAATTCAACGTCGACTAATTCCATGTTCGCTTGCTCGACGATCGGCAAAGCGATGACTTCGACGACCTCTGTTATTTTGGACACTCTCATCCCTCCTTCTGGCTTTTACATACAAGAAAGGAGTAGGGTTCCCTACTCCTTTCCGTCGTAGTATCCAACTTTGTTCGATACTAATATATCATATTTTCCCGTTTTTCTGCAACTTACACCCCAAAATCAAAGAATGACAGTTGGTTCTCGTCCGGGAGACCTTCGAGACATTTCATCGTATCAAGCGTCTCGATGATCGTCTTCGATAGTTTAGCTCGCTTCCGCAAATCTTCTTTCGATAAGAACTGCCCTTCGGCACGCGCATCGACGATCGCTTTCGCCGCGTTCGTGCCGAGTCCGTCGACCGCATTGAACGGTGGAATGAGCGTGTTGCCTTCGATCAAAAATTCGGTCGCGCTCGACCGGTACAAGTCGATGTTTTGGAACTTCATTCCGCGCTCGAGCATCTCGAGGGCGAGTTCGAGCACGGTATGGAGGCCTTTGTCTTTCGCCGTCGCTTCAAACCCTTTTTCACGAATGTCAGACATCGCTTTTCGTACCGCTTGTGATCCTTTGATCATCGCCGACAAGTCGAAATCGCCGGCGCGGACCGTGAAGTACGTCGCATAGTACAGAATCGGATGATGGACTTTGAAGTAAGCGATGCGGACGGCCATTAAGACGTAAGCGGTCGCGTGCGCTTTCGGGAACATGTACTTGATTTTCTTACAAGATGAGATATACCATTCCGGAACGCCGTTCGCTCGCATCTCGGACTCCATCTCTTCGCTCAATCCTTTCCCTTTCCGTACCGACTCCATGATTTTGAAGGCGAATGACGGCTCAAGACCAGCGTATATGAGATAGACCATGATGTCGTCTCGACAGCCGATGACGTCTTTCAGTTCACACGTGCCGTTGTAAATCAATTCGTTCGCGTTGCCGATCCAAACGTCCGTCCCGTGTGACAGTCCAGAAATTTGGACGAGCTCCGAGAACGTGGACGGTTTCGTCTCTTCGAGCATCTGCCGCACGAACTTCGTACCGAACTCAGGGATGCCAAGCGTCCCCGTCTTCGACTCGATCTGTTCCGGGGTGACGCCGAGCACTTCCGGAGACGAGAAGATTTTCATGACGGTCGGATCATCGGTCGGAATCGTCAGCGGGTCGATGCCCGACAAATCTTGGAGCATCCGAATCGCGGTCGGGTCATCGTGACCGAGAATGTCGAGCTTGAGCAAGTTGTCATGAATCGAATGAAAGTCGAAGTGGGTCGTCTTCCATTCAGACGTCTTATCGTCAGCCGGATATTGAATCGGAGAGATCTCAGCGATATCCATATAGTCCGGGACGACGATGATTCCACCCGGGTGCTGCCCGGTCGTCCGTTTGACGCCGGTCACACCGGACACGAGCCGATCGACCTCGGCGTTACGGTAAATCTTATCGTTCTCGGTCGCATAGCCTTTCACGTACCCGTACGCCGTCTTGTCGGCGATCGTACCAATCGTCCCGGCACGATAGACGTACTCTTCGCCGAACAACACTTTCGTGTAGGCGTGGGCGTGCGGCTGATATTCGCCCGAAAAGTTCAAATCGATATCCGGGACTTTATCCCCTTTGAAACCGAGGAACGTCTCGAACGGGATGTCGTGACCGTCTTTTTTATACCATGTGCCGCATTCCGGACACTCCTTGTCCGGCAAATCGTACCCTGAACCGACCGACCCATCATTGAAGAAGTAGGAATGCTTACACTTCGGACAGACGTAGTGCGGTGGGAGCGGGTTGACCTCAGTGATTTCCGTCATCGTCGCGACGAGACTCGAACCGACCGATCCCCGCGACCCGACGAGGTATCCGTCGTCGAGCGATTTCTTCACGAGTTTGTGCGAGATCAAGTAAATGACGGCAAATCCGTGACCGATGATCGATTTCAGTTCTTTCTCGAGCCGGGCCTCGACGATTTCTGGAAGTTCATCGCCATAAATCGAACGGGCCATGTCATAGCTCATGTTGCGGACTTCATCATCCGCCCCTTCAATCTTCGGCGTGAACAGTTCATCCGGGATGATTTGAATCGACTCGATTTGATCGGCGATCGCGTTCGGGTTCGTGATGACGATCTCACGGGCGAGCTCGTCGCCGAGGAACTTGAACTCTTCCATCATTTCTTTCGTCGTCCGGAAATGCGCGTGCGGGAGTTCTTTACGCGTGTTGATGAAATTCGCCCCGCCTTGCGTACGGATTAAAATCTCCCGGTACGAGCGATCCGTCCGGTCGAGATAGTGAACGTTCCCGGTCGCACAAACAGGGAGATCTGCTTGCTTCGCGACACGGATGATCCGTTTGATGATGTCACGCAGTTCAAGTTCGTTCGCGACGATCTCTTTATCAATTAAATGAAGATACAGCGCGGGCGGATGGATCTCGATGAAGTCATAGAACGACATCATCTTCTCGAGTTCCTCGTCTGACTTGTTGAGCGCGGCATCAAAGATCTCGCCATTGTCGCAGGCGGAGCCGATGAGAAGCCCTTCTCGTCGCTTCACAATTTCCGATCGCGGCATCCTTGCCTGTCGATACAAGAAGTCGATATGTGACAATGTGATCAACTCGTACAAGTGGCGTAGGCCCGGCTTCTTGTTTTTCGCGTAAATCGTCGCGTGGAACGGACGAATCTTCGAGACGTCACTCCCTACTTTCGCGTTGAGCGAGCGGTGCGTTTGCATCTCGAACATCTGCTTGGCGAGGTCGAGTAGCTTCATCAGCAAATACGCCGTGGCCTCGGCATCGTAAATCGCCCGGTGATGCTGGGTCAGTTCGATATCGAACCGTTTAGCGAGCGTATTGAGCCGGTGGTTCTTGAGCGTCGGTAAGATCGTCCGGGCGAGTTCAAGCGTGTCGATGACCGGATAATTGTCCGGTTCATGTCCACCGCTCCGAAGTGTAGCTTCCAGAAAGCCCATGTCAAACGATGCGTTATGGGCGACGAGAATCCCGTCACCGCACCAGTCGACGAACTGCTTCGTGATCACTTCCGGGTCCGGTTGACCGTGAACCATGTCGTCCGTGATCCCGGTCAATTCAATCGTCGTCGCCGAGAGTGGATGTTTCGGATCGGCGAACGCCTCGAACCGGTCGATGATTTCCCCGTCTTTGATTTTGACGCCGGCCAGTTCGATAATCTTGTTGTAGACGGCTGAAAGCCCGGTCGTCTCGACGTCAAAGACGACGTATGTCGCCTCGTCGAGCGGTACATCGGTCGGGTGGTAAGCGACCGGGACACCGTCGTTGACGACGTTTGCCTCGACACCGTACAAAATCTTGATATCGTTCTTCTTACCGGCGTAATACGCCTCAGGGAACGACTGCACGCCCGCGTGGTCGGTGATGGCGATGGCGCGGTGCCCCCATTTGGCTGCCCGAGCGACGACTGCCGACACGTTTGTGACCGCATCCATCTGGCTCATCTGTGTGTGTGCATGAAGCTCGACACGCTTCTCTCCTTCCCATTCATCACGGGCAGGCTCGACTTTCACTTCTTGAAGTTGCGATGCCATCATGCACAGTTCGCGCATGAAGCTGTCATCTTCGACGCGCCCGGCCGCTTGAATCCACATGCCTTTTTTGACGGCGCTCAGCATCCGGTCGTCATCGTCGTCTCGTGCGAACACTTTGACGATGAGCGAATCCGTGTAGTCGGTCAGTTTGAACGTGAACAGTTTCTTCCCGCTTTTCAACTCTTTTCGTTCTGCGGAGAAGACGAGCCCGCGAATCGCGACGCGGCGCTCTTCTTCGATGATCGTCTTGATTTGGACGATCTCATCTTTGATCAAGGCGCCCATACGCACTTCGGTGACGGGTTCCTCATTCGATTCGGTCGTCTTCGCGAACTGGGCGGCCAAGGCGAGTTTTGCCTGCTCGATATCTTCTTGAACGACTTGTTCACGCAGCGCTTGATTCGCCTCCGCATCTTCAGAGAAGTGTGCCTGGCACGGTTTTTTCGTGAAACCATACGCGCTATAGAGCGCCTGCACTTCTTGGCACAGCTCTTTGTCGACATAACTCGCCTCGGGAGCCGAACGGACCGGGATGAGCAGTTTATTCTGTTCGAAACGCGGTCTGACCGAAGCGAAGTAACTGCGCATCGCACCTGACACTTGGCTCAGTTCGCTGACGATGCGTGGCCAATAATCGATATAATCCGCCTCCGTGCCACCCACCTCGGTCGTGAAACGCGCATACACTTCGTCCGCGAACGTCGCGTAACGGTTTTCGAGACGGCTCATGAATAACTGATGGACGTCATACGGGAGCACATGATGGACGCGAAAATGGAACGTCCACGTGCGCCGCTGTTTATTGACGACGAGTCGTGTCAGTTCGGCACCATCAAATTGGTCCGTCTCGGTCGTGATGCCGAGGTCGTTCAGTAACAATAACATCTTCTGATTTGCTTCCACGGGTAAGTAGTCCCCCCCTTTAATCATACGGTGTCGAAAAATGAAGGTGACGGCAAGAAACCGTCACCTTCATCGATCAATGCGTCTCGTTAAGTTGCGCGACAATCACTTTCGGCAACTCATCTACCGTTGTTTCAATCACGTCGCCCGTAGCACGGACTTTTACTTCGACGATGCCTTCACCGGCTTTTTTCCCGACGTTGATTCGAATCGGCAAACCGATCAAATCGGCATCGGCGAACTTGACGCCGGCCCGTTCTTTACGGTCATCATACAACACATCGTACTTCGACGACAGCTGTTCGTAAAGACGGTTCGAAAGTTCGAGTTGCGTCTCATCTTTCGCGTTGATCGCAATCAAATGCAAATCAAACGGTGCGACACTCTTTGGCCACACGATACCGCGGTCGTCATGATGCTGTTCGACGATTGCCGAAAGCGTACGTGAGACCCCGATGCCGTAACAACCCATGATCAATGGTTCGGCCCGTCCTTCCTCGTTCAAGAACGTCGCCCCCATTGCTTCTGAATAACGCGTCCCGAGCTTGAACACTTGTCCGACCTCGATGCCTCGCGCGAAGCGAACAGGGCCTGACTCGTCTGGCGCCATATCGCCTTCGACGACGAACCGAAGATCATGGTACGTCAAATGGGCGAGGTCACGCTCGGCGTTGACGTGCAAGAAGTGCGTGTTCGCCTCATTCGCGCCGCACACCGCGTCAAGCAAATACTTGACGGCATAGTCAGCAACGACTTTCACCGGGGCGTTGATCGGTCCGAGCGTCCCTGGCTCACATCCGAACAGCTCGATGATTTTCGCCTCGTCCTCCATTTGGATGTCGAGTCCGCCGAGCGCGTTCTTCACTTTGACGTCGTTTGCTTCGTGATCACCGCGGACGATCGCCATGACCGTCTCACCATCGACGTTGAAGAGGACCGACTTGATCGTCGTCTTCACATCGACATCGAGGAAACGGGCGACGTCTTCGATCGTCTTGTTGTCTTCTGTGTCGACTTTCTCAAGCGATGACACGTCTCCTGTTTGCATCTCATAACGGTCTAACGTCTCGGCCATCTCGATGTTTGCTGCGTACGAAGACGAGTCTGTATAGACGATCGTATCTTCGCCGATAGCGGCGAGCGCTTGGAACTCATGCGTATCTTTTCCGCCGATTGCGCCTGAATCCGCCACGACCGGACGATACTTTAATCCGACCCGGTCGAAGATGCGTGAGTAGGCGTTATACATGTTGTCATACTCTTCATCCAAACCGGCTTGGTCGGCATGGAATGAGTACGCGTCTTTCATCAAAAACTCACGACCGCGGAGCAGCCCGAAACGCGGACGGCGCTCGTCGCGATATTTCGCTTGAATTTGATACAAGTTGACCGGCAATTTCTTATATGAGTTCAACTCGTCACGTACGATCGAAGTGATCAACTCTTCATGTGTCGCACCGAGGGCGAAGCGACGGTCGTGGCGGTCCGTCAAGCGCATGAGTTCAGGACCGTAAATTCCCCAGCGTCCCGTCTCTTCCCACAGCTCGGCCGGTTGGATCGCCGGCATGAGCAATTCTTGTGCTCCGGCACGGTTCATCTCTTCACGGATGACGGTTTGGATATTTTGTAATACTTTGTGACCGAGCGGCAAATACGAATAGATGCCGGCCGCGTTTTGACGAATAAATCCTCCACGGACGAGAAGCTGGTGGCTGATTGCCTCAGCATCAGCAGGAACTTCTCGAAGTGTTGGCATAAGCAATCTCGATTGTTTCATAGGTATCAACGTTTCCCTTCTCTAACACGTTCTATTTGAAAAATGATTGGATATCGTTCCACGTGACGATGAGCATCAACAGCATCAACAGTGCGAAGCCGATGAAATGCACAAAGCCTTCTTTCTTCGGATCGATCGGCCGGCCGCGTACAGCTTCGAAGATGAGGAAGATCAGTCTTCCACCGTCGAGGGCCGGGAGCGGCAATAAGTTGAAAATGGCCAAGTTGACGGAAAGGAGTGCCGTCCAGTTGAGGAGCATGATGAGCCCGCTCGCCGCGACTTCGTCCGTCATGCGGACGATCCCGACCGGTCCGGCCAGTTGATCGACACCAACTTGACCCGTCACGAGGTCTCCGACGGCAGAAAAGATGAGCGTCGACATCGTCCACGTCGTCTCGGCACCGGTCGTGAACGCTTTCGTCGGCGACCGTTCAAGCGCGTTCGTGACCCCTAAGATCCCGACCGTCTCCCCGTTTTGCTCAAGCGGTTGCGGCGTGAGCGTGACCGTCTGTTCTGTACCGTCACGGACGTACGTCACTTCTGTCGGCACGTCAGCCCGGTCCGCGAGCGCGGAGCGTAATTCCGCCCAATTGTCGAGTTCGTTTCCTTCGATTGAAACAATTTCATCTCCGGCCATGAGCCCGGCCGCAGCCGCAGCTGATTCCGGTTGGACCGTCCCGATTTGTCCGTCATCCGTCGGTGTCCCTTGGACGAGGCCGACGACGACTAACAAGATGAAGGCAAGGACGAAGTTCATCGCCGGGCCGGCCGCGATGGCGAGCACACGTTTCCACACCGATTGGGCCCCGAACGTCCGGTCGTAAGGTGCGATTTGAATTTCCATGCCTTGGTCGACAAGGAGTGTCTCTCGTTCGAGCTCGTAAACCCGAACCTCTTCATCGACGAGCAGTTGCACTTTCAACTCACGAATCGAATCAAATTTATCAACAGTCCCGACGACATGAATGTCTGTCGCCTCGTCTGGCTGAAAATAGACACGGTCGACCGTACCTGTCTTCGTCAAACGCAAACCAACGTGTTGACCCGCTTTCACTTCGATCGGTTCAAAATCTTCTCCTGCCATTTTGACGTATCCGCCGATCGGCAAAAGCCGAATCGTGTAGAGCGTCTCATTCTTTCTAAAAGACAGAATTTTCGGCCCGAAGCCGATTGCAAATTCATGACAGAGAATCCCTGCCCGTTTCGCCATGACGAGGTGGCCCCATTCATGGACTGAAATGAGTACCCCAAACATCAAAACGATGGCGATAAAAGTCGTCATTGTCTATTCCCCACCTTCACTTTCCTTGCTGAATCTGTTCACGAACCGCCTTGTCGACTTGTAATATTTGCTCAAGTGTCGGTTCTTCAATCACTGCATGGGCTTCCATCGCTGCTTCGACGAGCCGTTCGATATCTAAAAACGCGATTTCTCCGTTCAAGAACCGCTCGACAGCCGCTTCGTTCGCCGCGTTGAGCACCGTCGGCATCGAACCGCCGGCACGTCCGGCATCAAAGGCGAGCCGGAGCGCGGGATAGCGTACAAAATCCGCTTCCGCGAAATGGAGCGTTCCGATTTCTCTCAAGTTTAACCGCTTGTTCCCTTCGATTTCAAGCCGTTTCGGTGCAGACAACGCATAAAGGATCGGTCCGCGCATATCCGGGTTGCCGAGTTGTGCCATGACGGCAGCGTCTTTAAACTCGACCATCGAATGAATGATTGACTCGCGATGGAGCACCACTTCAATATCATTATAATCGATATCGAACAACCAGTGCGCCTCGATGACTTCGAGTCCTTTATTGAACATCGTCGCCGAGTCGATCGTGATCTTTGCCCCCATCGACCAGTTTGGGTGATTGAGCGCCTGCTCGACGGTCACATCAACCAATTCTTCCCGCGTTTGGTCGCGGAAGCTACCGCCTGATGCCGTCAAGATGATCTTCGCGACATCTTCGCGGCGTTCCCCGTTCAGGCATTGATAGATGGCCGAATGTTCACTATCGACCGGAAGCAAGTTGACACCGTACTCTTTGACGGCGGCCATGACGAGATGCCCTGCCGTCACGAGCGTCTCTTTGTTCGCGAGCGCGATATCTTTGCCGGCTTTGATCGCAGCGAGCGTCGGTTCAAGTCCGACCGCTCCGACGACTGCGGTGACGACCACATCAGCCCGTTCCGCCGTCGCACATTCGATCAACCCTTCCAGTCCGATGAAAAAGAGTGGTTCGTATGTAAGGCGTGGTTTGAGTTGTTCGAGCACTTCGATATTTTTGGCCGACACGTATTTCGGACGAAGGCGGTTGATCCATTCTTCGGCTACCTCGATATTCGTTCCGAACGCATATGCCTCAAGTTCAAACAAGTCGGGGTGCTGCTCGATCACGTCGCACGTCTGTACGCCGATCGAGCCAGTCGCCCCGAGTAAGCTGATTCGCTTCATCTTGACACTCCTTTATAACAAATTGAAAATCCAAATGACCGTGAACACCGCGATCATACTGTCGAACCGGTCCAAAATCCCACCGTGGCCAGGCAATAAATGACCCGAGTCTTTCACACCATAATGACGTTTATATGCCGATTGTACCAAATCTCCGAGCTGGCCGACGACCGCGACGACGATGGCGAGGATGACGACTTCTATAAACGGTAAGATTGGATCGACTAAAATAAACACCAGACCAGTGATGATGGCCGACACGATACCACCGACCGCTCCTTCGATCGTCTTGTTCGGACTGATCGACGGCCAGAGTTTCGTCTTCCCGATCGCTTTTCCAGTGAAGTAGGCACCGGAGTCGGTCGCCCAAATGATAAAGAGCACGAGGAGTACTTTACTAAGCCCGTCTTCTGAGAGACGGACGAGGGCAAAACTTGAGAAGCCGATGACGAGGTACACAGCCGAGACGAAGTAAAAGCTGGCGTCTTCATATGTGAAACGGTTTTTCGTGACGACCGTCCAAAAAAGCAGCAACGTTAAACCTAAAATCATCCATTGGTTGACCGACATCGGCAAGTCGCTCATGTCCATTTGACGTTCGAGCAGCATCATCACGAACGGGAACGCGACGAGAAGCGCGGTCACGAGAAACGGGAACGCGGTCAACTTGTGCTTCCTCATCAACGTGAACTCGCTCAACCCAATCAAGGCGAGCACACCCATCAAGATGACGAACGGACTGCCGCCAAGGGCAATCAACGTCACGAAAATCGCTCCGGCCCAAAGACCGGTTATGATTCTTGTTTTCATGTCACACCACCAAACCGGCGCGTCCGCATATTGTACGCTTCAATTGCTTCCATGAAGTGATCACGCTTGAACTCTGGCCACAACACGTCTGTAAAGTGTAGCTCGGCATATGCCCCTTGCCATAGTAAGAAGTTCGACAGGCGCTGTTCACCGCTCGTACGAATGATCAAGTCCACGTCTTGCATATTCGTCATGAGCCGTTCCCCGATCATCACATCATCGATCTGTTCAGGCTGGATTCGTCCAGCCGCCACATCTTCGGCGATCAGCCGCATCGCTTGAACGAGTTCGTCACGGCCACCGTAGTTCAAGGCGAAGACGAGGTCTAGCCCTGTGTTCGTCGCCGTCCGGGTCCGGGCCTCGTCGACCGCCTCACGTGTGCCCCGGGGCAATCTCGTCACGTCTCCTGCGACTAGGACACGGACATTTTGCTCATCGAGCTCTTTTAAGTCCGTCTCCAAAAACTGCTTCGGCAACTTCATCAAGAAGTTGACTTCTTCTTCTGGACGGGTCCAATTCTCTGTCGAGAACGCGTAAAGTGTCAACGACTTGATCCCGAGTTCTTGAGCCGTCCGGACTGATTCCCGGACCGATTTCATCCCTTCCCGGTGACCCATGATGCGCGGGAGCCCACGTTTCTTCGCCCAACGGCCGTTGCCGTCCATGATGATGGCGACGTGTTCAGGGATGCTCAATTCCGCCTCGGTCTTCGTGGTCGGATTCATCCATTTAAACATACTCTATCCTCCTGATTGTATGAAAGAGGGACCCTCTCAATAAAAGGGTCCCCACACAGCTTTTTGGTATACCACTTCCGTGATTACACTTCCATGATTTCTTTTTCTTTGACCGCTGCAGATTCATCAATCTTTTTGATGTAAGAATCCGTTAACGTTTGGACGTCGTCCGCATAGCCGCGAAGATCGTCTTCCGTCAAATCACCGTCTTTTTCGAGCTTCTTCAAGTTCTCGTTGGCGTCACGGCGGACGTTACGGACCGCTACTTTCGCTTCTTCCGCATACTTCTTCGTGATTTTAACGAGTTCTTTGCGGCGCTCTTCCGTTAAAGCTGGGATGGCGAGACGGATGACCGTACCGTCAGACGATGGTGACAAACCGAGGTCCGCTTTTTGAATCGCTTTCTCAACTTCCGAGACGAGTGATTTGTCCCACGGTTGAATCAAGAGAAGGCGCGCTTCTGGTGTGTTGATGTTCGCCACTTGGTTGAGTGGCGTCGGCACACCATAGTAATCGACTTGGACCGGATCCAAAATCGATGCGCTCGCGCGACCTGTGCGAAGCGTCCCGAAGTCGCGTTTAAGCGCGGCATGGGCTTTCTCCATTTTTTCTTCAGCAGTTTTCAACACTTCATTTACACTCATGAATTGATTCCTCCTACTACCGTCCCGATATGTTCCCCGAGTACGACACGTTTAATGTTTCCTTCTTCAAGCAATGAGAATACAATTAGTGGAATGTGATTGTCCATACAGAGTGATGTCGCCGTCGAGTCCATGACTTGGAGACCGTCTTTGAGTACGTCCAAGTACGTGAGCGTCTCGTACTTCACCGCTTCCGGGTCGTGTTTCGGGTCGGCAGAATAGACGCCGTCCACGTTGTTTTTCCCCATCAAGATGACGTCAGCTTCAATTTCGGCTGCCCGAAGTGCCGCTGTCGTGTCTGTCGAGAAATACGGGTTGCCCGTTCCGGCCGCGAAGATGACGACACGTCCTTTTTCAAGGTGACGCATCGCACGACGACGGATGTACGGTTCCGCGACTTGGCGCATTTCAATCGAAGTTTGGACGCGTGTTTGGACGTCGTGTGATTCAAGGCTGTCTTGAAGCGCGAGTGAGTTAAGGACTGTCGCGAGCATGCCCATATAATCGGCGTTCGCCCGGTCCATACCGAGTTCGCTACCGGTTTTCCCGCGCCAGATGTTGCCGGCGCCAACGACGACGGCGACTTCTACACCCATTTCCACGAGTTCTTTAATTTGTCCAGAAATCGAGTTGACGATCGATGGATCGATGCCGTACCCTTGATCACCTGCGAGCGCTTCTCCACTCAATTTTAACACAATTCTCTTATATTTCGGTTCCATACTTTGCCTCCTCTTGCTTGAAAAAAGGGAACACGCTCCCTTAACGAACTAACTCAAGGTTATACAGACGTGTTCCCAATTTTGAATGCATCACGTGTGACGCAGATTATTTTTTAAGTTGGTTCATAACTTCTTCAGCAAAGTTTTCTTCGCGTTTTTCCATGCCTTCGCCGACTTCGAAACGTACGAACGAGTTGACACGGCCGCCTTTAGACTCTACATATTTCCCAACTTTGAAGTCAGCGTCTTTGACGAATGTTTGGTCAACGAGGCAGATTTCCTCGAAGTACTTGTTCATGCGTCCTGCAATCATCTTCTCGACGATGTTCGCTGGCTTGCCTTCGTTGAGTGCTTGTTCAGTCAAGACTTTCTTCTCGCGGTCAGCTTCTTCAGCAGAAACTTCGTCGCGTGTCGCGTAAAGTGGACGTGCTGCTGCTACGTGCATCGCAACGTCTTTCGCAACTGTCTCGTCTGTCGTGCCGTCGATGATGACGACCGAACCGATGCGTCCGCCCATGTGGAGGTATGTGCCGAACACAGCGTTGTCCGCTTTTTCAAGGACTGCGATACGACGAAGTGAGATTTTCTCTCCGATTGTCGATGCTTCTTCTTGAATGTGTGTCTCGAGCGTCTTACCTGCTACGAATTCAGAAGCGAGTGCTTCTTCCACTGTCGCTGCGCCTGAAGCGAGGACTGCGTTCGCAACGTCTGAAACGAGCGTTTGGAACTTCTCGTTTTTCGCAACGAAGTCTGTTTCTGAGTTCACTTCGACGAGTGTAGCTTTGTTGCCGTCAACCGCTACTGCCGTCAAACCTTCTGCTGCGATGCGATCGCCTTTAGCTGCTGCTTTTGCGATCCCTTTTTCACGAAGGAAGTCGACTGCCGCTTGCATGTCACCGTTTGTCTCAGTGAGTGCTTTTTTGCAATCGAGCATACCTGCGCCTGTTTTTTCACGAAGTTCTTTTACCATTGCTGCTGTAACTGCCATCGGAAATTCCTCCTTGTAACACTACAAATTTTTAGAAGAAGGCACGATGCCTTCATATGCATGTCCTAAAAAAAGGTGATAAAAGGCTTTCCCTTTATCACCTGTTGTCTAACTGATTACTCAGCTTCTGTAGCTTCTGCTTCAGGTGCTACAGCTTCTTCAGCAACTTCTTCTTCGCCTTGTTTCGCTTCGATGATCGCATCTGCCATCTTCGAAGTGAGCAATTTAACCGCACGAATCGCATCGTCGTTCGCTGGGATGACGTAGTCGATCTCGTCTGGGTCACAGTTTGTATCGACAATCGCAACGATTGGGATGTTCAATTTGTGAGCTTCTGCAATCGCGATACGCTCTTTGCGTGGGTCAACGATGAAGAGTGCATCTGGAACGCCTGGCATATCTTTGATTCCGCCGAGGAACTTCTCAAGACGTGTCATTTCTTTTTTCAAGATGATGACTTCTTTCTTAGGAAGTACTTCGAACGTGCCGTCTGCTTCCATTTTCTCAAGTTGCTTCAAGCGGTTGATACGCTTTTTGATTGTTGAGAAGTTTGTGAGTGTTCCACCCAACCAACGCTCGTTGATGAAGTACATACCTGAACGGAGTGCTTCTTCTTTGATCGTGTCTTGAGCTTGTTTTTTCGTACCTACGAAGAGGACGTTTCCGCCTTCTGCCGCGAGTTCACGAACGAAGTTGTAAGCTTCGTCTACTTTTTTGACCGTCTTTTGAAGGTCGATGATGTAGATCCCGTTACGCTCCGTGAAGATGTATTTCGCCATTTTTGGGTTCCAACGGCGTGTTTGGTGACCGAAGTGGACACCTGCTTCGAGCAATTGTTTCATTGAAATTACTGCCATGATAAATTTCCTCCTTGTGGTTTAAAAAGTCCTCCGCCTCGTTCATCTTTGTATTCCGACCTTTCGGCACCGAGGAATACCATCCCGAGACGTGTGTGATGTGTTTAACACCGAGAATTACTATAGCATATGTCACCGAATCCGGCAACTCTCACTTGCCCCGAAATTTTGCATATAACGCCATCTCGCCTTCTCCTTTTCCAAGAAGACGGGCCGCGTCGCGCACAGAGTGCCGGAGTAACGTCTCTTCGACGAGTTGTTGGTCCGATGGTTGATCCTCTTCCACTCGCTGAACGGGAAGTGAATCCGGTTCACGCGACGTCGATTCAACCACAACGTCTTGTTTGACGACATCGTTCATCGATTCCATGAACGACAACAACAGCGCCTCGGTTTCACGCTTCTCGACCTCGAGCCGTTCCACCCGTTCCTTCAACGTCTGCAGCTGCTTAAACACGATGAGGAGAGCGTAAGTGACGACGATAGCCACGATGAGTAATACGATTGTCATCTGTTCCCCTCCTCACGATGTCTTTTCTTCTAAATAAGAGCGTCCGAGCGCTGCTTTGAGTGTCTTCAACGCTTTTGAATGGATTTGCGAGATGCGTGACGTCGACAAGTCGAGCACCTCACCGATCTCGGTCAACGTCAACTCGTCAAAATAAAAGAGTGAGACGACGAGCCGCTCTTTTTCGGACAGATGTTCGATTTCGGTCGTCAACACATCGATGAGCTCACGTTGCAACAGCGTCTCTTCCGGTTTCTCTGAATCCGGGTCAAAATACGTGACAGACATGACTTTTCCTTCTTCTTGTAACGTCACCGCCTCATCTATCGACAACATGTTAGCGAAATATCCTTCCGCCATCGCTTTCTCAATTTCTGAAACCGGCAACGCGCAGGCAGCGGCCAGTTCTTCTTTCGTCGGTGCGCGGTGCAACGACTGCTCGAGCTGTTCGGCGATTTGGTCGATTTTTTTGACCCGCTCCCGGACCGAACGCGGCAACCAGTCGATTTTCCGAAGTCCATCGATGATCGCCCCGCGGATCCGAAACGCCGCATACGTATCAAACTTATTGTTGTGTTCTGGATCATATTTCATGAGGGCATCGTACAATCCCATGTAACCCAAACTCTTCAATTCGTCGCGTTCGACGCTTTTCGGGAGCGTCACGATCATTCGTTGTACGTGATAATGGATGAGAAATTCATAATGAGATAATAGTTCGTTCGCCGTATCCATATCACGGTCACTGTTCCAACGATCCCACAACTGAGTAAGCTGAGTCGTCATGTCGATCCCCCCTTAAATTTCTTTTGTTCCTACACTGACAGTCCGAATCGATAAGACGGACGTCGCCACATCAAATTCGATTGTGCGGCCGTTATGGCCGCCGCAATCTTCAGCGACAAGCGGGATCCGGTGCGCTTTCAACGCTTTTCGAATCGCCTCGGCGTTTCGTTCACCGATTCGCATCGCCTCGTTCTCATACTTGAATTGAAACATTTGGGCGCCTCCGGCCATTTTCGCCTGCAACCGGTTCGCCCCGGCCTGATTTAATGATTTCACGAGCGCGTCGATCGCCGTATCGGCGTACTTACCTACCTCGATCGTCTGATGTTTGCGGGCGATATTCGAATCTGGCAACATGACGTGGGCCATCGCCGCCACTTGGGTGCGGACGTCAAACAGGATCACCCCGACACATGAGCCGAGACCGGCCGTGCGAAGGCGGTTCGGTGCCGACGTCTGCTTCCATTCGGCGATGCCGATTTTGAGCACTTCAACCATGGCCGAGCAACCGCCGTTCGATTTGTTTAAGTGAGCCGTGCGTCGGTAGGAACAACACATGGCCGGCACTCACTTTGTCGTCTATTAAGAATGTCGTATCGATATAAAGCGCCGCATCTTCTTCCGGTTGGACCGAAGTGACGACGAATTCGACGATTGACCCGGCCATGTCGATCGCTGTCGCCGGTACTTGAATCATGATCGGCGTCATGAGCCAATCGCTCAAGGCACGGGCATACGCCCCGCTCATAATGTTTCCGATCTCTTCCCAGGCCGACTGGCCGAGTTCGTCCGCCGTGGCGAACGTGAACGGCGTCCCAATCAATGATGTGACCATCGTCTCGGCATCGTCGACCGGGAACAAGATGAGGATCATGCCACTAATGTCTCCTCCGAGTTCGAGCAAGACGGACGCGACGTGCCGCTCGGGACCGCCGACACGTTCCGGCAAGTAAGTGATCGGTTCCATCTCGGCAGACGAGACGGTGATGTTGACCGGTTTTGCCAAGAGTGTCGACAACGCCGTGGCGGCGTGACCCGACCCGATGTTGCCGAGCTCTTTCAACAAATCTTGTTCAAACTCACTCAGCATGCTGGTCCTCGAACAAGGCGTTGGCGTCGAGGAGTGAGAACAACTTGTCTTCCCCTTTCGCGATCGCCGTCAAATGCGCCGACAACATATCCTGACTCGATTCCGGGATCGGCTCGATGCGCACGTCGTCGCTTTCGACGACTTCGTTCGCTCGATCGACGATAAACCCGGCGTCTCCTTGATTCAAAGAGGCGATGAGAATGCGCGTCTCGTCTGTCGCTTCGATTTCCTCGTAGCCGAGACGGAGGCGAAGATCGATCACCGGGGTGACGACCCCGCGTAAGTTGATGACACCTTTCACATGTGCCGGGGCGTTCGGGACCCGGGTCACCGGTTGCAGACGCTCAATCGAACGGACCGATTGGACGTCGATGCCGTACGTGTTGTCTGCGAGTGAGAAGACTACCCATTTTTGTTCCATCATTCTTCCTCCTTAAAAGAGATCGTTGCTGTCGACGATCAAGGCGACACGCCCGTCTCCAAGAATCGTTGCGCCCGAGATCGCCGGAATACCTTCTAAATATGACCCGAGCGGTTTCATGACAATTTCTTGCTGGCCGATCAAGTCGTTCACGACGACACCGACAAGTTTGTTCCCTTTGCGTACGACGACGACAGGGAATTGTGATTTCGTCTCGGCGTCGATGCCGAACATCTCTTTCAAATAGACGAGCGGCACGAGTTGTCCCCGGAAATCGAAGACGCGTTCACGGTGCGCCGTCAAAATATCGGCTTCATCGAGCAGCGTCGTCTCGAGGATCGAGGAGAGCGGGATGGCATACGTTTCATCGCCAGCTAACACGAGCATCGCCGAGATGATCGACAGCGTGAGCGGGAGGCTGACTTGGAACTTCGTCCCTTGACCGACGACGGTCTCAAGCGAGACGACCCCACCGAGCGATTCGATTTTGTTTTTGACGACGTCCAGTCCGACACCGCGGCCCGACAAGTCTGTGACGACGTCCGCCGTTGAAAACCCAGGTGCGAAGATGAGCATCGCCAGTTCGTTGTCCGACATCGCCGCCGCCTCGTCGGCTGTGAGGACACCGCGTTCGAGCGCTTTGGCCCGGACTTTATCGACGTTAATGCCGGCACCGTCGTCCTCGATTTCGATGAAGACGCGGTTGCCGCCGTGATAGGCGCGCAGTGACAATTTTCCTTGTTTGTCTTTCCCGGCTTGTTCACGAACTTCAGGCAACTCGATCCCGTGGTCGATGGCGTTACGGATCAAGTGGACGAGCGGGTCGCCAATCTCATCGATGACGGTCCGGTCGAGCTCGGTTTCGGCACCTGTGATATCGAGTTGGACTTTCTTATGGATGTCTTTCGCGACCGAGCGCACCATGCGCGGGAACCGGTTGAACACTTGCTCGATCGGCATCATCCGAAGTGTCAAGACGAGCGATTGCAACTCGTTCGTCCCTCGTTTGATCTTCTCGACCGTCTCATTCAACTCAGGCTGACCGACTTCATCGGCGAGACGCTCGAGGCGTCCACGGTCGATGATGAACTCTTCGAACAAGTTCATGAGCCGGTCGATCCGTTCTAGGTTGACCCGAATCGTCTTCGCTTGGGCGACGGGTTGGTCTTTCACTTCTTCGACTTCTTGCGCGGACGGTTGTGGCTTCACTTCGGGCACAGCGACTGCTTCAACGCTCGCCGCGACTTCCGGTACGCTCTCGTGTGCGCTCGTGAACACCGTCACTTGCACCCGTTCGACTTCTGACACTTGCGACACGGCATGCTCGATCACTTCGGCCGACTCTTGCGACAAGAACAACACATCGAACGAGAGCTCAAACTGTTCTTGTTCAATCGCTTCTGTATCCGGCACCGTCCGGACGACTTCGCCGAGCTCTTGCAAGCGATCGAACACCATGTAGGCACGGGCCGCTTTCAAAACGACCGCGTCCGACAGTTTGACGTTTAGCTGGAACGCCTCGAAACCGGTCTGTTTCGCTTGCTCGACGACCGAGTCGGTATATAAGTCGACAGTGAACGGCGAGACCTCCTCGATGGCTGCGGACTCTTCATGACCGATGAACGATTGGAACGCCTTCACCGTCGCACCGACGTCGACGTTCGACCCTCTGCCGCCGCTCTCGATGTCGGCGATCATCTCTTCAATCTGCTCCATCGCCGAGAACATCGTATCGAGCAACAGTTGGTTGCTTTCTTTCTTTCCGCCTCGAACGAGGTCGAGCGCGCTCTCCATCTCGTGCGTCAAGTTGGCGACATGTTCATAGCCCATCGTCGCCGACATCCCTTTAAGTGTATGCGCCGAGCGGAAAATCTCTTGGACCGCCTCAAAACTTCCCGTCTGTTCGAGCTTCAACAACTGCGTGTTGACCGACTGGATATGCTCTTGTGCCTCATCTAAAAACAACCCTAAGTATTCGTTCACGTCCATCTATATTGCCTCCCTGTCGTTAGACTCGGTTCCACTGGCGTCGTAAGTTCCCGACTAAGCGATCCATGAAGTGACGCGGCCTAGGTGGCGTCCCGGTGAGCGTCGTCAATACACGCTCGAGTCGCCAGCTGATATCACTTTTCCGGTCGAATTCATAAAACGGGACTTGGGCGATGACCGCTTTTCTGACAGACGGGTCATCGGGTAGAAAGCCGAGGAATCGAATCGATTTATTTAAAAATTGCTTACATGCGACTTCCATTCGTTCAAAACATTGAAGCGCCTCGTCCCCGGACTGGGCACGATTGACGATGACCCCGAGCGGTAAATCAGGATATTGCTGATGGACGAGTTTCGTATACGCGTAACCGTCCATGAGCGAAGTTGGCTCCGGCGTCAAAATCAAGAACATCTCATCGCATCCGGCGATGAACTGAAGTGACGTGTCGGTCGCCCCCGCTCCCATGTCAAACAAGACATAGTCATAGTCGGTCAACACTTCAAGTTCGCGCATTAAAAATTGCATGTCGCTGTCTGAGAATTGGACTAACGCATCGAGTCCGCTTCCCCCATGTAATATATCGACACCATGGACGTCTTTCTGAACAGAGGAGACGAGCGGAATCCGAGCTTTCACAGAATCGACCATCGTTCTTGAACGTGACGCGTTCAAGAGGATGTGTACGTTCGCCATGCCAAGGTCGAGGTCGACGATCAAGACGCGTTTACCGAGTTCGACGAGCCCGATCGCTGTGTTGACACAGACGTTCGTCTTCCCGACCCCGCCTTTGCCGCTAGCGAAGGCGATGGTCGTCGGTGCGCTATCCGTTTTTGCCCTTAGACGCCTTGCTTGGTCCATCGCGGCCACCCTTCTTTCTGAAGCATCTTCCGTGTCAATCGTTCGGGTGTGCCTTCGACGAGGTCGTCCGGCACTTCCTGTCCGTCCGTCAACCAGGCGACCGGAAGACCGCTGTCATGGACGAGTTTATACATGGCATGGATGTCGCTCGTCTCATCCGCTTTCGTAAAGATGAGGGACCCGAGCGGCAATTGCTCGAACTGGCTATAAATCATCTCCATATCTTTCAACTTGGATGTCAAACTGAGGACGAGCGACAAGTTCGTCTCTGAAAAGTCGTGATGCTGGTGGAACTGTTCGACGTACGCCTCGTCGCGGAAATTGCGCCCGGCGGTATCGATCAAGACGATGTCTTTCCTTGCGAACAGTTGCTTCGCCCGTTTGAAGTCATCGAAGTCGTACGCCACTTCGACCGGGATGTTCAAAATCTCGGCGTACGTCTTGAGCTGCTCGATGGCGGCGATTCGATACGTGTCGGTCGTGATCAATCCGACCGTCTTGCCTTCATCGAGCTTATAATGAGCGGCCAGTTTCGCGAGCGTCGTCGTCTTGCCGACACCGGTCGGCCCGACGAGCATGACGTAGCGTAGCGTATCCGGGACTGGCGGGAAGGCCCGTTCAATCTGGTCGTGAACGAACTGTTCGACGGCCTCGATCGACTTCGTCGTGTAAAACAGTTCATTGAGCTGTTCTTCCCATGCCGTCCCTTGAAACGATTCCGTTGAAAGCAACGTCTCGATGTGCTCCATTCCCAGCGGTAAACGCCGGGGGACAGATAATACCGGTGCTACGTCAGGGGCCGGCTTCTGCTTTCGTGCCTCTGGCGCGGTCGGACGTTTCACCGGGATTGCTTCCGTCCGCGGCTTCGTGTGGAGCGGCGCTTTTTCAAGCGCGGCGATGACTTCGACTTGTTTCGAAGCGAACAACCCGAACCATCCCGTCTTCACTTGACGGGAGTTCAAGATGACGGCCTCATCGCCGAGTTCTTGCTTCACTTTCGCCATCGCCTCGCTCATCGTCTTGCCGGTAAACTTTTTGATTTGCATTTAAATCACCCCAATACTTTTCACTTCGACCGAACTGAGCAGTTCGTTATAGGCGAGCACCGGTACGTCCGGATAGTAACGCTCGAGCAGTTGTCTGACGAATAAACGAATCGTCGGAGAACAGAGGATGACGGCCGAGGCGCCGTAGCGTTCGAACATCGATAGCTGTTCGCCCGAACGTTCGATGATCTCGCGCGCTTGATCGGGATCAAGCGCCAAATAATTCCCGAACTCTGTTTTCTGGACAGCGTCTTGAATGAGTTGTTCCGTCTGTCCTCCGAGCGTGACGACGTACAACGGTCCGTCCGGTGGGCTGACTTGGTCCGTCAGTTGACGGGACAGTCCTTGACGACAGTATTCCCCAAGAATCTCGGCATCTTTCGTCACTTTGCCGTAGTCGGCCATCGTCTCAAACAAGAGCGGCAAATTGCGGATCGAGACGTGCTCTTTCAATAGATGGCGGAGCACTTTTTGAATGTCCCCGATGGATAAGACGGCCGGCGTGACGTCTTCGACGAGTACCGGGTGCGTCTCTTTCAAATGTTCGACAAGTTGTTTCGTCTCTTCCCGACCGAGCAGATCGGCAGCATGTTTCTTGAGCGTCTCCGTCAAGTGTGTCGCCACGACTGACGGCGGGTCGACGACCGTGTACCCGCTCATCTCGGCACGAGCACGCGTCTCTTCATCAATCCATAACGCCGGGAGACCGAATGCTGGTTCGGTCGTCTCGATGCCGTACACTTCGGGGTCTTCGATTCCTGGGCTCATCGCCAAGTAGTGATCGAGTAACAGTTCCCCTTCGGCGACGACGTTGCCTTTCACTTTAATCCGATACGCGTTCGGCGACAGTTGCAAATGGTCACGGATTCGGACCGTCGGCAAGATGAAACCGAGTTCAAGCGCGAGCTGACGACGAATCATGACGACGCGATCGAGCAAGTCACCGCCTTGCGACTCATCGGCAAGCGGGATCAATCCGTATCCGAACTCGAACTCGATCGCATCGATTTGTAGGAGCGAGACGACCGTCTCCGTCGGTGCGGCCGGTTCTTCGTCGGGCAAAGGTTGTTCGATGGCCCGTTTTATATTCCGCCGCATCGCATACGCACCGTAAAAAGCGACACCGGCGATGAGGAGTGTCACCGGAAGTAGGCTCGGTGAAATGATACCGAGCATAATGACGATTGACCCTGCGATGTAAAGCAACGTCGGATTCTGTCCGAGCTGGTCGACGACGTCTTCGCCTAGATTGCCGTCCGAGACGGCACGGGTGACGATAATACCGGTCGCCGTCGAGATGAGGAGCGCCGGGATCTGTCCGACGAGGCCGTCCCCGATCGTCATGAGCGAGAACGTTTGAAACGCCTGTCCGACCGGGAGTCCCATTTGGACACTCCCGATGATGATCCCGAAGATCAAGTTGATGACGACGATGATGATACCGGCGATGGCATCTCCTTTGACGAACTTCGAGGCCCCGTCCATCGACCCGTAAAAGTCGGCCTCACTTTGAATCTTTTTGCGACGGATTTGAGCTTGCTTGTCATCGATCAGACCCGAGTTCAAATCGGCATCGATCGCCATCTGTTTCCCTGGCATCGCATCGAGCGTGAAGCGGGCCGATACTTCCGAGACCCGTTCTGCACCTTTTGTGATGACGACGAATTGGATGATGACGAGGATGAGGAAGACGACGAATCCGACGAGCACGTTCCCCCCGACGACGAAGTTACCGAACGTGGCGATGACTTCTCCGCCGTAGCCGTTCGATAAAATCGAGCGGGTCGTCGATACGTTCAATCCAAGTCGGAACAACGTCACGATCAGTAAGAGCGACGGGAAGACCGAGAAATCGAGCGCTTCCCGCGCGTTCATGGCCACGAGCAAGATGAGCAGGGCAATCAATATATTGACAATGATCAGAAAATCTAACATGAATCCCGGTAACGGGATGACGAGCATGACGACGATCATGAGAACGCCAATCAATACCGCGAAATCTTTAGCTTTTACAGCCAACACATACTCCTCCTCAAGACGGTTGTTTCAGTTGGTAGACGAACGCGAGTACTTCGGCGATCGCTTGATAAAATGACTCGTCGACGACTTCCCCGATCTCCATTTGCGCATACAAGGCGCGGGCGAGCGGTTTGTTCTCGACAATCGGGATTTTGTGTTCTTTTGCCACATCGCGAATGTGGAACGCGACGCGGTCGACTCCTTTGGCGACGACGAGCGGTGCGAAGTCTTTTTGGTCGTCGTACCGGATGACGACGGCAAAATGGGTCGGGTTCGTGATGACGACGTCGGCGTTTGGAATCTCTTGCATCATCCGGCGCATCGCCATCTCCCGCTGTTGTTGCTTGATTTTCGACTTGATGAGCGGGTCACCTTCACTGTTCTTATACTCATCTTTAATGTCTTGCTTGGACATCCGAATCGATTTTTCAAAGTCAAACCGTTGATAGAAAAAGTCGAACAGTGCGAGTGCGAGCAAAGCAACGCTCACCCAAAGTCCGAGCTCGATCGTGATGCTCGCGAGCGCGACGATCGATTCCCGGACGTGTTCGACAGCCATACGGGACAGCTTGTCTTGGTTTTGCCAAAGGACGGTGACGGCGGTCGTCAGGATCATCAATAATTTGAATAAGGACTTTAAAAATTCGACGACCGCTTTCATGCTGACAATCCGTTTGACCCCTTTGAGTGGGTCGATTCGTTCGAGTTTCGGCTGAATCGCCTCCGTCGAGAAGAGCGGTCCAATCTGAAAGTAGTTGACCAAGACGCCGAACACGACCGCAACGATGAAGAATGGGGCCAGAATAAGCCCAACTCGGAACAACAAATCGACGAGCATACCGGCCATGCCGTTTGACAAGTCGGTCAATAAATAATTCGGTCCGAGCAAATCTTTCGTCAACGTGAACAGTTGTTTCCCGATGTACGGGCCGAGAAAAGAGAGCATGAGAAACATGGCGAACAAGGCAAACGCACCGGTCAAGTCGGCTGATTTGGCGACTTGGCCCTTCTTCCGTGAGTCTTGGCGTTTTCGCGGGGTCGCTTTTTCTGTTTTTTCTCCTGCAAAAAACTGAAGATCGACCGATAAAGGATATAGAGGCTTCATGAAACGTCTCCTAACAGCGTCATAAAATCACGCAACACGTCTTGCAACAATGGGATGAACTGGCTGATGCCATTCAACGTCAGACCCATCATGACGACCATGACCGAGAACCCGGCGATGAGTTTGAATGAAAAACCGATCGCGAAGATGTTGAACTGTGGCGCCGATTTTGCTAAAAACCCTAGCGCCAAGTCGACGAGCAGTAACGACGCCATCATCGGCAGGGCGAGCTGTAACGCGACGAGCATCGTCATCGTGACGACTTTTACCGCCATCATGAGTGACGCTTCGGTGAAATTGATCATCGGTTGACCGGGTGGATAAATTTGAAAACTATAATAAATCCCGTCGATGAGCAGTAAATGCATATTCGTCGACAGCATGATGAACAGCGTGAAAATATAGTAAAACCGTCCAATGAGCGGAGATTGTCCGCCAAACATCGGGTCGTACGCCGAAGCCATCGCCAAACCTAACTGAAGGTCGATGACACCGCCGGCGATTTGCGGGGCGAAGAACAAAATATTGATCAAAATGCCGAGCAATAGCCCGATGAGCACTTCATACAATACTTGCACGATGAACGCCTCGCTCATTTGAATCGGTTCCGTCACCGTGAACATCGCATAATAAGCGAGTAACGCGCTGAACGCGACGCGGTGCATGACCGGTAACTGGCGTGACGAGAAGAGCGGCACGCTGACGAAAAAACCGGAAAGCCGCGCGAACGTCAAACCGTAAAGACTGATGAAGTCGACCGCATTCATTTCGAGGCAACCTCAACCATCAGTTCAAAGATCATCCGGGTGAACCCCTCGATTTGTTGCAACATCCAAGGACCGAAGACGACGAGCCCGATAAAGACCGAAACGATCTTTGGGACGAAAGAGAGCGTCTGCTCTTGAATTTGTGTCGTCGCCTGTAATATCGAAATGACGAGACCGACGACGAGGGAGATGAGCAGTAGCGGCATCGCAATCTTGAGCAATGTCCACACACTCTCTGTCGCCAAATAAATGACCATTTCCTGCGTCATAATCGTTCCTCCTACATACTTCTAAGCAGTGACTCCACGATCAAATGCCACCCATCCACTAATACGAACAACAACAGTTTGAACGGTAAGGCAATCATGACCGGCGGGAGCATCATCATCCCCATCGACATGAGCACACTCGCCACGACCATATCGATGATCAAAAACGGCAAGAAAATCATGAACCCGATTTGAAACGCCGTCTTCAGTTCGCTGATGGCGTAAGCTGGCACCATTGCGAGGAGCGGCACGTCTTCAATCGACTCCGGTTGCTCATAGTTGCCGTACTTGATGAACAGTTGCAAGTCTTCTTGCCGCGTATATTTTGCCATGAATCGTTTCATCGTATTGCTCGCCTCTTCGAACGCCTCGTCTTGACTGATCTGGTCGTCCATGTAAGGCGTGAGTGCCTTCTCATTCAAGTCGGACAATACCGGTGACATGACGAACAATGTGATGAACAGCGCGAGGCCGATAATGAGCTGGTTCGGCGGCGTTTGTTGCGTCCCGAGTGCCGGGCGTATGAATGACAACACGACGACGACACGCGTGAAGCACGTCATCAAAATCAAGAACGACGGAGCGAGCGTGAGCAGCGTCAACACGACGAGCAACTTGATCGACGTCGACGTACTGTCCGGTGTTTCTAAGTTGATCAATTGTTCAATCGTCGTCATTGATTCTTCCTCGCTTGTTCAATCTGGGACAACTGTTGTTTAAACGTATCTAAAAATGCGGAGCCGTTCGAACCGGTCACCGGTAAATTTTCAGTCACTTCCTCATCAAGCGTGTCTGACTCGACACGATCAATCAATTGAATCGATTCCCCGACACCGAGCACATACACTTGGTCGCCGAGTTTGACGAGTTGGACCGAACGATCTTTCCCGAGCGGTACACCGCCTAAATGTTTCATATGTTGGGCCGTCTTCACCCCTTGCGTCCGAGCGCTCAACCAGCGCATCAAGACGAGAAAACCACCGATAACGACGACGAGGCTGAGAATAACCTTCACTAGCGTGCCAATCGTCGAAACGGTAGTCGACTCCGTTTTCGGGGTCTCTGTCTGCTCTTGCTGTTGCTCGAACTGCTTCTCGACGGTGGCGGCCTCAACCGTGGCCGGCCCATACAGACCGACCACGAGAAGGATAATCAACCACCACTTGTTCATTGTGCGACCGTTTTAGAGACTGCTTCGATGACACGTTCCGCGTTGAACGGCTTCACGATGAAATCTTTCGCTCCAGCTTGAATCACATCGATGACCATCGCTTGCTGGCCCATCGCCGAACACATGATCACTTTCGCGTTCGAATCGAAACCGCGAATCTCTTTGAGTGCCGCAAGTCCGTCCATCTCAGGCATCGTGATATCAAGCGTGACGAGGTCAGGCGTCAATTCGCGATACTTCGCGACCGCGTCTACACCGTTCTCCGCCTCACCGACGACTTCAAACCCATTCTTCGTTAAAATATCTTTGATCATCATGCGCATGAACGCCGCATCGTCTACCACTAAAATTTTTGCACTCATTGTTCTTCCTCCTTAAACGATTCCAATCCGCTCGTGCGGTTGAATGATTTCTGTCACGCGCACCCCGAAGTTTTCTTCGATGACGACGACTTCGCCGCGGGCAATGCGTTGTTGGTTCACATATATATCGACAGGTTCCCCTGCCAACTTATCTAGTTCGATGATCGACCCTTGCGACAATTCGAGTACTTCTCGTACCGACCGTTTCGTCCGGCCGAGTTCGACCGTCACGTTGAGCGGGACATCGTAGAGCAAGCCTAAGTTTGCCGGCACCGGGTCATAAGAACTCGGGGCGTGGAGCGGCATGAATTCCGCTTGGCTAACCGCCACTTCAGGCGTTGCTTTCGTCTCCGGACGCGGTGCCGTAGCGACCGGTCTGGCCGGTTCTGGTTGTTTTGTCGGTTCCGGTTGTTTCGGTGCGACAGGCGCCGGCTGAGGCGACGTGGCCGCCATCAGTTCGTTGACGAGTTGCTTTCCGAATTCGATTGGGGCGATTTGAACGATTTTTGAGTCGATCAACGTCCCGACTTTCAAGTTGAACTCGATGAGCACCATCGTCTCCCACAGTTCGAGCCGATCGATGATCGTCTGCGTTTTTGTCGCGTCGAACACTTCGACGAGCGGCGGTGAGATATCGATTTTTTTCGAGAAGACGGTCGACAACGACGTCGCTGCCGCCCCCATCATTTGGTTCATCGCCTCTTGGACGGCTGAAAGACGGATCTCGTCAAGTCCTTCCGCATCGACGCCGATACCGGTCCCACCGAGCATCAAGTCGGAGATGATGGCTGCGTCTTCTCGCGTCAACACGAGCACGTTCTCTCCTTTCAACCCTTCGGTGTAACCGACACGAAGCGCGACGTGCGGCGTCGGATAACGCTCGCGTAACGCCTCGATTTTCACTTCACTGACGACCGGCGTCGTGATCTCGACTTTCTGTTGCAACAGTGTCGATAACGCCGTCGCCGAGTTTCCGAACGAGATATTCCCGATTTCGCCGAGCGCGTCGCTTTCCATCGAGTCTAAATGTTCTTCTTGTGCTACTTCTTGCGGTGCCGAGTTGTCGCTCGTCCCTCGTAATAACGCGTCGATTTCATCTTGTGACAACATCTCACTCATTGCTCTTCCTCCTTCACCCGGTGTAATACTTGGACCGCCATCCGTTTCCCGCTCACACCGACTTGCCCTCTAAACACTTTATTTTCCCCTATCATGACCGACAGCGGTTCTTTCACTAACTGATCGAGCGTCAAGCAGTCACCCACTTCTAAATGCAACAAGTCTCCGAATGTGATTGTCGTCTCGCCGAGTAATGAGACGACCTCGACCGACGAATTCATCAATTGAGCTTTGAGCGGTTCTTTACTGCTTCCGGTCGCGTTGCGCCGGTTCGCCTCTTGCATCCAATAATGACTCGACAGCTTCGAGAGGACCGGTTCGATCGTGACGAACGGCAGGCAGACGTTAATCGTCCCGCTCACTTCACCAATCGTCACCCCGATCGAAACGAGAACGACCGTCTCGTTCGGTGACACAAGCTGAAGAAACTGGGGATTCACTTCGACGGCCGTCATCTCGGACTTCACTTCCGCGATCGACTCCCAGGCGTCTCCGTACGAGGAAAACGCACGTTTGTATAGTTGTGTCAAAATCCGCATCTCGATTTCGGTGAAACTGTCGACTTTCTCGATTTCCACTCCCGGTCCGCCGAGCAGACGATCGAGCATCGCGTAAGAGATGTTCGGGTTGACTTCGATGATGAAACGACCGTTAAGTGGCGGTGCTTCGATCAAATTGATCATCGTCATGCTCGGGATGGAATGAATGAACTCGTCATACGGCAGCTGTTCGACCGAATTGACGGTGAACTGGACGTACGTACGGAGTTGCGCCGAGAAAAATGTCGTCAACATCCGTGTGAAATGCTCATGGATGCGGGTGAGGCTGCGGATCTGGTCTTTCGAGAAACGGACGGCCCGTTTGAAATCGTATTGCCGGACTTTCCGTTCTTCTTCTTGGGCCAAAAACGAATCCGCCTCGACGTCTCCGCTGCTTAGCGCTGATAACAGGGCATCAATTTCTTGTTGAGACAGTACTTCTCCCATGATGCCACCTCACTGTATGATTTTCTTCGTCATGTAGACGCGCTGAACCTCACCTTTTTCAAGCAGGCCGTTCAATTGTTCGCGCAGCGACTGTTCAAACTTTTGCATATCTTCTTTCGTTGTGAGCTGTGCTTTCGTCATTCCGGCCAAATCACCAAGGATGACGTTGTGCACTTGGAACTTCCGTAGCTCAAGGTCTTCTCTCGTCTCGGCAGAGTCTGTGACGACCGTGAACTGGACGTTGATGAAACGTTCATCTTGAATGTTCGTCGTCATGTCATCCGTCGTGAAGCTCCGTTCGGCCAACTCTACGGCCGTGACCGGTTTCGTCTTGGCCGTCACGTTGTCGCCGAACAAATATTTATAAGTCATAAACCCGGCTCCCCCCATGACGAGCAGGACGACGAGCAGGATGAGCACCATCTTCATGGCGCCGCCTTTTTGTTTTTCTTCACTCATCTTCTTCACCTCTTGTGACTATCGTTCCAACCAGACCGATCGTACGGTAAAATGCCGTCGTCCGGTCGATGACGTCTTGCTTCGTTTCTTTGACGATATACGTCTTGCCGTTAAACAAGTGGATAATCGTGTCCGGCTCCGCCTTGACCGTCTCAATGAACAAGGCGTTCAACACGAACGCATCACCGCGTAGGCCCGTGACGCGAATCATCAGCGTTTCAAGTTGACGAGTTCTTGTAAAATCTCGTCCGATGTCGTGATGATACGGGTGTTCGCTTGGAATCCGCGTTGCGCGACGATCATTTCGGTGAACTCTTCAGACAAGTCGACGTTCGACATCTCGAGCGCGCCGGAGACGAGCTCACCTCGACCTTGTTGCCCCGGAATACCTGGGTTTGGGTTGCCTGAGTTTTGTGATTGGATGAAGTTATTCGCTCCGACTTTTGAAAGACCAGCGTTGTTGGCGAACGTGACGACTTGAATTTGGCCGACCGTCGTCGACGCACCGGCGTCGTTGACGTAACTCACTTGACCGTCTTTCCCAATCGATAGTGATTTCGCCCCAGGCGGGATGGTGATTTTTTGTCCGGTCGTGCTGAGCAAGTAGGAACCGTCGCCGTTGACGATGTCGCCGGCGTTGTCCGTATAGAAGTTACCGGCACGTGTATATTGCGTTTGTCCGTTCACGTTGAGTGCGAAGAACCCTTCGCCTGAAATCCCGACGTCGAGGGCGCGACCTGTATTTTGCATCGCACCTTGGTTGTAGACGTTATCGACGGTCGCCATCGTGCCCCCGAGTCCGACTTCTTTCGGGTTGACCCCACCGCTGACCGCGTTGGCGGCGGTGGCACTGCCGACTTGTTGGCTGACGAGGTCCTTGAACGTGACACGACCTTTTTTGTAGCCGAACGTGTTAACGTTGGCGATGTTGTTCCCGATGACGTCAAGCTTGGACTGGAAGTTCTTAAGTCCACTGATTCCTGAGTACATTGCTCTTAACATGGTAATTCCTCCTATGCTTGTTTGATGGACGTGATGTCGTATACGCTGACGGACGTGCCGTCTTCAAGGTCTGCCATATAACCGGCCTCGTCCGTTCTCGAAATTGAGATGACACGAGCCGATCCTCTGATCGTCTCGGTGGCCGTCTCGGTCTTATAGTCGATCGTCTTGCCGATCATGTTGCTGAACTCGGAGATAGATGACATATGACGGTCGACGAGCACCGAATCGAGCTGCTTCGAAATCGTCTGCATCTGCTCGAGTGAAGAGAACTGTGCCATCTGGGCGATAAACTCTCGGTCTTCCATCGGCGACATCGGGTCTTGGTTCGCGAGCTGCGCGAGCAGCAATTTCAAGAACATGTTTTTGTCGTATTGATTCGTTGCTTTTGGGGCTGATTGATCGGGCAACGAGAAATCATTCGTCTTCGGTTGGATGGTCGTCATCTTCTGACTCTCCTTTCGATTGTTCCTGCTGCTCTTGCTCTGCTTCTGACTGTTCCCCTGAGAACGTCGATGCTTTCGCATCGAGTGCCTGTTGCGTCAAGTTCAGTTCGACCCGAACGTTCGGCGAGAGCGGTTGGAGTGTTTGATGCAACTGCTGAAGTTGCGATTGGAGCAGTTGCTTCGCATCTTGGTTGCTCGCGAACAACTTCACGACGAGTTCACCGTTCGTCCGTTCGAGCTTCACGACAAGTTCTCCTAGTTGTTCCGGATAAAGCCGGACGGTGAATACTTTCGACCCATCCGCCCCGCTTTGGAACGGGGCCCGATGAAGCGCCGCCTCAATCCGGGCCTTCAAATTTTCCGGAAGCGAGCTTTTTGAAGCGTACATGATTGTGTCCACATCGATTTGCGGTTTTGTCCAAGTTGTTCCTTTCGGGACCAACTCGATCGTCTCTTTCACGATCGACGTCCACGATGTTTCAACTTGTTTTGGAGCGGGTACTGTTTTAGGGGTCTGTCCTAACGTGCCGTTAAACTGCGTCACGATTTGTTGAATGACACGGACGTTCGCTTCGAGCGCCCCTTTGTCCGCCTCGGCTTTTACGTCGCGTTCTTTCAACGTCGGTACCGGGACGAGCGTATTTGTCACGAGTGGTGCTTGGGCTTGTGCCTGCACGGCAAGTTCGTCCGTGACGACAGCTGTGCCAGCTTGGGACAACAAACCGGTATAAGCATCCATGAACTGACGATACGCATCTTGCGGTAACACTTTCAACCATTCGAGGCTCTCAGGCTTTTGAAGCCACTGTTCAAGTTCGTTTGACAATTGGTCGAGCGCAATCGTTTGTTTCGGCTCAGCGGGCTCCATTTCCGCTTCAGGCGTCTCGATGAACGTTCCGAGCATCGAAGACAGCAACTGTAAAAATTGACCGGTCGGGGAAGCCGTTGCTTCCCCGCCTTTTTGCGTCGTTCCTTGAACCGCTTGGGCGAGCAAGGCGATATTCATGGTCGTGTCCTCCTCACGTCTACTGGAGCAACTGGGTGACAACGGCTGCCCGTTGCGCATCCATCCGCCCTAATATGTCGGCTTGTTGCTTTGGCGACAGTTGTTTTAACAGGTTGGCCACTTGCGGGCTTTCAAGCTCGTTCATGATGGCCGCCGCCTGTTTGGCCGACATTTCTTCATACACACGTGACACGTCCGAGGTCGTCTCTTCCGTTGCGGCCGCGGCGCTCAATTCGGTCAACAGACGGTCTCGCTCTTTGATGAGACGGGACACTTCCTCTTGGCGCGCCTTCACCTCATTCGTCAGCTCGACGTTCTCGCCGCGAAGTTTCTCGATTTCAGCGTTCGCGACTTTCAAGCGATTCGACGCGTCCGAATCGATCCCCGTCACGTTGACGTTCTTCTCGACCGGGCGCTCTTCTTTGATTTCGAGGAACGGTACCGACATGAGCGGACGGTCCATCGCGTAGTTCATGACGACGATGCCTCCGACGAGTAGGAAAATCGCCGGGACGAGGACAAGAGCGACTAACAACTGCACCCCGCGCTTATTGTTCTCTTTTTCCATCAGCTTACTTCCCTTTCCCGTGATGAATGACTGCCAGTTCATCAATAAAGTGTTGCTCCGTCAATTTTGAAACAGCCACTTCGTGCTGGCTCGCTTTTTCATGGAGCGTCACGTACTTCTTCTCCTCGACGACTTTCCCGAGCAGTCGCTCTTGAGCCAAGTGATATCGATTACGTGACTGTTGGACGACGAGTTGTTGTGTCTCGATTTGTCGTTTCAATTGTTCGCGTGCTTTCTCACGATATTGAGACATGAGCAAATCGATGACACCTTCCTGTTCGTCTTGACTCTTCATGAGCGTCTCGTATGTCACGACGAGACGATACAGCTCCTCCATGTCGCCCTCAAGGCGCGCCTTAAGCCCTCTCACTTCGGTCGCCGTCTCTTCTTTCGCGTGTTCGGCGATCGGCATGATGCGTTCTAGTAATAACCTGTTCATGATTCACCTCTTGCGATTTGGGCGAGACGATCGAGCGTCTGCTCGAACGATGCCTCTTCTTCAATCGACTGCTTTAAAAATGTGAGCAGTCGCGGATATTGATCAATGGCCGTATCGATGGCCGGGTTCGTCCCTTTTTTGTACGCTCCGATGTTGATCAAGTCCTCGGCGTCCAAATACGTGGCGAGCCAGCTCCGAAATGTTATCGCGCTCTCCCGATGCGCGGGTGAGGCGATCTGGTTCATGACCCGACTGATCGACTTCAAGACATGGATGGCCGGGAACTGGCCACGGTTGGCAAGTGCTCGGTCCATGACGAAGTGACCGTCGAGGATCCCCCGTACCGCATCGGCAATCGGTTCGTTCATATCGTCCCCATCGACGAGCACCGTGTAGAACGCAGTGATCGAGCCCGCCACGGCCGTGCCGCTCCGTTCAAGCAGTTGCGGCAACATCGCGAAGACTGACGGCGTGTACCCTTTCGATGTCGGTGGCTCACCGGTCGCCAGGCCGATCTCTCGTTGCGCCATAGCGAAGCGGGTCACCGAGTCCATCATCAACACGACTTCTTTCCCTTCGTCTCTGAAGTACTCGGCGATCGCTGTCGCCGTGTAGGCGCCTTTCAACCGGACAAGCGGGGGCTGATCGCTCGTCGCCACGATAACGATTGAACGGGCCATCCCTTCCGGTCCAAGTTCGTTTTCAATGAATTCCTTCACTTCCCGGCCACGCTCCCCAATTAAGGCGATGACGTTAATATCAGCCGAAGACCGTTTGGCGATCATCCCGAGCAACGTCGATTTCCCGACCCCGGAACCAGCGAACAGTCCGACCCGCTGCCCTTTGCCGACAGTCAACAGACCGTCGATAATACGGACACCGGTCGATAGACTGTCCAAAATGCGCGGCCGTTCGAGCGGGTTCGGCGGCTTGCGCAACACGTCATAACGTTTCACGGTAGCCGGAGCTTCACCCGAGAGCGGACGACCGAGCCCGTCTAACACTTGACCGATCAGTTCAAAGCCGACCGGAACTTGGAGCATACGACCGGTCCCTTTGACGATGCAGCCCGGAGCGATCTGTGTCGTCTCCCCGTACGGCATGAGGAGCACTCGCTCTTCGTTGAACCCGACGACTTCGGCCTCGACGGACTGTCCGGCCGGTAATTCGATCAGACATCTTTCACCGACAAAGGCACTCGGTCCGTTCGATTCGATCATAAGTCCGACGACTCGGCAAACACGGCCGACTTTACGCACGTACTCGTCTTCCGGTGAGCGCGCCAACGTTGCGGCGACGCGTTCAATAAGCGCCATCGGCCAAGACCTCCTCGATGTTAGAGCGGATCCGTTCCAAGCTGTACGACAAATCGAGTTCAGTGCCGTGTTGCGGCGTCTCGATGCGGACACTCGTCTCTGACAAGCTCGCGTCCGCACGATATTTCAGCAGTGGCGTCTGTTCAGACCGCCACGTCGACTCGAACCGTTGAATCGAGGCGAGACGAGTCGGATGGACATAAACCGTCAACGACTCGGCATCTAATTCTCGGAGCAGTTGTTGGCGAATCATATCAGCGAATAACGTCTCTTCTTTACGCACGAGGTCGGTCGTCAACTTGGCGCCGACTTCGACGGCGAGGGCGACGAGGTGCTGTTCGGCTGAACGCCACTTGTCGTCGTATAGTCGTTCGAGTTCGACGAGCACGGTGTTCAACCGTGTCGTCAATTCTTCGAACTCTGCCTTCCCTTCCGTCTGGCCTTGCGCGAAACCGGCAGCACGACCTTCTTCGTACGCAGCCGCAAGCGTGTCGTCCTTCAGACGCTCTAACGCTTCTTGTGAGGCGTGTAAGCGTTCGTTGGCTGCGGCTTCTTCTTGCTTGAGTTTTTCATAGCGGTCTGCGATCTCTGACTCGTGATCGACTTCGGGTAATACGTCGACCGTCTCAAATAACGGCTTCGAGTCGATCCGTTGCGGTCGGAGCGAGGTCGCACGCCCTCGTTTGATCACACTAGACAACGATGTCATCTCCTCCGCCGCGGCTGATCACGATTTCTCCGACGTCTTCTAGGCGACGGATGATGCCGACGATTCGGCTTTGCGCCTCTTCGACGTCACGCAACCGGACAGGCCCCATGAATTCCATATCTTCTTTGAACGTATCGACCATGCGTTGTGACATGTTTTTGAAGATGACTTGTTTGACTTCTTCGGACGACACTTTGAGGGCGAGCAGTAAATCGTCGTTTGCGACTTCGCGAATGATTCGTTGAATCGCCCGCGAGTCGAGCGTGACGATGTCTTCGAAGACGAACATCCGCTTCTTGATTTCTTCGGCCAGTTCCGGGTCTTCGATCTCGAGCGCGTCGAGTATCGTTCGTTCTGTCGTGCGGTCGACGCCGTTGAGCACTTCGACCACAGCTTCGATGCCTCCAGACTGCGCATAATCCTGCATGTCGGTTTGCGACAAGTTCTTCTCAAGGATCTGTTCGACTTCATGGATGACGTCCGGATTGAGACGGTCCATCGTGGCGATCCGCTTGGCGACTTCCGATTGAATCTCGGGCGGTAGTTCGGACAAGATTTGACCAGATTTGACCGGCTCGAGATGCGCCAAAATCAAAGCAATCGTCTGAGGATGCTCGTTCTGGATGAAGTTCAAAAGCTGTTTCGGATCGGCTTTACGCGCGAACTCGAACGGTCTGACTTGAAGCGTCGACGTGAGACGATGGATGAGTGCCATCGCCTTCTCTTCGCCGACCGCTTTTTCGAGCACCGTTTTCGCGAACCCGATGCCCCCTTGCGTAATGTAGCTCTGCGCCATGGCGAGTTCATGAAACTCTCCCATGATCGCTTCTTTTTGTTCAGAAGACACTTTCTTCAATGCCGAGATTTGAAGCGTCAACTGCTCCATCTCTTCTTCGGACAAATGCTTGTAGACGCTCGACGCCACTTCCGGTCCGAGCGAGATCATGAGCATCGCCGCTTTTTCTCGGTTCGATTGTTTTGCATAGTTCACGGTACTCACTCCTCAGACATCCAAGTGCGAAGAAGCTTGGCAAATTCCTCTGGGTTGCTCTCCGCCAATTTCTCCAACTGTTTCTTCTTGACGGCGCCTTCGCCCCGCTCTTCGAGATCGAGGTCCGGTACTTCGTCCTCATACGGTACTTCCCATTCGTTCGTCTCGCTGAGCGGTTCTTCTTTCCGTTTCCGGAGTGCGAAGAACACGAGCGCGAGCAACAGGACGGCACCGGCCGCAGCCGCATACATCCACCATTGAGTCGGTTGCTCGACAGCAGCCGCCTCTTGCGTCTCGGCGAATGGCCGTGAGACGACGACGACTTTTTGTTCGAGTTCGGCCTCGGTGAGCGCCTCGCCCGTCTTCGCGAGCGACGTCCGGATGATCGAGTACATCATCGTTTCAAGGTCGCCTTCAAGCTGCGGGTCGATCGTCGTCGCACCGTTCGGTGGTTCGACGATGAGCTGGACGCCAAGGTCGCGAATCGTATACGGTGCATTTTGAATTTGTTTCGTGATGCGGTTCACTTCATAGTTGATGATCTCATGGTTCTTCTCGCTCTCTTCGGTCCCGTTCCCGGTCGCAGCCGGGAAGTTGACGGTATCGTTCTCAGCCGTTCCCGCCGCAGTCGTCGTCCCGGTACCGCCCGTGTACGCTTCAGCGATCCGTTCGGCGGACGTGACGATTCCTTCCATGTTGTCTTCGTTGACCGGTGTGACAAGATTTTGCTCTTCTGCCGTCTGGGTCGTGTCGATGTCCGCCGTCACCGAGACGAGGACACTTCGTTCCCCGAGCAGGACGGACAACATCTGTTGGATTTGTTGACGGACATCTTTCTCGACTTGACGTTTCAAGGCGAGCGGGTCAGACGAACCGCCACCGGCCATTGTCGATTGGTCCAAATCGTAATACGTGAAGTATTGGTCCATGACCGAGATGTTCTCCGGTTTCAAGTTCGGCACGCTCTTGCTGATCAAGTGGTACAACCCTTTGATCGTCGCTGGCTCTAAATTCATGCCGGCCCCGAGGTTTAAGACGATCGACGCCGTCGGCTCCCCTTGGTCTTCAGCCAAGAACACCGATTTTTCCGGCAAAGAAATGATGACTTTCGCTTGGTTGATGCCTTCGATTTGCGTGATCAATCGTTCGAGCTCGGTTTGCATCGCACTCCGTTCGATCACGGCCATTTCCCGGTCGGTCGTTCCAAATCCGGCGTTGTCACTGAAGAAGCTGTAATCGATGGCGCCCGATTTTGGGATGCCGGCTGCCGCCAAGTTTACTTTCAACTGGTCGACTCGTTCACTCGGCACATAGACGCTCACACCGTTCGACGTCGCCTTGATTTCCGACTTCACCCCGTCGGCCGTCAGTTTTTCCGTCACTTCTCCGGCTTCTTGCGCTGACAAGTTGGTGTATAGCGGCGCCATATTCGGTCGAGCGAGTAACATGGTGAGGATCACCGCGACGAGAAGTACGCCGGCGATGACGATGCCCCAAAAGATTTTTCGGTTCGCAGGCATCTCCTTGATCGAACCGGTCAGTGAACTGAATCGTTCTTTTAACTTTTCATTCATCGCAACTCGTCATCCTCTACATTAAACTTGCATTCGCATCATTTCTTGATAAGCTTCGACAGCTTTGTTCCGCACCTCTATCGCGAGTTGCATCGCAATCGACGACTCTTCGCTTTGAATCATCACTTGGTGAAGGTCGGCCTTACCGACGGCCAAGTCAGCCCGAGCCGCGCTCGTCGCTTGTTGCACGTCGTTCAGCGACCGCATCGCTTCGTTCAAGTATGATCCAAACTGAGATGGGGTATCCTTCACACTCGGAAGCGTGGTCGGTTGCGCCCCAATCATTGAAACCGGATTAATCTGCATATGTTGTCACTCCTTATCCTTTACCAATTTCCATCGCTTTGACGAGCATCGCTTTCGTCGCGTTCATTGCGGCGATATTCGCCTCATACGAACGAGTGGCGCCCATCAAGTCGACCATCTCTTTTAGTAAATCCACGTTCGGCAATTGCACGTACCCTCGTTCGTCCGCGTCGGGATGGCTCGGGTCGTAAGACAACTTGTACGGGGCTTCGTCCTCGACGATGCGTGCGACTTGCACCCCGCCCTTCACGGCGCCCGCCAGTTGTTTCTGGAACGGCGCTTCCTGCAACACCGTCATCTTACGCGTATACGGTTGCCACTCCCCATCGACGAGCTTACCGCGCGTCGTCTGGGCGTTGGCAATGTTTGCCGACACGGTGTCCATACGTAGTCGCTGTGACGTCAATGCCGTCGCCGATATATGAAAACTATCGAACATGCCCATCGTTAACGACCTCCTCGGATCACAGTCTTCAATCCGCCGAGCCGACGGTTGAGCTGCTCCATCATCGCCTCATATTGCAACTGATTGCGGGCCAACTCGCTCATCTCGAAATCGAGGTCAACGTTGTTCCCGTCACTTCGCATCGCGCCACCGGCACGATCCACGACTTGTGTGCCCGCCCGTTCACTCGGACGCCCGCCGGCAAGTTTCAGGCGCATCTCGTTCGACAACGTCTGTTCGAAGACGGCTTGCTTCGCCCGGAAGTTCGGGGTATCAATATTCGACAAATTATGACTGATTACTTTTTGGTTCATGACCGAATGGTTGATTGCTTGCTTCATCAATTGATAGTCGGTGCCAATCCAGTTCATGCGGCTCACTCACTTTCTCATAAAGATGCATGTATATACCTTATTTGGAAATTCTACTATTACATTGAAACAAATCTGTAACAGTTCTGAAAGATATTTTTATTAAAACAGGTAAATGCTGTTCCCTCTTTTTGTCGAATTTACGACATATTCTGAAAATAATTACTTTTGCACTAAAAAACCCGTTCTTTCCTCAGAAAGAACGGGTTTATATACCTAATGCTCAGTCTAACTAAGCGTTATCACGCTTTTATAGAAAGAATTAGACTATTTCAATTCGATTTCAGCTTCTGTAATTCGAACAAGAAATTATCATTCAATATCTTAATATACGTTCCTTTCATTCCAAGCGAACGTGATTCAATGACGCCGGCACTCTCGAGTTTACGAAGTGCGTTGACGATGACCGAACGAGTAATTCCCACTCTATCGGCAATTTTGGAAGCGACTAACAGTCCTTCGTTACCACCGAGCTCTTCGAAAATATGCTCGATCGCCTCAAGCTCCGAATACGAGAGGGAGTTGATTGCCATTTGCACAACCGCTTTCTTCCGAGCTGACGCCTCAGCTTCTGCTGCCTTCTCACGAAGAATTTCCATCCCTACGACCGTCGCGCTGTATTCTGCGAGCACGAGGTCGTCTTGGGTGAACTCGTTGTTCAAACGACCGAGGACGAGTGTGCCGAGACGTTCACCGCCACCGATAATCGGGACGATTGTCGTTTTCGACTCGAGAAACAGTTCGCGGTTCTCAACCGGAAAAGCTGTATACTCGCTGTCGATGTCGATGTTTTCCGTCGTCTCTTTCACGTTAAACAAGTTCGACGCGTACGGTTCTGGGAACTGACGGTCGACGAGAAACGCCTTCATCCGCTCGTTCTCGATTTGTTGTTTGATCGCGAAGCCGAGCAGACGGCCGCGGCGGCTGACGATGAACGTGTTCGCTTCGAGCACTTCACGCATCTTGTCGGCCATTTCTTTAAAGTCAACGTGTGCGCTCGCCTCTTGTTGAAGCATCGTGTTCAATTGTCGTGTTTTATCTAGTAAGTTCATAATTCTAATTTTCCTCCCTGTATGTGCATACAGAATCTTATAGTATATATTGGCTAAGGTCTCGATCTTCCGCGATCGAGCCGACTTTCTCTTTGACATAGGCTGGTGTGATTTGAACGCTCGTCTGCGGCATATCGGCCGCCTCGAACGACAAGTCCTCAAGCACGCGCTCCATGATCGTATACAAGCGACGTGCGCCGATGTCATCGGTCTCCCGGTTGACGTGCGTGGCAATCTTCGCAATCTCTTCAATCGCCTCATGCGTGAACTCGACACCAATTTCTTCAGACTCGAGCAAAGCTGTGTACTGTTTGATGAGCGCCTGTGACGGTTCCGTCAAAATCTTCACGAAATCCTCTTCGGTCAGGCTGCTCAACTCGACACGAATCGGGAAACGTCCTTGAAGTTCTGGAATCAGATCGGACGGTTTCGCCATATGGAACGCTCCGGCTGCGATGAAGAGGACATGGTCCGTCTTGACCGGTCCGTATTTCGTGACGACCGTCGAACCTTCGACGATCGGCAAGATGTCACGTTGCACCCCTTCACGGGAGACGCCAGCGTGATCTTGTGACTTCGTGGCAATCTTATCGATCTCATCGACGAAAATGATCCCCATCTGTTCACTGCGCTGCACGGCCTCGTCGTGAACTTCATTCATGTCGAGTAAGTTCTCCGCCTCTTCAGCGACGATGAGCGGTCTGGCCTCCCGGACAGGAAGCTTTCGTTTTTTCCGTTTTTTCGGGACGATTTGGCCGAGCATGTCTTGCAGGTTCGACAATCCTTCCATCCCTTGACCTTGGAACAAATCGACGGTCTGCTTCTCTTCGAGGTTGACCTCGATCAAACGATCTTCCAACTCGCCGATCTCGAGTAAACGGCGTAGCTGTGAGCGGTCAGACGCATGCTCTGTCGATGGTTCTTGCGGCTTTTGGGCTTGCCCGCCGAACAACGCCTCAAACGGGTTGGCCGTGGTCGGTTCGGCTTTCGCCTTTCCTTGTAGCGCATCAAGAATACGTTCTGTCGCAGCGGCCTCCGCCTCGTCTTTCACGCCTTCCTTCTTGTCTTCTTTGACGAGACGCACGGATGCCTCGACGAGGTCACGCACCATCGATTCGACGTCACGGCCGACGTAACCGACCTCGGTGAACTTCGTCGCCTCGACTTTAATGAATGGTGCTCCGACTAGTTTGGCTAGCCGACGAGCAATCTCGGTCTTCCCGACGCCGGTCGGTCCGATCATTAAGATGTTTTTCGGCGTGACTTCATCGCGCAGGTCCGCACTCAACTTTTGACGGCGATAGCGGTTGCGAAGCGCGATCGCGACTGCCCGCTTCGCATCTTTTTGTCCGATGACGAACCGGTCTAGCTCCGACACGATTTGGCGTGGTGTCAATTCACGTTTCATTTAGAATCGCCTCCGATCGTTTCTACGATGACTTGGTCGTTCGTATAGACGCACAACTCGCCGGCAATCTCGAGGGCGGCCCGAGCAATCTCCTCGGCCGATTTCTCCGGTGAGTGGCGGACGAGCGCCCGGCCGGCCGCGAGGGCGTAGTTCCCTCCCGAACCGATCGCAAGAATCCCATCATCCGGTTCGATGACCTCACCGTTTCCGGAGACGAGCAATAGATGTTCGTCGTCCATGACGATGAGCAACGCCTCGAGTTGACGAAGCATCTTGTCACCGCGCCACTCTTTCGCAAGTTCGACAGCCGCTCGAGGGAGATTCCCATTATACATCTCTAGCTTCGATTCGAACTTCTCGAACAGGGTGAACGCATCAGCGACGCTTCCGGCAAATCCGGCCACAACTTTCCCGCCATAGAGCCGGCGTACTTTCTTTGCCTTGTTCTTCATGATGACGGCGTTACCGAGCGTGACTTGCCCGTCGCCGCTCATCGCGCCTTTGCCTTCGTGACGGACAGCGAAAATCGTTGTTGCATGGAACATAGTATGACCCCCTACTTTCTCGGATGTGTAGCTTGATAGACCGCCCGCAACCGTTCAGTCGACACGTGGGTATATCTGCCTGTCGTCGACAACGACTCATGGCCGAGCAGTTCTTGTACGGCACGCAGGTCCGCACCACGCTCGAGCATGTCGGTCGCGAAACTGTGACGGAGCGAGTGCGGCGTCAACGGCTTCTGAAGACCGCCGCGTTTTCTAAGCCGCTTCATCACATAACGAATTTGGTCTGTTGTCACTCGATTCCCTTTTTGACTGAGAAATAAAGCCGTTTCATGTGCCTCGACGTGCGCTTCCCGTACTTGCAAGTAGCGGTCGAGCGCCTCCTTGGCGTACTGACCGATCGGAACGTAGCGCTCTTTCTTCCCTTTTCCGACAACGTGAACGAAAGAGAGCGAGGCATCGTACGACGAAACGTCCATCCCGCACAGCTCGGCGACACGGATGCCGGTGCCGTACAACATCTCAATGATGGCGACGTCCCGTGCCTGAAGAAACGGGTCGTTCTCCTCTGCTGCCACGATGAGCAATTGTTCGACCTCACTCGGCACGGCAAAAGTCGGGATCGTCTTGCGGCGTTTCGGTGACGTCAAGCCATGAAACAGCGGCTCGCCCCCGTTCTCACGTGCGACGAACTTCCCGAACTGTTTCAGGCAAGACACTTTTTGCGACACAGTCGATGCCGCGGCCTCGGCCTCATAAAGCGCATATAAATAACGCCGCGCCGACTCCACATCATACGGTTCGAGATGTGTCGCTTGGCAATATGCGGCGTACTGGTCGAGCGTCTGCTCGTAAGAGCGTTTCGTGTGAGGCGACAGTCGTCGTTCGACTTGGCAATAGCGTAAAAATGATTGTTGATCCTCAACGAATCCCATCCTCTCGCCCCCTCAATTTCGGCTTAAAAACGCATGTTCCCGTCAAATCGAAATTAGCATAGCATACAGAATCGGAGGTGACAATAGAAACCCCTTCAATAATCTGAAAATTTTCAAAGTGTTGTACAAATTACACAATTGAAATTTAAATTCAAAAAAAAAGAGCCAAAAAATGGCTCCTTCCCCTTAAATCTCTTTAAACTGTTGAATCGTTTCAAGGGCACGATTCGCATACTTCTCGTAACGTTCTTGTTTCTTCATTTTCTTCGGCGCATCTTCGAGGGAAGGCACGAGACCGAAGTTGGCGTTCATCGGTTGGAAATGCTTACCGTCCGTTGTCGTGATGTAATGCGCCATCGATCCGAGCATCGTCTCACGCGGGAGAACGACGAGTTCTTCCCCTTGAATCAGTTTCGCTGCGTTGATCCCGGCGAGGAGACCTGAAGCGGCCGATTCCACGTAGCCTTCGACGCCTGTCATTTGTCCTGCGAAGAAGAGCGTATCACGCGTGCGCGCCTGATACGTCGGCTTCAACAAGTTCGGCGAGTTAATGAACGTGTTCCGGTGCATGACACCGTAGCGGACGATCTCAGCGTTCTCAAGACCAGGGATGAGCTGGATGATGCGCTTTTGTTCGCCCCACTTCAAGTGTGTCTGGAAACCGACCAAGTTGAAGAGCGTACCTGCCGAGTTGTCCTGACGGAGCTGGACGACCGCGTGCGGACGTTTGCCCGTTTTCGGGTCTTCGAGCCCGACCGGTTTCATCGGTCCGAACAGAAGCGTCTTCTTGCCGCGTTGTGCGATCACCTCGAACGGCATACACCCTTCGAAGTAAATCTCTTTCTCGAACTCTTTGAGCGGAACGACTTCGGCTTTGACGAGTTCCTCATAGAAGACGTCGAACTCTTCTTCTGTCATCGGACAGTTCAGATAAGCCGCTTCCCCTTTGTCATACCGTGATTTCAAGTAGACTTTCTCCCGGTCGATCGTCTCGCCGTCAAGAATCGGCGCGGCCGCATCGTAGAAGTACAAGTAGTCTTCCCCGGTGAACGCTTTGAGCGACGCCGATAAGTCCGGCGACGTGAGCGGCCCGGTCGCCACGATGACGATGCCGTCCGGGATTGCTTGAATCTCTTCGTTATGCACGGTCACGTTCGGGTGGTTCTTCAACGTGTCCGTGACGAACCCGGCAAAGTCATGGCGGTCGACGGCGAGAGCACCGCCAGCAGGGACGCTTGCCGTATCTGCCGCTTTCAAGATGAGCGAGTCGAGCGTGCGCATCTCTTCTTTCAATACGCCGACTGCATTTTGCAGGCCGTTCGCCCGAAGCGAGTTCGAGCAGACGAGCTCTGCGAATTGGTCGGTATGGTGGGCCGGTGTTTGACGCACCGGTCTCATTTCATATAAGTCGACTTGAATCCCGCGCTTCGCGAGTTGCCAAGCCGCCTCGGAACCGGCAAGGCCGGCCCCGATGACAGTTACACGTTGTGACAATCTTAATCCTCCTCTTGCTGATGTACCTCGGTGTGGGTACAGTTCGTACATTGATATTTGACGCCGTCCTTGATCTTCTTCTCGACCATCATCTTGCCGCATTCTGGACAAGGTTTCGCAACCGGTTTATCCCACGAGACAAACTCGCAGTCCGGATAGTTCGAGCAGCCATAGAACAGGCGACCTTTCTTGCTACGTCGCTCGACGACTTGGCCGTCTTCGCAACTCGGACAAGGGACACCGATTTCGACTTGGACAGGCTTCGTATTCGTACAGTTCGGGAAACCAGAACATGCCATGAACTTGCCGTAACGTCCCATCTTGATGACCATCGGTGATCCACAAATCTCACAGTCAATTCCAGCCGGCTCGTCTTTCACTTCGATTTTCTCGATTTCCGCCTCTGCACGCTTCAATCGCTTCTCGAAACTGCGATAGATCGGTGCCACGACATCGGTCCATTCGACTTCCTCATTCTCGATCGAATCGAGGAGCGTCTCCATGTCAGCCGTGAATTGGACAGTGATGAAATCATTGAAATACTCGTTGATCATCTCGATGACGAGTTCTCCGAGCTCGGTCGGGACGAACTTCTTCTCTTCTAGCACGACGTAGCCGCGCTTTTGAATCGTATCGAGCGTCGGTGCGTACGTCGACGGACGACCGATGCCGAGCTCTTCCATCGCCCGGACGAGACGTGCTTCCGTATAGCGCGGTGGTGGTTGCGTGAAGTGTTGTTTCGGCTCGATCGTATCGAACGCGACCGTATCATCTACTTCAAGCGGTGGGAGCAACCCTTCTTTCTCGGGGTTCGTGTCCTCGATATCTTCATCTTTCGACTCGATATACACTTTCATGAAACCTGGGAACTTGACGGTCGATCCGTTGGCACGGAAAATCATGCCGTTCGATTCAACATCGATTTTCACCGTGTCCAGTACGGCCGGCGCCATCTGGCTCGCGACGAGGCGCTCCCAGATGAGTTTGTATAACCGGAGCTGGTCACGTGACAAGTACGGCTTCATCGTCGCCGGGTCACGCAAAGCGGACGTCGGGCGAATCGCTTCGTGGGCGTCTTGAGCGTTCGTTGCCTTCTTCTCTTTTTGTTTCTGCGATGCGACATACTCTTCGCCGAACGTCGATTCGATGTACGACTTCGCTTCCGCTTTCGCCAAATCAGAGATTCGGGTCGAGTCGGTACGCATGTATGTGATCAAACCGACCGTTCCTTCTTTCTTGCCGAGGTCGATCCCCTCATACAGTTGCTGGGCGAGCATCATCGTCTTCTTGGCCCGGAAGTTGAGCTTACGTGCCGCATCTTGTTGAAGTGAACTCGTCGTGAACGGTAACGATGGATTCCGTTTCCGTTCTTTTTTCGTGACATCGACGACTTTGAACGATTCGCCGATCGTCTCGAGCACTTTATCAGCGTCCGCCTCTGTCTTCAGCTCCATCTTCTTCCCGTCTTTCCCGTAGAAAGACGTCTCGAACGTCTCACCGTCATGGTTGAGGGTGAGTTTGATCGTCCAATACTCTTCCGGGTCGAAGGCGTTGATTTCGCGTTCGCGGTCGATGATCATTTTGACGGCTACCGACTGGACACGTCCGGCCGATAGTCCTTTTTTCACTTTCTTCCATAACAATGGACTCATCCCGTATCCGACGAGGCGGTCCAAAATGCGTCGGGCCTGTTGGGCGTCGACGAGATCGTGATTGATTTTTCGTGGGTGTTTGAACGATTCCTTGATGGCATCTTTCGTGATCTCGTTGAAGACGACACGACATTCAGTCGTCTCATCGACTCCGAGCGCACGTGCCAAATGCCATGCGATCGCTTCCCCTTCGCGATCCGGGTCAGCCGCGAGGAATATTTTCGTCGCTTTTTTAGCGGCCGTCTTCAATTCTTTCAAGACCGGCCCTTTTCCACGGATCGTAATATACTTCGGTTCGAAGTCATGCTCGACGTCGACACCGAGTTGACTCTTCGGTAAATCGATGACGTGACCCATCGAGGCCTTGACCGTGTAATTCGATCCTAAATAACGTTTAATTGTCTTTGCTTTCGCAGGTGATTCAACGATCACCAAATATTTTGCCATACATCTGCTCCCCTTTTAGAGGTCATTTAAATCCCTACCATAATATTCATGTTCTCGATGATTTGTCAACGTGCAATCATGAGATCGTTCACAATTTGATCGGGATTCGTCAATGGAATCGCACCTTCTTCGATTAATCGGTTCGGTCCGGCAGCGAGTGGATCGAGCGGGCTTCCCGGCACCGCGAACACCGTCTTTCCTTGCTCGAGTGCGTGACCGACCGTATTCATCGTCCCGCTCTGCTGGCGACTTTGCACGACGACAAGTCGGTCGCCGAGACCGCTGACGAGACGGTTCCGTTCTAAAAATTGAAATTTTTTCACGGGCGTCTCCGGAACGTACTCACTGAGCAACAAACCGTTTCGCTCGATTTTTCCGAACAGTTGCTTATGGGCGGCCGGATAAAGGTGTAAAAATCCAGATCCGAGCACGGCGACGGTCGGACGCTCCCGCGAGAGCGCGAGTTCGTGGACGAGCCCGTCGATGCCGAGCGCCCCCCCTGAAATCGAGACAGTTTCTTCTATTAAAGGATGCAAATAATCGACGAGCGGACGGCTGATTCGATTCAATTCACGACTTCCGACCAATGCGGTCGTTCTTTCTTGTAGTACCTCTAAATCCCCTCGGTAAAACAAGCAGTATGGCGGATTCGGGATGTGGAGCAATCGCTCCGGGAAATTCGGGTCCTCCCACGTGATGAAATGACGGTACGTTTGTGTGCTTTGCAGCGCCCGTTCGATTTTTCTCGATACAGAAGGCATGGCGCGATACGCAGCGTGAGAACCGGACAAGTAGTGATGGACGAACTCGACAGGCAACCGTTCGGCTGCAAAGCGGGCAATTGTTTGATTCATCACAATCTCCTTTATAAGAAAGAGGGATGAAGATTCATCCCTCAGACCGATTCGGCTTACGTCGTCGGTTGGCCCGTGACACAAGCTTCGTATAAACCTTTTTCTTTCAACACGCGGATGAGCGTCTCTCCGATGACAGCTGGTGTCTCTGCGACTTCAATGCCGTTAGCGTTGAGTGTCTTGATTTTCTCGGCTGCCGTTCCTTTGCCGCCCGAGATGATGGCGCCGGCATGGCCCATCCGTTTGCCTTCTGGGGCCGTTTGACCGCCGATGAAGCCGATGACCGGTTTCGTCATGTTCGCCTTCACCCATTCGGCCGCCTCTTCTTCAGCCGTTCCACCGATCTCACCGATCATGATGACCGCTTTCGTATCTTCATCCTCGTTGAACGCTTTGAGCGTGTCGATGAAGTTCGTCCCGTTGACCGGGTCGCCCCCAATGCCGACCGCAGTCGATTGACCGATGCCAGCCGTCGTCAACTGATGGACCGCCTCATACGTGAGTGTCCCTGAACGTGACACGATGCCGACGTGACCTTTCGTGTGGATATAACCTGGCATGATGCCAAGTTTTGCCTCACCTGGTGTGATGATCCCCGGACAGTTCGGACCGATGAGACGGGCCGGCTTGTCTTCGAGATATCGCTTCACTTGGATCATGTCGATCACCGGGATGCCTTCTGTGATACAGATGATCAACTCGATGCCGCTATCCGCCGCTTCCATGATCGAATCCGCCGCAAACGCCGGTGGTACGTAGATGATCGATGCGTTCGCACCAGTCGCTTCGACAGCTTCAGACACCGTGTTGAAGACCGGTACGTTGTCAAGAACGGTCGTGCCTCCTTTGCCTGGTGTGACCCCTCCGACTAGTTTCGTGTTGTACGCCAGCATCTGTTCACCGTGGAACAGACCTTGTTTCCCCGTGATCCCTTGAATGATCACTTTTGTATCTTGATTCGCCCAAATACTCATGTCGTTTCCCCCTTATCGAACGAGTGCCGCGATTTTTTCTGCACCGTCAGCCATCGAGCTCGCCGACGTGATCGCAAGTCCAGATTCATCGAGAATGCGTCGTCCCGCATCCACGTTAGTTCCTTCTAGGCGCACGACGAGTGGCAAGTCGAGCCCAATCTCTTTCGTCGCGGCGACGATACCTTCAGCGATAATGTCGCACTTCATGATTCCTCCGAAGATGTTGACGAAAATACCTTTTACTTGGTCGTCCGACAAGATCAGTTTGAACGCTTCGGTTACTTTTTCTTTCGTCGCACCGCCACCTACGTCGAGGAAGTTGGCGGGTTCGGCGCCGTAGTGCTTGATGATATCCATCGTCGCCATCGCGAGCCCAGCCCCGTTCACGAGGCAACCGATGTTGCCGTCGAGCGCGATATAGCTGAGGTCGTGTTTCGACGCCTCGACTTCACGCGGGTCTTCTTCTGTCGTGTCCCGGAGGTCAACGATGTCCGAATGACGGTAGAGCGCGTTGCTGTCGAAGTTAAGCTTCGCGTCGAGTGCGATGACGTTGCCGTCTTTCGTCGTGACGAGCGGGTTGATTTCCGCGATCGTGCAATCCGTCTCGACGTATACTTTGTACAGTTTCATGACCATGTCACTGAACTTGTTGACGAGTTTTGTCGGTACTTCCATCTTGAACGCGAGTCGGCGGGCCTGGAACGGACGAAGTCCGACGACAGGGTCGACGATTTCCTTATGAATCTTCTCCGGTGTATGTTCAGCGACTTCCTCGATGTCCATACCACCTTCAGATGAACCCATGATGACAATTCGGCCGATCGAACGGTCAAGCACAAGTCCTAAGTAAAATTCTTGATCGATTGCAGAACCTTCTTCAATGTAAAGACGTTGGACGACTTTACCTTCTGGTCCTGTCTGATGCGTGATGAGCGTCTTGCCAAGAATCTCTGCTGCATACTGTTTGACTTCTTCATCCGTCTTCGCAAGTTTGACACCGCCGGCTTTACCGCGGCCCCCTGCGTGGATTTGTGCTTTGACTACTTTCAGTTCGCCGTCAAGCTTGGCGGCGGCGGCAACTGCCTCTTCAACCGTGAACGCCGGATAGCCCGTAGGTACGGCCACACCAAACGCCCGAAGCAGTTCTTTTGCCTGATACTCATGGATATTCATTTCATTTCCCCCTTAGTCCCCTTTAATATCGGCACGTCTATTGTAACGAAAAACTGAAAGCGCTGTCTATCGTTCTTGCTTTAACTTTTCATCTTTTTTTCACATCTACCTGTAGACATCTTTGATTTTGTCCTGTTCCATCTGATAAAGAAACACAAAGAGCTCGGCGATGACTTGATATAAGTCGTCAGGGATGTGCTCTTCAATGTGCAACGCACCGAGCAGAGACAAGAGGGCCGGGTCCTCATGGATCGGGACACCGTTCGCTTGCGCGAGCGCGAGCATCCGCTCAGCGACGAGTCCGCCGCCTTTGGCGACGACGCGCGGGGATTCCATTGATTGCTCATACGATAAGGCGATCGCTTGTTTTCGTTCCGTCATATGCGTCGGTCCACCTTTCCGAGCGGTGCGAACACTTCCGGCACCGACTCCACTTTCTCCTCGAAGACAAATCGGGCAAGCTCGTAGCCGTTCGACTTGAGCGCCGCGACGAGCACTGGCTCATAGGCGTGAACGAACGGCGAAAGATCATGTCGCTCATTGAACACTTTGATCGTGATATGTCGCTTTTGTACGAGCAAGTCGATGCCGGTTTCCCCGAAGCGTGGCGTCTCCAAGAACAAGACGATGCGGGCATGGTCGGAATCGACGATGTCGCGCTTCGGGGCCTCGAGCCGAAAACGAACTTGTTCGAATGGACCTAAGTGCGGTATGTGAAATGATTGAGCGACAAACGGCGGCGTCTGCACCGCGTTGAACGTCTCCTGCGCCTTGACGAACTGTTCGAACTTCGCATCCCCTTTCACTTTGAACAAATCGCCGACCAACTGTTTCAAGTCGGCCCCGGCCCCGCTCTCGAGCAACTTTTGCCCTTGCGCTTTGAGCGGTTCCGGTGTATCGAACGGTTGTCTGGCGAGGCGAGCGAGCTCGGAGGTGAGCAGGGCGAGCGGTGAACGGACAAGTTGTCCGTCCGGCGCTTGCGGCACGACTTTTAAGACGAGCTTCGGTTCGAGGTCGGTGACGACCATCTTATATGTCACGTTCTCTTTGACGTCGGCATTCACCCCGACACGAAACAGCCCTTGCGGCAGCTGCATGACCGCTTCATTGCCGGGCAACAGTTGCAGCACCCGACCGACGACCGTGTTGCCGATGAGCAACGGCCGTGAGGTTTGTTCGGTGACTTTGAACGGCATGACCCCTTGGTGGTCGATCCGCATCCGGCTCCCTCCTTCACATATGTTTGATCGGGGCGAACGACTTCCGGTGAATCGGTGTGACCCCGTGTTCCGCAAGCCCCGTCAAGTGATCTTTCGTCCCGTAGCCCGCGTTTCGCTCAAAACCGTAACCGGGATACAAGACGGCATAGTCTTCCATCATCTTGTCACGCATGACTTTGGCGACGACGCTCGCCGCCGCGATCGAGACGCTCAACGTGTCTCCTTTGACGAGCGACGTCTGCTTCGTGTCGATGTCGAGTGTCATCGCATCGACTAACAACGCGTCGACGCCGTCGAGTTGACGGACCGCCTCCATCATCGCGAGCTTCGTCGCTTCATAAATGTTAATTTGATCAATCGTCGCCGCGTCGACGATCCCGACGCCGACGACCGCTTGCTCGAGTATTTCCGTGCACGCCCGTTCTCGTGCCGATTTCGTCATCTGCTTCGAATCGTTGAGGCCGGGACTATAAAATCCTTCCGGTAAAATGACCGCTGCCGCGACGACCGGCCCGGCGAGCGGTCCTCGGCCGACCTCATCGACGCCGGCAACCAGGGCGTACCCGTCTGCCCGAAGCGCCGCTTCATGCGCGGACCGGCGGACAAAGTCGTCTAAAAGTGCCCGTTCGGCCTCGAACCGACGCTCACGTTGCCGCAGGAGCGCCTGGACCCCGGTCCGCGGGTCATTGCCTAGCTCGCGCTTCACGTCTTCCCACTCCTCATATCGGACGGTCTGAAGCCGTTGTTTAATCTGTTGAATCGTCACAATATGCCTCCTATCCAAAAAAGCCCTGTTTGCACAGGGCTTCACGCCATCTCGTGGTCGTCCGGTGTCTCAAGAGAGATCCGGCCGATCTTTTCGTGACGCAATTCATTTAACAACAATTCGCTCGCTTTCTCAAAGTCGACGTAGCCGCCGCTGATGAGACCGCGTTTCTTGCCGATCTGTTCAAGCAGTTCGACCGCATCCTCCGGCAACTCATCCAGTTTGAAGCGGTCCTTCAACTGTTCCGGGTACCGCGTCCGGAGCTCGCGCGCCGTGTACAGGGCGATATCGTCCAAGTTCAAGATTTCGTCCTTGATCGCTCCTGTCGCCGCCAGACGATAGCCGACGAGCTGGTCCTCGAACTTCGGCCACAAAATCCCCGGTGTATCGAGCAGCTCCATCTCGCCGCCTTTCATTTTGATCCATTGCTGGCGCTTCGTCACACCCGGGCGGTCACCCGTGATGGCGATGTTGCGCCCGGCGAGGCGGTTGATGAGCGTCGACTTCCCGACGTTCGGGATACCGATGATGAGGGCACGGATCGGGCCAGGGTTACGGCCTTTCTCACGCATCCGGTCGTGCTTCTCTTTCATGAGCTTCTCGGCACCCGTCATGAGCTGCTTCAAGCCTTTGCTGTGCTTCGAGTCGACGGCGACGACTTCGACGTCGTCACGCTTGAACGCTTTGAGCCAAGCGTCCGTCACGACAGGGTCGGCCATGTCGGCTTTATTGAGCACGATGAGACGCGGCTTGCCCGCCGTGATCTCATCGACGATCGGGTTTCGGCTCGACTGTGGGACGCGTGCATCGACGAGTTCGATGACGACATCGATCAGCTTGATCTTTTCTGTTACTTGTCTTCTTGCTTTGGCCATGTGGCCAGGAAACCATTGAATTGCCAAAAAAACACCACCTTATTCTTCTACCGTCCCGAAGTCGTCTAGCGGCCAGAACACGAAGTTCGTTTTGCCGACGACATCCTCTTTCGAGACGAGACCGATTTCTCGGCTATCTTTCGAGTTTTGTCGATTGTCCCCCATGACGAAGTAATGACCGTCTGGGACGACCGACTCGCCCGTCACTTGTTCGAGCGTAAAGTTCTCGGTGAGCGGGAACCCGTTCATTTGGGCGCGGAAGTCGTCCAAGTAAGGCTCCCCGACCGCCTCTCCGTTCAAATAGAGCGTATCGTCACGATATTCAAGCGTGTCGCCAGGGATGGCGATGACGCGTTTGATGTAATCTTTCGATTCGGTCGCATGGAAGACGATGATGTCCCCGCGATCGAGCTCTCCGATATAGTTCGAGATTTTACTGACGATCATGCGATCGGCATTTTGGAGCGTCGGCATCATCGATTCTCCTTCGACGATGACAGGTACAAAGATGAACGTTCGGATCACGAACGCGATGACGAGCGCTACAACGATCGCCTTAATCCAACTGAACACTTCTTTCAACATGCCTCACTCCTCTATCCGTTTGAACTTATTGTACTAGAAAAAAAGAAGCTTGTCGCAAGCGACAAGCTTAATCCCCATCTTAACGACGGATTTCTTTAATACGTGCTGCTTTACCGCGAAGGTTGCGGAGGTAGTAAAGTTTCGCACGGCGGACTTTACCGTAACGAACGACTTCGATTTGCGCGACACGTGGTGAGTGAAGCGGGAATGCACGCTCAACACCTACGCCGTAAGAGATCTTACGGACTGTGAATGTTTCGCTGATGCCGCCACCTTTACGCTTGATGACTACGCCTTCGAACATCTGGATACGCTCACGCGTTCCCTCTACGACTTTAACGTGGACACGTACTGTGTCACCAGGACGGAAAGCAGGTACGTCCGATTTGAATTGTTCTTCTGTGATTTCACGGAACAGTTTTTGTGTGTTCATGAATGTATTCTCCTTTTTCTTCAATGTTCATATCTTCATATGCCCAGGCATCCAATAGCGGAACATCGGTAATCGGGGGGTTAACCCACATGCTCAAACATAGCATAAATTGTTCAATCGCGCAACGACTCGAGAAACTTTTTATCGGTTTCAGTCAGCCCGGCTTGCTCGAGCAGCTCGGGACGGCGTCGATGCGTGCGCAACAGCGATTGCTCGCGGCGCCACGTCTCGATTTTCGCATGATTGCCCGACAACAGCACGTCCGGCACTTTGAGGCCGCGGAAGTCGGCAGGACGCGTGTAATGCGGGTATTCGAGCAGTCCGGTCGAGAACGAGTCGTCTTCATGGCTCGCCTGGGCCCCTAACACATCAGGCAACAGACGGACCGTCGCATCGATCATGACCATTGCCGCGAGTTCACCTCCGGTCAAGACGAAGTCCCCGATCGACACTTCGTCTGTCGCGAGTTCGTCATGGATCCGTTGGTCGAACCCTTCGTAGTGGCCACATAGGAAGATGAGATGCTCTTCCCGGGCCCACTCTTCAGCGACACGTTGGGTGAATGGTCGGCCCGTAGGCGTCGTGACGATGACACGAGGCCGCGTCTTCTCGATCGCATCGTATGCGTCGAAGATCGGCTGAGGGGTGAGCAGCATGCCCGCTCCCCCGCCGTACGGATAGTCATCGACTTTCTGGTGCTTGTTCGTCGAATAGTCACGGAAGTTGATGTAGTTCACTTCTAGCTGTCCGAGCGTGCGCGCCCGTCCGACGATCGAATGGTCGAGCGGGGCGAACATCTCGGGGAAAAGTGTCAAGACATCAATCTTCATCGTCAATCATTCCCGGAATCGGGGTGATGATGACACGCTTGGCATCCACGTCGATCTCACTGACGACCGACTCGATGTACGGGATGAGCGCGTCCGGTTTATTAGGGCGCTTGATGACCCAGACGTCGTTCGCGCCTGTCTCGAAGATGTCATCGATGACGCCGATGACGTCCCCGTCGACGACGGCCTCGCAGCCGATGATCTCGTGGTAATAAAACTCATGTTCCGGAAGCTCATGCACATGCTCGGCATGGACGTACAGCTTCATCCCTTTATACTTCTCGACGAGGTTGATGTTCTCGAACCCTTTGAACGTGACGAGATGGAACTGTTTGTGCGGACGATACGTCGTCACTTCAAACGGCATCTTCTTACCATCGACATCGAGATAGAGCGTCGTGCCTTTTTTAAAGCGCTCCTCGGGGAAATCGGTGGCGGCGAGCACTTTCAGCTCACCTTTTAATCCGTGCGTGTTGGCAATCTTTCCAACGTATAACCAATCCATTGTATCCCTCCTCACAAAAATAGGCCGACCCCATAAAAGGTCGGCCACAGCATTACTTCGCGTTTTTCGCGTTGTGGAATTTCTCCATGATCCCTGCTTTAGAGAACAAGTTACGAACTGTGTCAGATGGCTTAGCGCCGTCTGCCAACCATTTGAGAGCGAGTTCTTCGTTGATGCGAACTTCTGCTTCAGGTTTTGCAACCGGGTTGTAGTGTCCTACTTGCTCGATGAAACGGCCATCACGTGGTGAACGTGAATCAGCGACAACGATCCGGTAGAAAGGTGATTTTTTTGCGCCCATGCGCTTGAGACGAATTTTAACTGCCATGGTAATATACCTCCATCATGTGTTTAAGAATTGACAACTTTAATAGTATACTGCTTTTTTGTCCGACTGACAAAAGATTTATTAGAAGAACGGAAGACCGAGGCCTTTTTTCTTCCCTTTCATTTGTCCTGACATCTGCTTCATCAGCTTCTTCATGTCGTCGAACTGTTTGATGAGGCGGTTCACTTCCTGGATGGAGCGACCGCTTCCTTTTGCGATTCGCTTACGACGACTCGCGTTGAGCACTTCTGGATGCGCGCGCTCATGCTTCGTCATCGAGCGGATGATCGCCTCGACGTGATCGAGTTGTTTCTCGTCGATTTGGACGTTCTTCAACCCTTTCATCTTACCTGCACCAGGTAACATCGAAAGTAACTCATCAATCGGGCCCATGTTTTTCACTTGACCCAATTGCTCGATAAAATCATCGAACGTGAATGATGCATCGCGCATTTTGCTCTCGAGCTCTTTGGCGGCATCTTGGTCCATCTGTGACTCGGCTTTTTCAATGAGCGTGAGCACGTCACCCATTCCGAGAATCCGTGACGCCATGCGTTCCGGATGGAAAGGTTCGAGGGCATCCAACTTTTCACCGAGACCGACGAATTTGATCGGCGCTCCCGTGACTGCCTTAATTGAAAGGGCTGCCCCACCACGTGTGTCTCCGTCGAGCTTTGTGAGCACGACCCCGGTGATCCCGAGCAACTCATTGAAGCTGTCGGCCACGTTGACCGCATCTTGTCCCGTCATCGCATCGACGACGAGGAAGATTTCATTTGGTTTGGCGATCGCTTTCACGTTTTCGAGCTCACCCATGAGCGTCTCGTCAATGTGAAGGCGACCAGCCGTATCTATCAACACGAAATCGTGATGATTTGTTTTGGCGTGCTCGAGTGCTTTCGTCACGATCTCTTCCGGTTTCACTTGGTCGCCAAGTGAGAACACCGGTAGATCGAGCTGTTTGCCGAGCGTCTCGAGCTGCTTGATGGCCGCGGGGCGATAAATATCGGCCGCGACGAGGAGCGGACTCCGGTTATGCTTTTTGCGAATCAAGTTCGCTAGCTTGCCGGTCGTCGTCGTCTTACCCGCACCTTGTAATCCGACCATCATGACGACCGTCGGCGGTTTCGAGCTAAAGGTGATCGGGACGACATCGCTACCCATCAAAGTCGTTAACTCTTCGTGAACGATTTTGACGACTTGTTGTCCTGGCGTCAACGATTTCATGACGTCTTGGCCGATGGCCCGTTCTTTCACGTCGTTGACGAACTGTTTGACGACTTTGAAGTTGACATCGGCTTCAAGGAGCGCGAGGCGAACTTCACGCATCATCTCTTTGACATCAGCCTCGGAGATTTTTCCTTTGCCGCGCATCTTCGCAAGTGACGCCTGCAATCGTTCTGATAATCCTTCAAATGCCATGCTTCAGCCCCCTACTCTAAATTCTCAAGCGCCGAAATCGTCTCCGTCGCGTCGGGCGAAAGCTCGACTTGACGTTTGAGCGTCTGGAGCAGAAGTTGGCGCTGTTCGTATTTCGTGAACAAGCCTAATTTCTCCTCGTACTGCTCGAGCATCGTTTCAGTACGCTTTATGTTATCGTAGACCGCTTGACGGCTGACTTCGAACTCTTCCGCAATCTCTCCGAGCGAAAAGTCATCTAGGTAATAAAGAGACATATAGTTGCGCTGTTTCGGCGTGAGAAGCGCTTGATAAAAATCGAACAAATAGTTCATTCGATTCGTTTTTTCGAGCGACATCCGTTCCACCTCCACATGTTAAGTGAAATCCCTTTACAACTACCAATAGTACAGCCGTCCTAACCTCTTGTCAAGTTTTTTTCTTAACAGTGAAAGTTAGGCGAGGTCATCGTTTCGTTGTTCTTTTTCTTCAAATACGTCGCCGAACAGTCCGAGCACGAACTGTTCCGGGTCGAACGGTTGTAAATCATCAATCTTCTCGCCGAGACCGACGTATTTGACCGGGATATCGAGCTCGTTTCGGATCGCGAGCACGATGCCGCCTTTGGCCGTCCCGTCGAGTTTCGTCAAGACGATTCCGCTCACGTTCGTCGCTTCTTGGAACGCTTTCGCTTGCATCATCGCGTTCTGCCCCGTCGTCGCGTCAAGTGCAAGGAGCACCTCGTGCGGTCCGTTCGGGACTTCCCGTTCGATGACACGCTTCACTTTCTCAAGTTCTTTCATCAAGTTGACCTTGTTTTGAAGACGGCCCGCCGTGTCACAGATGAGGACGTCGACCCCGCGCGACTTCGCCGCCTGGACGGCATCGAAGACGACAGCGGCCGGATCAGACCCTTCCGCCTGCCGGATGACCGGGACGCCGGCCCGTTCGCCCCATACTTGGAGTTGGTCGATCGCCCCGGCCCGGAACGTGTCGCCTGCCGCGAGCATGACCGAACGCCCTTCAGATTTTAATTGATGGGCGAGCTTCCCGATCGTCGTCGTTTTCCCGACCCCGTTCACGCCGACGAACAAGATGACGGTCAACCCGTCTTGCATGTTCAACTCCCGTTCCGACTCGTCTTCTTGAAGTCTTTTTGCCACGACTTCGACGAGCGCGTCACGGACGCTCTCAGGGTCCCGTAAGTTGCGGCGCTTCACTTCCTCTTTTAAATCTTCGACGAGGTCCATCGTCGTCGTCACACCGACGTCCGCTTGGATGAGCAAGTCTTCGAGTTCGTCGAAGAAATCCTCATCGACTTCTCGGAAGCGGTAGACGAGATCGTTGACGGCGCTCGCGAACCCGTCGCGCGTCTTCGTCAATCCGTCCGTAAATTTTTGGGACACTTCTTGTGTCGAAGTCGTCAATTTATCTTTTAATTTTTTAAAAAAACTCAAGTCAATTCCTCCATCTCTTGTTCCGTCTCGACGACGCGCTTCGCTTCGGCCAACTCGACCGAAAGCACCTCGGAGACCCCGTTTTGTTGCATCGTCACACCGTACAGCATGTCAGCCGCCTCCATCGTCCCTTTGCGGTGGGTGATGATGACGAACTGGGTGTCGATCGACAGCGTCCGCACATACTCGCCGAAGCGATGGACGTTCGCCTCGTCGAGTGCCGCCTCGACTTCATCGAGGACACAAAACGGTACCGGGCGCGTCTTCAAGATGGCAAATAGTAAGGCGATCGCCGTCAGTGCCCGCTCCCCGCCTGACAACAGGCTGAGCGTCTGCAATTTCTTCCCTGGCGGTTTCGCTACGATATCGATTCCCGTATTGAGGAGATCGCCATCGTCAGTCAATTTCAAATCGGCCTCACCGCCACCGAACAGCTCTTTGAACGTCTGTTTGAAGTGGTTCCGGACCGACGTGTACGTCTCATTGAACAGGCGCGTCACTTCGCGGTCCATCTCCGAGATGATCTCGTACAAGTCTTCTTTGGCGCTCACGAGGTCATCACGTTGCTCCGATAAGAACGTGAAACGTTCGTTGACGATGTCGAACTCTTCAATCGCGTTCACGTTCACCGGCCCGATCTCCTCGATTTGACGGACGAGCAGCTTGAACTCCTCGCGCGCTTCGTCGAGCGGCAAATCGAGCGCCGGAAGGAGCTCAAAGACGAGTCCCCGTTCCTCGAGCGCGTCGAGCTTCCACTGCCGTTTCAACTCGAGCTCATTCAGCATCGTCTCGGCTTTCCGTACTTCCGCGTCGAGGCGACGCAATAGGTCTGATGCCTGTTGCTCCCGTTGACGAAGGATGCGATGCGACTCTTCTTGCGCCTTCAGTCCGACCGTCTCCGTGTCGAGCTGTCGTTTGAGCGTCTCCATTTGCATCGCGGCCGCCTCATGGCTGACACGCAATTCGGCCGATGAGATGACTTTCCCGCTCGCGAGACGGCCGAGCTCGGCCTCGATCTGCCCGAGCCGGGTGACGAGTTTCAGACGTTCATCCTCTAGCCGCTCGGCTTCGGCCTCGACCCGTTCCACTTCGAGCGTGTGCCGCTGTCGGTCGAGCTCGTTTTGACGCAGCGTCTCACGCAGTTCATCGGTCGTTTCGGCACCTCTTGCCTGTTCGACACGAAGCGATTCGAGTTCTTTCCGGAGCGCCGTCTCTTTCGTCGAGGTCGTCGCGATTTCTTCGGCGAGACGAGCGAGTTCTGCTGTCGACGACTCAATCGTCTTCGTATAACGATTCATCTCGTGGTCAAACAGTTCTAGCTGTGCCTTTGCGTCTTGACTGACGCGTTCAAGTTCACGATACGCCGCCTCACGTTCTCGAAGAGCGGTCTCGTTGTTTCGTTTCTCCGCCCGCAACGTCTGCAGTTCCGTCTCGAGGCGTCCGAGTTCCTCCGTATACTCGGTCACGCGCAACTGTTGCTCGTGAAGCATGGCGAGCCCTTGCGTGAGACCTTGTTTCAAATCATCGAGTTCACGTGACTGGGTGAACAAGGCGACCCCTTGTTTCCGGCTCCCACCGGTCATCGAACCGCCGACGTTGACGATGTCACCGTCTAACGTGACGATCCGGTAACGATATCCGGTCGTCTGGGCGATCCGGTTCGCGACTTCAAGCGTCTTGGCGACGATGACCGCCCCGAGAAGCGATCGTTTCAACTTTTCATACGTCGCTTCCGTCGAGACGAGGTCGGATGCGACCCCGATGAACCCGTCCATCGCTTCAAGCCGATGGACGACTTCAGACGGGACGAAACGCTCCTTGACGGTCGTCATCGGAACGAACGTCGCCCGGCCGGCACTCGACCGCCGCAGCTTGTCGATCTCGCGGCGCCCGACCGACTCATCTGTGACGACGATATGTTGTTGCGTCTGACCGAGCGCCGTCTCGATGGCGGCCTCGTATGTCGGGAGCACCTGGATCAGTTCCGCCACGGCACCGAGCACACCGGGACCGCGGTCTTTCAAGACGAATTTGACCGCATGGAAGTATCCCTCATACGATTGTTTCATCCGTTCAAGCATGTCGATCCGGTCTTCGGTCTTTTGGCGGCGCCGGTCAAGGTCATGATACGACTGTTCCGCCCGCGTCAATTTGTCACGCAGCGTTGCCGCCTCGGCCGTCAACTCGTCTTCACGCTCGAGCAGTTGCTGCCACGTGGCACGTGACGCGTCGAGGCGTGCTCGTTCGCTGTCGAGCGCTTCCGTCTGCTCCGACCGGACGTCCAGACGATCTTTGTTTTCCCGCAACAACCGTTCCGTCGCTTCTTTTGCCTGTTCGATATCCCGCTCTTCGCGCTTCTGTTGATTCGTGAGCGTCGCACGCGTCGTCGCGAGCTCGAACGCCTCGCTCTGGAGCGCGTCGATTTCCGCGTCGAAATCACGCGATGCGGCCTCGAGCTTTTTGTCGAGTTCGCTTCGCGCCGACTCGACCGTTTCGAGCGCCGCACGTTTTGATGCCAAGTCAGTCCGTGCCGCCTGGAGCCGAGCATCTAACTGCTCCAGTTCGCCTGACGACTCTTCTTGTTGCCGTTCGAGACGTTCCTTCGTCTCGGCACCGTGTTCTTCACGAGCTTTCGCCAAATTGATCTCACCGACGAGCCGTTCGAGCTCGGTCGCTTGCGTCCGCTCTTGTTGATGGAGCGCCTCGAGCTCTTCCCGTTTGTTTACGAGCGCCGTCTCGAGCTCGGTCCGTTCGCCGACGATCGCCTCGAGCACGGTGTTTTGTCTCGCCTTTTCGCCCGTCGCCGTCTCGAGCCCGGTGCGGCTAGCGGCCAAGTTTTCACCGAGCTCGGCAATCTCGGCTCCGAGTATGCCCGTCTCGAGCTCATCGTGACGGGCTTTCGCGACTTGGTACTCTCGTGCGAGCGCAGCTTGCTCACGGAGCGGTTCGACCCGGTCGGCCAGCTCATACAAAATGTCGTCGACTCGGGATAAGTTCAATTCTGTATCTTGGAGCTTGCGTTCGGCTTGCTTTTTACGTTGCCGATACTTCAAGACGCCTGCCGCTTCTTCGATGACAGCACGGCGATCTTCCGGTTTCCCGGAGATGACTTGTTCGACGCGGCCTTGTCCGATAATCGCGAACGCGTCGCGGGACAGACCCGTATCCATGAACAAATCGATGACATCTTTTAACCGGCATGGTTTTTTGTTCATGAAATAGTCGCTATCGCCGCTGCGTGACACGCGTCGGGTCACGCTCACTTCTTCATACGGCAGCCGTAAATGCGCATCCGTGTTATCGAGGACGAGCGTCACTTCGGCTACGTTCCGATGGTTCTCGCCTTCACTGCCGGCAAAGATGACATCTTCCATTTTGGCGCCTCGGAGCGATTTGGCCGACTGCTCACCGAGCACCCAGCGCACCGCATCCGATATATTTGATTTTCCGCTACCGTTCGGCCCAACCACGGCGGTGACACCGGGACGGAAATCTAGTTCTATCCGCTTGGCAAACGATTTAAAGCCAGCGAGTTCGATTCGTTTTAAGTGCATCGTGACCATCCTATCCTCAGTAAGCATTCATTCGTTTATTTTACCACAGTTGACAGTTCGTCAAAATGCTAGAATCATGCTATTCTTAAAAGAACTGTAGAAAGGGGTACGACACATGACGAACGAACAAATGATCGAGGAAATTCTCGACAAAATGAACATCATCAATCGCGGCGCCATCAAAGCCGAAGAATATAACCGCGCCGACGCCACCGCCGTGAAAGAGATTTATGACTACGTGATGAACCGATCATCATTGTCGATTTCTGAAGTCGACGGCATCGTCGAAGAACTCGGACAATTGACGTAACGAAAAAGAGTGGACCAACTTCGGTCCACTCTTTTTTATAGGTCGGCGTAGCGACGGTTGAACTCGATCAACGCCTCTTTCGCCGCGATTTGCTCGGCTTCTTTCTTCGAACGTCCGATCCCTTCCCCGACGATATCGTCCGACAGACGGGCGTGAGCGACGAACTCCCGGCTATGGGCCGGACCTCGCTCTTCGATGATCGTGTACGCCACCGGGCCAAGCCCTTCTCGTTGCACGCTCTCTTGGAGCTGACTCTTATAGTCTGTCTGCTCTTCAAACACACCGGCCAAGACTTTCGGAAAAACCGCTTCGGCGAGGAACTGTTCAACTGGTTCGATCCCTTGGTCGAGATAGAGCGCCCCGATGTACGATTCAAACACATCAGCGAGCAAGGCCGGGCGCTTGCGTCCCCCGGTCAACTCTTCTCCTTTTCCAAGCAAGATGAACTCAGAGAAAGCGTAAGCTTCTGCAAAGTTCACGAGCGAAGGCTCACAAACGATGGCCGCCCGTAACTTCGTTAATTCCCCCTCGGAGCGCTCCGGATACGTCTCATACAAGAAGCGGGACACTGTCAACTCGAGCACCGCATCTCCTAGAAACTCTAACCGCTCGTTGTCTTTTTTCAGACCGCGTTGTTCATTGACGTAAGAAGAATGCGTGAACGCCTGCATCAACAGTTCTTTGTTCGTAAACTGTACAGCGAGCCGTTCTTCGAGTCCCGTGAACTGTTCGATGATTCGGGCCCGTTCCAATTCATTTCGTCGACGGCGTTGCGCCGACCCTTGACGGTCAAACCGTCGTTTATCCTTTGTCATAGTTCCCTCCAAATAGAAGCATGCCCACCGCTCAAAACGAGCGGTGGGAAGCTGGATTACAATTTAGTTTCGATGTATGCGACAACGTCGCCAACTGTCGCGAGTTTCTCTGCATCTTCGTCTTCGATCGTGATGTCGAACTTGTCTTCGAGGTCCATGACCATTTCCATCACTTCGAGCGAGTCAGCGCCGAGGTCGTCTTTGAATGATTTGTCGGCTGTGATTTCAGATACGTCTTTCCCGAGCTTTTCTGCCACTGCTGCTTGTACGTCTACTAAAATTTGTTCTTTTGTCATGATTAAATCCCTCCAGATTAAAGTATATAAAATGTGTTGTGATTGGTAAAGTTCTGTTTTACGCCATCGTCATGCCGCCGTCGACGGCGATCGTCTGCCCGGTGACATACGCGGCTTGATCGGAAGCAAGGAATGAGACGAGGTTGGCCACGTCTTCGACTTGTCCGAAACGGTTGAACGGAATTTGTCCGAGCGTCGCTTCCCGCTGTGCTTCCGTGAGCGCATCGGTCATATCGGTCTGGATGAAGCCCGGACAAACCGCGTTCACGGTGACGTGACGGCCCGCGAGCTCGCGCGCCACCGATTTCGTCAAGCCGATGAGGCCTGCTTTCGCCGCCGCATAGTTCGCTTGGCCCGCGTTCCCCGTGATCCCGACGACCGAGGCGATGTTGATGATGCGTCCTGACGTCGACTTGAGGAGCGGTCGCGTCACGGCCTGTGACGTCAAGAACGCACCTTTCAAGTTCGTCGATAAGACGGCATCAAAATCATTCTCTTTCATCCGCATGAGCAGGCCGTCACGTGTGATGCCGGCGTTGTTCACGAGACAATCGACGCGACCGAACGCGTCGAGCGCCGCCTTGACGAGTGTCTTCACGTCTTCGGCGTTCGAGACGTCGGCTTGGACGGCAATAGCTTCTCCGCCCGCTTCTTCGATCGCGGTGACGACCGCGTTCGCTTTCTCAACACTACCCGAGTAATTTACGACGACCCGAAAGCCGTCTTCCCCTAAACGCTTCGCGATGGCGGCCCCAATCCCGCGGGACGCGCCGGTCACGATTGCAACATGGTCATGCACGAACTTCTCCTCCTAACGATGCCACTTCTTCTAACGTCGTCGCTTGCTTGATCGTCACACTCTTGTCGATCCGCTTGATCAGACCCGAAAGCGGTGACGCCGGACCGAACTCGATGAACGTATCGACACCTGCGTCGATCGCTTTGCGGACGCAATCTTCGAAACGGACAGACGCATACAGCTGCTCGGTAAGGAGCGCTTTCAGCTTGTCCGGGTCCGTGTGCACGTCGGCATCGACGTTCGAGATGATCCCGACCGAGGCCGGTTTGAACGGTGACGAGGCAAGCACGTCTTTGAACCGCGTCGCAGCCGGCATCATGTACGAGCTATGGAACGCACCCGACACGTCGAGCGGTAACACACGCTTCGCGCCGGCTTGTTTCAATTCCGTCTCCGCCTGTTTGACGGCATCGACATGTCCCGAGATGACGAATTGGCCAGGACAGTTATAGTTGGCGATTTGTACAAGGTTACCGCTAGCACTGATTTTCTCTGTCACATGGAACGCTTCAGCGACATCGGTCATCCCGATGACCGCCGCCATCGTTCCATCTTTCACCTCTGACATGAGTTTACCGCGCTCACGGACGAGCACGCTCGCTTCTTCGAGGTCGATGACGCCCGCGATGACAAGTGCCGCATACTCCCCGACGCTATGCCCGATGACGACGTCCGGTGTCGCACCCGTCTCACCGTAAGCGAGCGCGAGCGACGCCGCATGCGCCACGATGGCAGGTTGCGCCACTTCCGTCTGTTGCAAGTCTTCTTTCGACCCGGCCGCCATCACGTCGAGTAAATCAAACCCGAGGCGACGACCGATCGTTTGTAGCGTTTCAGGATTGTTTAAGAACGTTTGGCCCATGCCGACGGCTTGTGACCCTTGTCCTGGAAATACCCATGCTGTCTTCCCCATGTACTCACCTTCTTTACGTTAGTCTGTCGTTTCTTTCGCTTGCTTGATTTTCGTGACGACGTCATGCTCGACCATGATTTTCGCTTGTTTGAGCGCGCTCATGATGGCAAGGGCGTCACTTGACCCGTGTGCTTTAATGACAGGGGCGTTAATGCCGAACAGGCCGGCCCCGCCATGTTCACGGTAATCTAATGTTTGTTTTAATTTCTGTAACTTTGGCTTTAAGACGAGAGCGGCAAGCTTCGAGACAAGGTCACTCGTGAACTGTTCTTTCAACATTTTCATGAGCATCGAGGATGAGCCCTCGACCCCTTTCAACAAGATGTTACCGGCGAACCCTTCGGTCACGATGACATCGACATCTCCTGACATCGCCTCACGGGCCTCGACGTTGCCGACGAAGTGGACCGGTGCCTGTTCAAGGAGGGGGAACGCTTCTTTTGTTAGCGCATTTCCTTTTCCTGCCTCGGTCCCGATGTTGAGAAGCGCCACACGCGGTCGTTTGACGCCGCGAACATGCTCCGCATAGAGTGAGCCCATGATCGCATAGTCGACCAAATGTTCAGCCTTCGCGTCAGGATTCGCCCCGACGTCTAAGACGACGACACCGCTACCCGTATATGTAGGGAACGTTGGCGAAAGTGCTGGCCGCTCGATTCCAGGAATCCGACCGATGACGAACAACGAGACCGCCATGAGCGCCCCGGTGTTCCCGGCCGACACGAGCGCGTCAGCCTTCCCGTCTTTGACGAGCTGGGCCGCCACGACGAGCGAGCTGTCCTTTTTACGGCGTACCGCCCGGACCGGCTCGTCTTCCCCGGTGATGATTTCACTCGCCGGGACGATCGTGATCCGCGGATCGGTCAGTCCGTAAGAGGCAAGTTTCACCGCGTCCCCGACTAAAAATAATTCCATCTGGTCGTTCGGGAAGCGGTCGACGAATTGCTTGACACCTTCCACGATCGCTTTCGGGGCATGATCCCCACCCATTGCATCGATTGCTAACTTCATGCTTGTTCCTCCTCACCGCGACGATAAATCGTAAAGTCTCCGCTAAAGACACACTCATCGCCGACATAACTATCCACTGTGACGTCTGTCCGTCCGTCCCGACGCAGTTTGATCACACGAGCCTTGGCAACGACTCGCTCACCGAGATGGACTTGGCGACTGAAGCGGATTTCCGCTTTAGTGGTCAACGCCAATTCATCATTGATGAGCGCCACCGCTAACGAGTTGGCCTGGGCGAACAATACGTGTCCACGGGCGATTTCGTTGCGGCTAAAGACGTGTTCTCTCTCAATGTCGAGAACCGAGATGGCCGATTCGTCGAGTTTCAAGTCAATCATATCACCGATGACCTCGCTCATCGCGAGCGACTTCACTTCATCAAGGTGCTCTGAAGCAACATGCTTGATCCGTTCTCTCACCTCTGGAATTTTGAGCTCCATCCGATCAAGTCGAATCGTTTGAATGCTGACGGCGAACTGTTTCGACAGCTCGTCATCTTTAATGAACGGGTTTTGTTCAATCGTTTCTTGCAGCAAACGTTGCCGCTCTTTCTTAGGTACCCGCATTCAGTTCCCTCCTAAACTCTATGCTAAAGAACTTAATACCTGGTACTAATAGTAGTATATATTCTTTAGATTTTATTTTCAACCGTTATTCTAACCTTTCCCCGACGAGCAAGTCGAGCCGCTTCAAATAGTGACGAAGCGGCGCGTATGCCTCGTCATGCCAAAACGTCTCACTGCCGAGCAACCGGACGGCGTCTTGCATCGCCACTTCCATCACTTTTAAATCGAGCACCGGGTCGGCGACACGGAAACTCGGCAGCCCGCTTTGGGCCGTACCGAAGAAATCACCGGCCCCGCGGAGCTCAAGGTCTTTCTCAGCCAAGACAAAGCCATCGTTCGTCTCCGTCATCGTCTTCAAGCGCAACTTACCGACGTCCGACTTCGGGTCCCCGACTAACAGGCAATAAGACTGATGCGCACCACGCCCGACCCGTCCTCTTAATTGGTGCAATTGGGCGAGCCCGAACCGCTCGGCGTCATGGATGATGATGAGCGAGGCGTTCGGCACGTTCACTCCGACCTCGACGACCGTCGTCGAGACGAGAATTTGTAGCGCGTTCTCTGAGAACGACTTCATGACCTCGTCTTTTTCGGCACTTGATAGCTTCCCGTGCATGAGACCGACCGCATACTGTCGGAAGCGTTCATTTAATAATTCATACAAAGCGGTCGCATTTTCCACCTCGAGCGTATCTGACTCCTCGATGAGCGGCGCGATGACGTACGCCTGGCGACCGAGCGCAAGTTCGCGCTCGACCATCGCGTGGACACGGTCGATTTGGTCAGGCTTCGCCCAGTACGTCTCGATCGGCTTGCGTCCGGCCGGCATCTCATCGATCGTCGACACATCCATTTCCCCGAACGCGCTAATGGCGAGCGTGCGGGGGATCGGTGTCGCCGTCATATAAAGGACGTCGGCGAGGTCCGCCTTGTCACGAAGCATCTTCCGTTGTTCGACCCCGAACCGGTGCTGTTCATCGGTGATGGCCAAGTGCAGGCTTGAAAATTCGACCGGTCCTTGGATCAGGGCGTGTGTACCGACGATGATGTCGACGTCCCCCGCTTTGATGGCCGCGAGCAATTCAGTCCGCGCTTTTCCTTTCACCGAGCTCGTCAGCAACGCGACGCGCATGCCGTACGGCTCGAACAACGCTTGGAGCGAGGTGACATGCTGTTCGGCCAAAATTTCCGTCGGGACCATGAGTGCCCCTTGGTAGCCGGCGCGTACTGTCGCATACAAGGCGATCGCGGCAACGACGGTCTTCCCGCTCCCGACATCCCCTTGCAACAATCGGTTCATTCGTTCGGGCTTCTCTAAATCGTCGACAATCTCGCGAATGACTCTCATTTGGGCCCCGGTGAGCGGAAAAGCGAGCCGTTTGACGAACTCGTTCAGTTGCTGTTTGTCGAGGCTGAGTGCCCGCCCTTTCCCCGAGCGCTCCATTTTGCGAAACGCCTGCAACTTCAGTTGATAAAGCAGACACTCCTCGTACACGTAGCTGCGGCGGGCTTGTTTATAAGCGTCGACCGATTCTGGGAAATGCATTCCTTTCAGCATCGACGCTCGGTCTTGCAACCGATAACGTTCGCGGATCGATTCCGGTAACCGGTCATCAAACGTCGGCGTCTGGTCGAACGCGAGCTTGACGATGCGGCTGAAGTTTTTTTGGGTCAGACCGGACCGCAATGAATAAATCGGCTGCAACCCGTCCGATAGCTCTCCGAACTCAAGGTCGGTCGCGCTGATGGTCATCCGGTTCATATCCCATTTGCCTTTGACCGTCACGGTCGAGCCGAGGGTGAGCTTGTCTTTGTAAAACGCCCGATTGAACATCGTCACGTGGACGACGTAGCGCTCTTCGAGCAACAGTCGGAACTGCAGGCGATTTTTCCCTTTGCTGTAATAGCGGACGAGCGGCTCGGCTTGAACGGTCCCGCTCCATTTGACGAGGTCGCCATGGACGGCCGTCGTCACTGTCCCACTATTATAATTCTCATAACGAAACGGGACGTGCTCTAGCACGTCCTCGATTCGTTCGAGACCCATCGCCTCTAATTTTTTGGCCATCTCCGGCCCGACCCCTTTGAGCGTCGTCAGCGACTCACTTTTCAACATTTTCTTTCGCTCCGAAGATGTTTTTCTCGAGACGACGTGCCGTCGGCGTGTTGGCGAGCCCCCCACGCGCCGTCTCTTTGAGCGCTGTCGGCATCATTTGGCCGATCTCATGCATCGCCGAGATGACCTCGTCGCAAGGAATGCGCGACGTGATGCCCGCGAGCGCCATGTCGGCCGCGACGACCGCGTTGGCGCCACCCATGGCGTTTCGTTTCACGCAAGGCACTTCCACGAGTCCCGCGACCGGGTCACAGACGAGCCCGAGCATGTTTTTCAACGCGATGGCGAAAGCCGTCGCCGACTGCTCCGGCGTCCCACCGGCTGCTTCGACGATCGCGGCCGCCGCCATCCCGGTCGCTGACCCGACTTCGGCTTGACAGCCTCCGGCCGCACCCGAAATCGAGGCGTTGTTCGCCACGACGAACCCGAACGCTCCCGAGGTGAACAAGTAACGGACCATCGCCTCGCGGTCCATCTCGAGACGATCTTTCACCGCGAAGAGCGTCCCTGGCACGACGCCAGCGCTCCCTGCCGTCGGCGTCGCACAAATCCGCCCCATCGCCGCATTCACTTCATTCGTCCCGATCGCTTTGGCGACCGCGTCTAAAATCAGATCGCCGGCGAGCGACTTCCCGGACCGAACGTAATCCTGCATGAGCACCGCATCGTTGCCGGTGAGTCCGGTGACAGATGTCACACCTTGCAGCGCCCGTTCGACCGCTTCTTCCATCACTTCTAAGTTCCGCTCCATCATCCCGAACACATCTTCACGTGTCGAGCGTCTGACGTGCACTTCTTGCTCGATCATAATTTCTGAGATCGGGACCCCTCGTTCCGTAGCCGACCGGACCAATTCTTCTACTGATTTAAACATAGTCGATTCTCCTTATTCTCCAAAGATGGCTACCCGCTCAATTTGAGGTAACCGCTCAATCTCCGCTAACACGTCTTTTGATAAATGTTCATCGATCTCGATCGCCATGAGCGCTTGTTTGCCTTTCTCGTGACGGCTCACTTCCATGTGGCCAATGTTCAACTCGTGCTTGGCGAGAATACCCGTCACGGCCGCGATCGCCCCGAAGCGATCATGATGCAAGACGACGAGTGCCGGACCGCCGCCAGACAACTTGAGCGGAAAACCGTTCAATTCGGTGATCTCAATCGTCCCGCCGCCGATGGAAATCCCGACGATTTCAAACGTCCCATCCGCGTCTTCTAAATGGACCCGCGCCGTGTTCGGATGGTCCGTGAGCGCATCGCTCGTCTCGAAGACGACGTCGATGCCTCGTTCTTTGGCGATGTCGAGCGCCTGCGGGATGCGCAGGTCGAACGTGTCAAACCCCATGATCCCGCCGACGATGGCGACATCGGTCCCGTGGCCACGGTACGTGTCCGCGAAACTGCCGTAAAACGTGATCCGAGCGAGACGCGGCTGACGTCCGAACAGTTTGCCGGCCATGAGACCGATGCGCGCCGCTCCAGCCGTATGCGAGCTCGACGGTCCGACCATGACCGGACCGATAATATCAAACACACTGCGATATTTCATCGCATTTCCCCCTTTCAAAAAAACCCTACCTTCATTATACAGAAGGTAGGGCCGAGATACAGCTTATTCCACACTAAAAATATAGGAGTAGAGCGGTTGTTTCCCGTCATGGACCTCGATTTCGATCTCGTCGTTCTTCGATTCGATGTAAGCTGAGAGCGCTTCGACGTCTTCCGCCGACGAACCTTCACCTGTCAAAATCGTGACGATCTCGTCATCGGCATCGATGAGCGCATCGACGAGCTTTTTCGCCGCTTCGAGGCTCGAGCCCGATGAGGCGACAATTTTCTTCTCGGCGATGGCCATATGGTCATCTTTTCGAATCTCGATGCCGTCGATGCTCGTATCACGGACAGCATACGTCACTTGTCCAGACTTGACCGCAGACGCTGCCGCTTTCATGACCGACTCGTTCGTGTCCACGTCGGCTTCCGGGTTGAAGGCGATCGCTGCCGCGAGACCTTGCGGTACCGTCTTCGTCGGGATGACCGAGACGCCGCATGGCGCCACGGACGCCGCTTGTTCAGCTGCCATGATGATGTTCGAGTTGTTCGGGAAGATGAAGACGTGATCGGCGTTGGCCGCTTCGACCGCTTTCACGATATCTTCCGTCGACGGGTTCATCGTCTGGCCGCCTTCGATGACGTGCGCCGCTCCGAGTGAACGGAACAATTCACTGACGCCTTCACCCATCGCGACCGTCACGATCGCATACGGTGCTTTCGGCTTCGGTGCCGTCGCCGTCGGGGCAGTTGGTTGAACGCCATGTTGATTCGCGCCGTGTTCTTCTTCGAGAATCGTCGAGTGTTGTTGACGCATATTCTCGATCTTGACCGCGACGAGTTCGCCGAATCGCTGTCCTTTCGTGATGACATCGCCCGGTGTTTCCACGTGCACGTGGACTTTGAGCAATTCTTCATCCGCGACGACGAGAAGCGAGTCCCCGAGTTCAGACAGTTCGTTGCGGAACACGTCTTCATCAAACGGAGTATCTTTCAACTTCTCGTCTTGGAACCGGACCATGATTTCTGTACAGTAGCCGAATTCGATGTCTTCGGTCGACATGAATCCTTGAGCGGAATGGGCGTGATGCTCAGCTTCGATGAGCGCATCCATGACCGGGGCGTGCGGCTTTTCGAGTTCTTTCCCTTCGAGTGTCGCGAGGAACCCTTCGTAAATCACGAGAAGGCCTTGACCACCAGAATCGACGACGCCGACTTCTTTTAAGACAGGCAACAAGTCTGGCGTCCGGTCGAGCGACGCTTTCGCCTCGGCGACGATCCGCTCCATGAATTCGTTGAAATCACTTGTCGATTCAGACGCTACGAGCGCCTCGTCCGCCGCTTCACGGGCGACAGTTAAAATCGTCCCCTCGACCGGCTTCATGACCGCTTTGTAAGCCGTATCGACACCGCGCTTGAGCGCTTCAGCAAAATCGACTGTCGTTAGTTCTGCCTTTCCTTCGATCGCCTTGCCGAAGCCGCGGAACAATTGGCTCAAAATGACGCCTGAATTCCCGCGGGCTCCCATGAGCAATCCACGCGCGAATTTCGCCGATATGTCAGCGGCGTTCGCCGTTTCGAGCGCAGCGACTTCTTTCGCCCCTGACGTCATCGTCAAGTTCATGTTCGTTCCTGTATCCCCGTCTGGGACCGGAAACACGTTGAGCGAATCAACGTAATCCGCATTTTGACTCAAGTTGGCTGCTCCGTTTGCGATCATGTTCGCGAGCACCAATCCATCTAAACGTTGTAAACCCACACCAAATCCTCCTCCGATTCCGTCAGTCATTCGTCAGCCGAACGCCTTGGACGAATATGTTTACTGACGAAACGTTTAATCCTAACGTTTCACCGAGCGTATACTTCACACGACTTTGCACATTGTATGCGACTTCTGACACTTTCGTCCCGTAGCTCACGATAATGTGCATGTCGATATGTACGTCTTCACCATCTTGACGTACGACGACACCGCGCGCATAGTTCTCACGCTTCAAAAGTTCTGCGATTCCATCTTTCAATTGAGCCTGTGACGCCATGCCGACGACGCCGAAACATTCCATCGCAGCACCGCCTGCTAGTGTTGCCACGACATCGTTCGTAATGTCAATATTGCCATATGTTGTCTTCATATCAATTGCCATATGGAGTAGCCTCCTTCATTCAGAATGATTCCTTCACTACATTCTACAATATCCACCTAGTTATTTAAAGGACCTGCTCCTAAACTCGGTCAATTGTGCTGTAACCCTCATTCATTATTAAAATCCTTACCAGTAATGTCAAGTTTTTTTCTTGTCATACTATTATTTTCTAGTTGCATCGGGAAAAAAGCCGTGCTAATATAAACGAGTGTCTATTAGGACGAACCCACATAAAAAAGGAGGGGAAACGCATGGCACGTAAATGCTACGTAACAGGTAAATCACCTAAGTCAGGTAACAACCGTTCGCACGCACTCAACAAGACAAAACGTACTTGGGGTGTAAACGTACAAAAAGTTCGTATTCTCGTTGACGGTAAACCGAAACGCGTTTGGGTTTCAGCTCGCGCTCTTAAATCTGGTCTCGTTGAACGCGTATAATCTTATACACGAACGAAACAAATCCCAGCGGCATGCGCCGATGGGATTTTTTTTGTGCTTATTTTTTTACATACATGACTAACACCGTACCGTCATGGACGATCAATTCCGCCGTTTCCGCATCCCATTCGTTCGAGATCGTCAACGCCTCGTGGCTGACGACATGGTGGCGGTCGAGCGGATATTTGACGCCACGGATTGTGACGTTCGCCCGCTTCCATGGAATAAGCGACAAATAATGGTCATCACGTCGCGCAAGCGCGTGTCGGCCCTCCCGTGCGAGAGAGACGACTTGGCCGTCGGCATAAAGACACATCTCCGGGTAAGCCTCGAGCAACCCGATATTCCCGAGCGTCATGTCGAGCCGACCGCCTAGTGCACCGTAAACGAGTATTTCCGTGGCGCCATGGCCCCGTGCCGCCTCGAGGGCGATCTCGAGGTCGGTCACATCTTTCTCTGACGGATACCGAACCGCCTCAGTCGGCACCGGACCCGTCAAAGAATCAAAGTCACCGACGATGAGATCAGCCTCGATCCCATGGGTGAGGAGCGTCTCGTAGCCTCCGTCGACGCCGATGACGTAATCGACGTCGCGCGGGAGGGACGGAACAGGTGACGGACTGGCCGCCACGACCAACACCCGCATCAGCGAACGTCCCGTGTCGCGAGCGTCGCGAAGCGCGGTGCCGTCGTGAACAAGAGGACGAGCACGATTGTCGCAATCAAGAACGACGGGAGCATGTACGTCATGTTATAGCCGAGCGAATAGGCGACGACCGGTCCTTCCGCGTACTGGGCGAAGAAGACGATCCCTGACAAGACGTGAGCCGCGTAACGGAGAAGCGATCCGAGCAAGGCACCGAGAATCAAGTAAAAGACGAGCGTCTTTTTAGTGCCGTCATGGGCAGCTCGTTTCACTTGCCCGGCGAACACACCGGCCATACCGACGAGGCCATAAGCAAACGTGTAGTCGACTAAGAACTGGACAGGCGTGAAAATGTAGGCGCCAAACAGCAGTTGGAGCGTCCCGACGAGAGCGCCGGTCGCGAGACCGCCTTTCAACCCGTGCCGGTACGCCATCACGAAGATCGGCAACATGACGAGTGTGATCGAGCCTCCTTGCGGCATCCGGTACGGCATGAGCAAGTCAAAGATCAACGCGAGCGCCGAAAAGAGCGAGATCTCGATCAATGCTTGCAACTTCAATTTTTGTTTCATTTCTAATTCCCCCTTCTTCAAATGAGAACGACAAAAAGCAGCATGACGTAAACGCCATGCTGCTTGGATTCGCAACGTGCATTTTCGCCACATCCCTACGTCCGTGTGAACGGAACAGGTTCAAAGGGTTAGCGTATGCCTCTCAGCCACAGAATGTGACACCCCTTGCGACAATATTTGTTGTTCTATGAACGATTATACACGAGATGCGTTGCGAATGCCATCAATCGCGTCTTTATAGCTCGGCTCGTTGTAAATCGCCGAACCGGCGACGAGGACGTCGGCCCCGGCGTCGATGCACAATTTCGCTGTCTTCGCGTTCACCCCGCCGTCGATCTCGATTTCGAAATCGAGCCCGCGGGCAGAACGCATTTCGTTTAGAGCGGCAATTTTCGGGACGACCGATTCGATGAACGCCTGACCCCCAAAGCCCGGGTTCACCGTCATGAGAAGCACCATATCGACGTCTTGTACGACGTGCTCGATCGAACTGATCGGAGTGTGCGGATTCAAGACGACCCCACATTTCGCCCCGGCCGCCTTGATTTGTTGCAGGACGCGATGCAAATGATTCGTCGCCTCGACGTGGACGGTGACGATGTCCGCTCCGGCCTTGATGAAGTCTTCGACGAACCGCTCCGGCTGGTCAATCATCAAGTGGACGTCTAAAATCATGTCTGTCTTTTGACGTAAACTCGCAAGAACAGGCAATCCGATCGAGATGTTCGGGACGAATTGACCGTCCATCACGTCAAAATGGATATAGTCCGCGCCCGCCTCCTGAACGGCTTTCACTTCCGCCTCCAAATTTGCAAAGTCCGCTGCCAAAATCGATGGTGCAATTTTAATCATGTTAGTACCTCCGTTGTCTATCGTTTAACTCTGCCATAAACGTAACATAATTCTCATAACGGGTGGAAGCGATTTCTCCAGTCTCGACCGCCGCCTTGACGGCGCAACCCGGCTCGTTCAAATGGGCACAACCCCGGAATTTACAATCATCATGGCGCTCGACGAACTCAGGGAAACACCAACGCATCTCTTCGACTTCAAGTTCTTGCGGGAACTCGAGACTTGAGAATCCTGGCGTATCGGCGACGAGTCCGCCCGCCAGTTGAATGAGCGTCACATGGCGGGTCGTATGCTTTCCGCGACCGAGCGATTTCGAGATTTTCCCGGTGGCAAGTTCAAGCTCTGGCGCAACGGCATTCAGGAGTGAACTTTTGCCGACCCCTGTCTGGCCGGCGAACACGCTCGTCTTATCTTGGAACAAGGCACGGATCGCTTCAATCCCCGCGCCGTCCTCGGTCGACGTCTCGATGACCTCGTAACCGATTGTGCGGTATAACGCAGCGGCCGCGGTAATGGCGGGACGCTCTTCTTCTTTGAGCAGGTCCATCTTCGTCAAGACGATGATCGGATGGACTTGCTTGGATTCGATCAAGACGAGGAACCGATCGAGCAAATGGAACGAAAATGCAGGTTCCTTCACTGAGAACAACAGAAACGCTTGGTCGATATTCGCGATCGGCGGACGGACGAGATGGTTCGACCGTTCATCGACGGCCAATATATAACCGGTGCCGTCCCCTTGGTCTTGTATGTCGACGTCGTCCCCGACGACAGGTGAGATGTTACGATTTCGAAAGTTTCCACGGGCACGGCAACGAATCTCTTGTTTCGCCTCGGTCATGACATCGTAAAACCCGCCCTGCAGGCGAATGATTGTTCCTTTCATCCTGTTTCCTCCTTAGAAAAAGAGGCGACGCGCACGCCACCTCTTTATTGTGAATCTTTAGCTTGTGCGTAGGTCACCGAATCGGTCCGGACGACTTCGCCGTCAACTTCGATCGTCGCTGTTCCGACTTCGCCTGGGGCGATGACGAGTGTGTACGAGTATGTCGTCGTCTCCGTTATTTTATCACGGAGCACCTCGATCTCACCACGTGCATCGACCGTACGAATGACGACCTCGACGGGTTCAGCCGTCTCCCCTTCTGCCGGCGGCTCGATCTCGACGCTCACTTCACGTTCGATCGACGCATCGGTCGGCTCGACCCCGAGTGAGACGATGACCGTCAGCTCGGTGCCCGGGTCAACGGCCGTACCGGCCGTCGGGAGTTGCCGAATGATTTGATTTGCCGGCACACTCGTCGAATATTCGTCTCGCTTGACGATCTTCAAGTTGTTCTGTTCCGCGTAAGTCGTCGCTTCCTCGAACGTATACCCGGCCAAGTTGGCGAGCTCAATCTTATTGCTACCCGTCGACACGACGAGCGTGACCGTCACTTCGGACGGAATGACTTCTTCGCCTGGCGCGAGCGACTGCGAGATGACGTCCCCGCTGTCGACCGTCTCAGACGCTTCTTTTTGGATGTCGATATCCGTGAAATCTAAATCTTTCAACGTCCGTTCCGCCGCTGATTGCGACAATCCTTCGACGTCCGGCATTTGAACCGTCTCTTTACCGGCCGAGACGACGAGCGTGACCGTCGTGCCTCGTTTCGGCTTACGCCCGGCTGGCGGGTTTTGAGAGATGACGTTCCCGGCCTCGATGTTATCACTCGCCCGTTCGATCACGTCGACGACAAAACCGGACGATTCAAGTTCCGTCGTCGCGTCACCGACTGTCATGCCGACAACGTCCGGCACGACAGCGCGCGACATTTCATCAGCGACGACGTAAGCGCCGATTCCCCCGCCGATGAGCAAGAGCGCGAGGAGCAACCACAACCACCACTTCCGCTTTTTCTGCTTCGGTGGTTCAGCTTTTGGTTCGACCGGTTTGACTGGTTGCTCGGCGACGACTTTCGGCTCGTCCGGGACGACCGGTGCCATGACGAGTGTTTGATCGAACGCATCTTGTTCGGCGTTCACCCGCTTCGGCTCATTCGCCCGTTCCGGGTCAAGCGACGTCAGACAATCTTTTTTGAACGCCGCGACCGACGCATGTCGTGCCGCCGGTGATTTCGCGAGCGCCTGCATGATGCAGTTCTCGAGCGCTTGTGGGATTTTTGGGTTCAAATCCATCGGTCGGATCGGGTCGTCTTGTAAATGTTGCAAGGCGACGGCGACCGGTGTCTCTCCGATGAACGGGACCCGCCCGGTGATGAGCTCGTATAGAACCGCCCCGAGCGAATAGATGTCTGATTTTTCATCAGCGAACTTCCCGCGCGCTTGCTCTGGCGAGAAGTAATGGACAGAACCGAGCACCGACATCGTATGGGTGAGCGTCGCGTTCGACATGGCGACGGCGATGCCAAAATCGGTCACTTTCACGTTCCCGTTCTGGTCAATCATCATATTTTGCGGTTTGATATCCCGATGGATGATCCGATTCGCGTGGGCGTGGTCAATCGCATCACAAATCTGTCCCATGATGCGTAACGCCTCTTCGACAGATATGTATTCTTCCTGCAAATATTGTTTTAACGTCATCCCATCGACATGTTCCATGACGATGTAATACAAATCTTCTTCTTCTCCGACGTCATAGATGGCGACGATATTCGGATGATTCAGGCTAGTTGCCGCATGGGCTTCTCGTTCGAACCGTCTGATGAACTGTTCGTTATGTGAGAATTCAGATCGTAACACTTTGATGGCGACGGTTCGGTTTAAAATCTCATCGTGAGCCCGATAGACATTTGCCATGCCGCCGCTGCCGATTTGCTGTTCGATCCGATAACGATCGTTGATTCGTTCTCCGCTTCGCATCGGATTCATCCTCTCTTTCTATCTGTAAACTGGACGATGGCGACAGTGATGTTGTCGCTCCCACCCAATCGATTCGCTTGATCGATCAATTGATCCGCTTTGACGTCAGCAGAAAGCGGACGTTCGAGCACGCGCAAAATGTCCTCGTCCGTCAAATGAGTCGTCAACCCGTCCGTACAGATCAAGATTGTGTCAAATTCAGGTTCGGCCAACACTTGCAAATCAGGTTCGACGTGTTCATTCGATCCGATGGCACGCGTGATGATATTTCGTTTCGGGTGAACGCGCATCTCTTCCTCGGTCAACTCACCGAGCTGTTTCAACACGTTGACGTAGGAATGGTCCTCGGTCAACTGTGACAACGCTCCGTTACGAAGCGCATAGACGCGACTGTCACCGACGTGGACGATGACGATCGTCTCGTCGTGCCAACAGACGCCTGCGATCGTCGTCCCCATCATGAGAAGGTTCGACTGTTTCGAAAACGCGAGCACTTGTTCATTCGCCAGTTCCACATTGTCGCGGAACCATTGTTCCATCTCCATCGGCGTGGCCGGAAGCGTCGGAAAAGCGCGACGAAACTGCTCGATGACGAGCTGACTCGCGACTTCTCCGGCTTCATGCCCGCCCATCCCGTCGGCGACGAGGGCGATGCCGGCATGCTCGTCCCCTAAAATCAAGACGGCATCCTCATTTTGCGCCCTCACCTGCCCACGATCGGTACGATAGGCTAATTCCATCTCTCCCATTACCTCGTTTCTTGTTCGCGCTCCTTCGCTCGAAGCTGCCCACAAGCCGCATCGATGTCCGAACCTTGCTCGCGACGAATCGTCACGTTCACTTTTCGGTTTTTGAGCACTTTTTCAAAGGCAAAAATCTGGCTGCGCGGCGTCCGGACGTAGTCGCGCTCGAGCACGTGGTTGACCGGGATCAAGTTGACGTGGCATTTGACGCCTTTCAACAAGTCGGCAAGCTGATGCGCGTGTTCTTCCGTATCGTTGACGCCACCGAACAGACCGTATTCAAACGTGATGCGACGACCGCTCTTCTCCGTATAATAATTGACGGCTTCCATCAATTTATCCAAGTTGTAAGCACGGTTGATCGGCATGAGACGCGTCCGAATCTCTGTCGTCGGAGCGTGAAGGGAGATGGCGAAGTTGATGCGCATCCCTTCATCCGCGAACTTGTAGATTTTCGGAACGATACCGCTCGTCGAGACGGTGATGTGACGTGATCCGATGTTCAACCCATCGTCGTGGTTGATCGTACGGAGGAAACGCATCAATTCGTCATAGTTGTCAAACGGTTCCCCGATTCCCATGACGACGACCGAGTCGACCCGCTCGCCGCTCGCATCGAGCGCACGTTGCACATCAAGCACTTGGGCCGTGATTTCACCCGCTTCAAGGTTACGTTTCAACCCGCCTAACGTCGAGGCACAGAACGTGCAACCGATACGGCAGCCGACTTGTGTCGTGACACAGACCGAGTTACCGTATTCATGGCGCATGAGCACCGTCTCGATCGAATAGCCATCTTGGAGCTCGAACAAGAACTTGATCGTGCCGTCTTTTGACTCTTGACGAACGAGTTCTTTTAGCGTCGTCAACTGGAACGCCGCATCGAGTTTCTCGCGGAGCGGTTTTGATAAGTTCGTCATATCTTCGAACGAAGTCACACGTTTGACGTACATCCAGTCGTATAACTGTTTCGCCCGGAACGCTTTTTCTCCTGCTTCCACGAGCCATTGTTCGAGTTCCGTGTACGTCAATGAGTAGAGCGACGGCTTAGCGCCGACCAATGGATTTTTTTCAACTGCTTTTGGATTCATGGTTTATACCTCTTTCTTGAAGGCGGCAATATAGAAGCCGTCCGTCCCAAACGTCGTCGGGAGTAATTTGAGTTCAGCGCGGTCCGATGACACCATCGGCCGTAATACTTCTGGAAGACGATCACGGAGTGTCTCATCCCACGTCAATCCGTTCGACAAAATGTAGTCGGCCTGCTCTTCATTTTCAGACGGGTCGATCGTACATGTCGAGTACACTAGCGTACCACCTCGTTTTAAGAGAGGCAAGACGGCATCAATAATTTCACGTTGTACTTTCGGCAATCCGGCTAGCGCGGCTTTCTCTTTCGTCCATTTGATGTCCGGCTTCCGGCGAATGACGCCAAGACCTGAACAAGGGACGTCAAGCAAGATGCGATCAAAGCTTTCCGGCTCGAACTTGTCACCGGCGCCGCGTGCATCGAGGGCCAGTGCGGTCACTCCATCGATGTGTAGACGCTTCGCTTGACGTTCGATCAATTTCGCTTTATGCGGATGCAAGTCGAGGGCGACGAGCGTCCCGCCGTCCATCCGTTCGGCCGTATGCATCGCTTTCCCGCCTGGTGCCGCGCATGCATCGAGCACGTGTGACGACGCCTCGGCATCGAGCGCGTCGGCGACGATCATCGAACTCTCGTCTTGGATCGACAACAGTCCGATGTCGATGAATGACGTCTGATGGACGTTTCCTGACTCGATGACGAGCCCGTCTGCCGACAAGACTGACGGTATCGCGACAACACCGACGTCAGCGAGGCGTTCGATCATCTCTGCGACGCTGGCACGTTTTCGGTTGACCCGAACTGTCACCGGAGCCGGTTCGTTGTTTAGTTTACACATCGCTTCCGTCGCTTCGACACCGTACGTCTCAATCCAGTCCGCGACGAGCCAGTCGGGATGGCTATGCTCGACGGCGATGCGCTCGGCGTCAGGCAGTCCACTCAAATCAGGGAACCCGTCACGGATGACGTTGCGCAGCACACCGTTCACAAATTTCCCTGTGCCGGAATGCCCCATTCGTTTCGCGATCTCAACTGCTTCGTGCAATACGGCCCGGTCCGGCACTTTGTCGAGATAAAACAGTTGATACACGCTCATCCGGAGAAGCGGCAAGACGAAACGGTCGAGCTTTCTCGGGTTGTGGATTCGCTTCTCTAAAATGTAGTCAAGCGTCCGTTTTCGCCCGAGCGTCCCATAGACGAGCTCGGTATATAAGCCGACATCTTTCGTCGCCAATTTTTTTTGGTTCAGCAACTCGTTGACCGCGATCGTCGAGTATGCCCCACCTTGTTCAATTTTAATCAGCGTCTCTAGCGCTGCGTGTCTGACATTCATGATTTATCCTCCTAATCGGTCGCCGACTTGTAACTTCTGTCCTGCGCCGCGCATGAACGTGGAACCGTCCATCCGTTTTTTACCGGCCGGTTGAAGCTCGACCACTTTGATCGCGACCGCATCGCCCGTCGCGACGACGAAACCGTCGTCTTCTAACCGGACGATCGTTCCGGGTTCACCTGTCCCGGTCGTCTTCTCACTCGAAAACACTTTCACCCGTTCGCCTGCGATCAGTGTGTAGGCCGTCGGGAACGGATTCATGCCTCGAATGTGGTTGAAGACCGCTTCGCCCGGTTGAGACCAGTCTAACTGTTCCCGGTCCCGGCTGATGTTCGGGGCGAACGTGACGTCACGCTCGTCTTGCGGTACCGCTTCAATCCAACCTTCGAGGAAAGCCGGCAACGTTTGAATCAATAAGTCCGATCCGGCGACCGCGAGCTTCTCAAACAGCGTCCCGACCGTATCCGTCTGTTCGATCGGTACGATCGTGTTCGCGATCATGTCACCTGCATCGAGCTTATCCACCATATACATGATCGTCACGCCTGTCTCTTTCTCTCCATCAAGGATCGCTTGATGGATCGGCGCCCCGCCCCGATATTTCGGGAGCAGTGAGGCGTGGACGTTAATGGCGCCATGGGTCGGGGCCTCTAACAGCTCGGTCGGGACGATTTGCCCGTACGCCGCCGTCACGATCAAGTCCGGTTCGAGCGCTAAAATGTCCGCATAATCGGTGCGGACTTTCTCTGGCTGCAACACCGGGATGCCGTGGCGGAGCGCACATTCTTTCACCGGCGTCGGCTTCAACTCTCGTTTACGTCCGACCGGTTTGTCCGGTTGTGAGACGACACCTACGACATTGTATCCTTCTTCGAGCAAGCGCTCAAGTACGGAAACGGCGAACGTCGGCGTGCCCATGAAGACGATACGTTGGTCGGTCCCTTTCCGCGGGACGGCCAATTTATCGGTGAACAACACGCCGTCCAAATGATCGATCTCATGTTGAATCGCGCGGGCGAAAAAGCCGCTCGCCTTCACGTGTTGCTCGCGTCCTTTCATGTCTTGCGTCTTGACGACGATCGTCTCGTGGCGCTCGACAAACCCGAATTCACCAGGAATGCTCAGACAACCTTCAAGTCCGACTTCTTTTCCAGACGTCTCGACGATCTCTGGATTGATCAAGACGAGCGGTCCCGTCTCATCATCGGTGTGAACGACGGCGAGCCGTTGATTCAAGTTCACTTGCGGGGCCGCAACGCCGACTCCGTCATACTCATACATCGTATCGAACAGCCGGTCGACCGTCTGGCGCAACTTCTTATCGAATTTCGTCACCGGTTCACAAACGACACGTAAAATCTCGTTTGGTACTTCTACTACTTTATACATTTCATTCCACCTCACATGAATACGTATGGGTTAACATCGATACTCAGTTGATATTCTTTCTTGCTGATCGCTTTCGCCCGCGCTTGTTGAAGCATGGCGAGCACCGGATAAAGCGCCTCGGGTTGTTTCGTCTTGATGAACAGTTGATAGCGGTACATGTTTTTAAGTTTGGACAACGGGGCGGGCATCGGCCCGTTCAACCGCGACTGTTCGACGTGAGCGTTCATAAAGTCCTCGGCGAACTGCTCCGCCTCGGTTTGGGCGACGAGCGGATTTTCAGCCGCAACCGTGATGAGCGTCATGTACCAGTACGGCGGATGGCTCCCGACTTGCCGCAGCTTCATCTCTTGTTCGTAAAACGCTTCGAAGTCGTGATGGCTCGCCGTCTCGATGACGTAATGGTCCGGGTTGTACGTCTGGACGTACGCCTCGCCCGGCAATTTGCCTCGTCCGGCGCGCCCGGCGACTTGGGTCACGAGTTGGAACGTGCGCTCGGTCGCCCGAAAATCCGGCATGCCGAGCGTGGCGTCGGCCGCGAGCACCCCGACGAGCGTGACGTTCGGGAAGTCAAGCCCTTTGGCAATCATTTGCGTTCCGAGCAAAATATCGGCTTCCCCGTCCTCGAACCGTTTGAGTAGCTGCTCGTGCGACCCTTTCCGTGACGTCGTATCTTGGTCCATCCGAATGATTCGGGCGTCCGGGATCCGGTTCAACAGCTCGGTTTCGATCTTTTGTGTGCCGGTGCCGAACTGTTTGATTTTCTTACTGTCACACGTTGGACATTTCGACGGCATGCCCATCTCATAGCCACAATAATGGCACTTCAGACGGTCGCCGTGCTGATGATACGTCAAGTTGACCGCACAGTGGGGACAGGTGAGTCCCTCGCCGCAATCCCGGCACATGACGAACGTCGTGAAGCCCCGGCGATTGAGCAAGATGACGCACTGTTCTTTTTTCGCGATGCGGTCATTGATCGCTACAAATAAATCTTCCGAGAACATTGTCGTGTTCCCGCGGGCGAGCTCGCGCCGCATATCAATGATATGGACCGGCGGCATCTCTCCGCCGTATCGTTCTTTCAAATGTAAATAACGGTACACGCCTCGCTGGGCGCGGGCATACGTCTCGAGCGATGGGGTGGCGCTGCCGAGCACGACCGGACAACCGTGGTAGCGGGCTCGCCAAATCGCGACGTCTCGGGCGTGATAGCGCGGGTTTTCTTCTTGTTTATACGTCGTCTCATGCTCTTCGTCGAGAATGATAAGGCCGATTCGTTCGAGCGGTGCGAACACGGCCGAACGCGCGCCAACGACGACATCGACTTCACGGCGTTTGATTTTCCGCCATTCATCATACTTTTCGCCTTGTGAAAGGGCGCTGTGCAGAACGGCGACCCGGTCACCGAACCGTCGTTTGAACCGTTTCACCATCATCGGAGTCAAACTGATTTCCGGGACGAGCAAAATCGCTTGTCGCCCTTCGTCGACGACACGTCCGATCGCTTCGAGGTACACTTCCGTCTTTCCGCTGCCGGTCACACCGTGCAACAATAGCGTCTCCCCCGCTTCCGCTTCGCGAATCGCTTTGACGGCGACCGTTTGACTGTCGTTCAACTCGACCGTCTCGGACACTTGTTCAATCAATGCGTACGGATCGCGATTCAATTCGACTTCGGTCACACGGACGGCGCCGAGCGACTCAAGCTTTTGCAGTTGCGAACGGGACAGCCCGATTTGACGGAGCGAAGACCAGTACATGCGCGGGACCTCTTCTAACAATCGAATCGCTTCAAGCTGTTTCTTCGCACGGGCCGGGACGACCGCCGCGTCGACGAGCTCGATGACGAGGTCCGTTTTGACCGTCCGTTTCTCTTTGAGGACGGGCGACAACGTCAACTCCCCTTTTTTCGCACGTTCTAAAATGACGGATTGGACGTCTTTCGGATATTCCGATAGATGTGTGCCGGCACGGACACCTTCCGGCAGAGCCGTGCCGCTGATTTCTTTATCGTAACTCACTTTCAACGCGGCCGGGAGCATCGCGAGGAGAGCCGACGATCGAAAACATAGCGTCGTCTCTTTCACGTGCGTCGACAAGTCGAGCAGCTCCTCGGTCAACGAAGACGTCTCGTCCAACAGCGCCTCGAGCGGTTTCAACCCTTCTCTCGTTCCGGCGGACACACCCGTCACGATACCGAGCAGACGCCGAGAACCGAACGGGACCGAGACGCGCATTCCTGGCTCGATGAGCGATTCGAACTGGACCGGTACCTCATAGTCGAACGGGCGGTCGATCGTGATGACCGGCGCGTCGACGTGGACATGGGCAATCATTGGATCGCATCCTTAAATTGAAGCAACAACTCGTGCGCCAACTTTTGTTTCGATTGTCGCGGTAGACGGAGCGTGGATCCGTCCGCACGAAACAGTGTGACTTCATTCTCCTCTGCCCCGAACCCGATGCCCGGCGTCGCCACGTGATTCGCCACGAGGTAGTCGACGCGTTTTTTCTCGAGTTTGGCCCGGGCATGCGTCTCTAACTGCTCCGTCTCGGCGGCGAAGCCGACGACCACTTGGTGCGTCTTCTTCATCCCGAGCGTCTTCAAAATATCGGTCGTCTCCTCGAGTTCGATCGTCAACGGTCCGTGCACTTTTTTATGTTTCTCGGCGTGGACCGTTTTCGGGCGGTAGTCGGCGACTGCCGCCGATTTGATGACGAGGTGTTGTGTGTCGAAATGGCCGAGCACTTTCTCGAGCATATCCGCACTCGATTCAACGGGGATGGCCCTCACGCCGGCCGGGACCGGGATTTGCAACGGACCGTGCACGAGTGTGACGTCCGCCCCCATATCTCGGGCCGCCTCGGCGAGGGCGACGCCCATCTTTCCTGACGAATCGTTCGACAGGAAGCGGACCGGGTCGATGCGTTCGACCGTTGGCCCCGCTGTCACGAGCACCCGTTTTCCGAGCAGATGTTTCGGGACGAACTGGCTCTCGATAATGCGCAACAAGTCTTCCGGTTCCGGTAAACGTCCCCCGCCGATCCAACCGCAGGCGAGGTTGCCGACACCCGGCTCGATGATTTGGTAACCGTATGATTTCAACGTCTCGATGTTACGTCGTGTCGCCGGATGGTCGAGCATATTGACGTTCATCGCCGGTGAGACGATGACCGGACATGTTGCCGCTAAGATCGAGGTCGTGATGAAGTCGTCGGCGATCCCATTGGCGAGCTTGGCGATCATGTTCGCCGTCGCCGGGGCGACGACGATCAAATCACTCGTGTCGACGACGTCGATATGCGCGATTTTCGTCGGATCGTGCTCTTCGAACACGTCCGTATACACCGGATTGCGACTGAGCGCTTGAAACGTCGCTTTCCCGACGAACTGTTCAGCTGACTGCGTCATCGCCACGCGGACGTTCGCACCCGCTTGAACGAGTTTCGATGTGAGTGCACACGCCTTATAGGCGGCGATACCGCCACTCACGCAAAGCAAGATGTTCCGATCGTTCACCATTCACAATTCTCCCCTTTATAGACAATGAGACCCAAGTCGCAAACGACTTGGGTCACCATTCATCCGTTGTTTTTTTCGTTCACGATGATTGTCGTGTCACCCGAAAACAGTTCTTCTAGCGCTTGTCCGACCGGCTTATACGATTTTGGCGCGGTGATTTTCGGAGCTTTTCCGTCCTGAATTTGGCGGGCCCGCTTCGCGGCGACCGTTACGATCGTATACTTCGACGGGATTGTACGTTGTAAGGCATCAATCGAAGGGTATAACATTAAATGACCTCCATCATGGCTTTTTTATAGAGAGATGCGACACGTTCACGTTTGCAATGCTCGGCCGTCACGATCGCTTTAATACGATCGATCGCTTTCTCGACTTCATCATTGGTCACGACGTAATCGTATGCGTCCATCAATTCAATTTCTTCACGAGCGACGAGCAAACGTTGCTTGATGACTTCTTCAGATTCTGTACCTCGGCCGACGAGACGGTTACGAAGTTCTTGCAGGCTTGGCGGGGCCAAGAATAAAAAGACGGCTTCCGGGAAACGTTCTTTCACTTGGAAAGCACCTTGGACTTCAATCTCTAAAATGACGTCCTTGCCGCCCTCGAGCGTCTCGCGTACCCATTCGACCGGCGTCCCGTAGTAGTTCCCGACGAACTCGGCGTGTTCGAGCAGCTGATCGTGCTCGATCATGTCTTCAAACTGTTCTCTCGTCTTAAAGAAGTAATGCACTCCCTCGACTTCTCCTTCGCGTGGTTTTCGCGTCGTCGCCGACACCGAATACTGAAGGTTGTTATCCTCTTCCTCGCGGAGCACACGGCAGACAGTACCTTTGCCGACACCACTTGGACCGGACAAGACGATTAATAATCCTCGTTCTTTAAAATTCAATGCATTGCCCTCCATCTTCTAACATCACATTTCATAATAATAGCAGTCAATCGATTGTTACGGCAAGAAGAAGTTCGGATTTCCTACTTCATCGTACCATATTTTCCGGTAATCTGATAACGTAGAGACAGAAAAAGAACAAAGGTGATGAGACTAGTGGCATATGATGGATTAATGACATATCGTGTCGTGACAGAATTACAGGCGCTCGTCGGCGGACGAATCAATCGCGTCCACCAACCGTACGCGCTCGACTTGATGATTCAAGTGCGGTCGAACCGGCAGAGCGTGCAGTTGCTCGTTTCGGCGAACGCGATGTACGCGCGGCTTCAACTGACGGATACCTCGATTAAAAACCCGCAAGAGCCTCCGATGTTTTGTATGATGCTCCGGAAACATATCGAGGGCGGCTTCATTACGGCCGTCGAGCAAATCGGACGGGACCGGGTCATCGTCTTCTCGATTCGCTCGCGCAACGAACTCGGCGACGAAGAGAACAAGAAAGTATATATCGAATTGATGGGACGTCACTCGAACGTCATCTTGACCAATGAGGACGGTAAAATCTTGGATGCGATCAAGCACTTGCCCCCGTCACAAAACACGTATCGGACAATCATGCCGGGAAGCGACTATTTGTTGCCACCCGCGCAAGACAAAGCCGATCCGCTCACTGGGCGGGAGGACGGATTGAAACGAATCGACTGGAACGCAGGCAAGCTCGATAAACAGCTCGTCGCTCACTTTTCCGGGCTCAGCCCTCAAGTCGCCCAAGAGATCGTGCACCGGGCCAACGTACCGAACCGAGCGAGCATCGAGACGGCGTTCAAGAGCGTAATCGATGACCTCACGGGGCCGTACGTGTTTCAACAGCTCGCCTCTGGCAAAGAACGATTCGCCCCGCTTCGCCTGACGTTCGGGGACGTCACGTCTGAAGAGACGTACGACACGAGCAAGGAAGTGCTCGATCGCTTTTTCTACGAGAAAGCGAACCGGGACCGCGTCAAGCAGCAGGCCCATGACGTCGAGCGTCTGCTCAAGTCTGAGCTCGAGCGCAACCAGTTGAAACGAAAGCGTCTGCTTGAAGATTTGAAAGCGACAGAACGGTCCGATGAGCTCCAAAAATATGGCGAGCTCTTGACGACCTACTTGTTCCAACTCGAGAAAGGGATGAAAGTCGCCCACGTCGTCGACTACTACGATGAAGACGGCGCCATGATCGACATCCCGCTCGACCCGCTCAAAACACCGAATGAGAACGCGCAACGTTACTATAAGAAGTACAACAAACTAAAAGTCGCCAAAGTCGAGGTCCAAAAGCAAATCGAGTTGAACGAGGCCGAAATCAGTTATTTAGAGACGCTCGTCGCCCAACTCGATGTCGCCTCCCCTCGTGATATCATCGAGATTCGCGAAGAACTGGCCGAGGGCGGTTATATCCGCCAAAAGCGCCAGAAGAAAAAACAGACGGCAAAAGTCGCGCTCGAAGGCTATACGTCATCGACCGGTACCGAGTTTTATGTTGGCAAGAACAATACGCAAAACGACCACTTGACATTCAAGTTCGCGCGTCGTGATGAGATTTGGCTCCACGTGAAAGATATCCCAGGCTCACACGTCATCATCCGCTCGACCGACCCGGATGAGACGACGCTCCTTGAAGCGGCGACGGTCGCGGCCTACTTCTCGAAAGCCCGTGCCTCGAGCGGTGTTCCCGTCGACTACACGAAAGCACGCTACGTGAAAAAACCGAGCGGCGCCAAGCCCGGATTCGTCATCTATACGGATCAGCAGACGGTGTACGTCACGCCGGATGAGCGGCTCGTCAAATCACTCCAGCAATGAGTTCAGGCCACGTCATGCGACGTGGCCTTGATTGTGGATGTCGTATAAATCGATGCTTCCTATCCCCTCCGCCGGCACCCTCCGTTCCTGGGGCGATGCGGCTCCGGGATTGCCTGAGGAAAGCGCAGGCGCCGAAAGGACGAGCTCTTTATCAGGCAATCATAAACGAAGGCCCCGTCGCTTGACGGGGCCTTCGTTTATTTCGGGTCATGTTTGAACAACTCAAGCTGTTCATGGTAGTCGAGCAAGTGCCCGTGTAAAATTTCAGATACGGATAAATCTTCATGGGGCAACGTGAACAGCGAATACGGCTTGTCACACGTGTACAAGATGTCGTGGTGATGCGCGAGTAAGTATAAAAACTCGGACTCGAACGCTTTCCGCTCTTCCTCGTCCATCAATAAGAGCGCCTCGCGATGTTCCGCTAGGCTCTCGAGTAAGAGCACGAGCTTGTCCTCGAGATGGATCAACAGCCGATACTGCTTGATCGTCAAATGCTTCAGCTTCACGTTCGTCACTTTCATATCTTCTTGGAGCATCATATGAAGTTCTTGATGCCCGAGAATCCGGGCCCGTGTCTCGAGCAGCTCACCCGGTGACCCGACGAGTTCACGCCAATGATGGAACATATACGCCGACGTCTTGCGAATCTCGCCGAGGAGCCGGTCTTCGTAACGTGGCGGCAAGAACGCATAGTTCACGCCGAGCGAGACGAAGACGCCGACCGCGGTCAACAGTGAACGCGTCCACGCGTAGTGAAAGAAGTCGGTCGTCGGGTTCTCGAGCATGAGCACGATGGCGAACGCCGCGTACGTCGACATGTGCGTCTTGTCGAACGTCGTGTTCAGCGTCAAGGCGACGATGACGGCGAGACCGATCGAGATCGGGTTCACGCCGAACGCATAGACGATGAGCAAGCCGCACATCAGTCCGACCATCGTCCCGAAAATACGGCTGAACACGATTTTCGAGGAACGTTTGACGGTCGGTTGCATCGCGACGACCGCGGCGATGGCGCCCATGCCCGAATAAATTCCGAACACATACCACGACAACGCGATCGTGATCGCGACGGCGATGCCCGTCTTCAACGTCCGGAGTCCGACTTTCGGGATGTATCGCTTATCTATCATTTCAATTCAACCTTCCCTGTCTCAGCAATCAAATGGATCGTCGGTCGATTCGAGTTTGACAGCTGATACACACCGCCGCCAATTTCGTTATAACGGTCGGCCGCGGTCACACTGCCACCCGTATTAACGTTCACTTGCCCGGTCGCATGTCGCGGCTCGAACGTGAGCGCCCCGGCCTCGGTTTGAACGGTCAACGCCTGATTGACGACGATGTCGCGCACCGACGCCTCGCGGTAAGAACGGATATCCGCTTGCACGACCCGGACCGTCTCAAGCGTCACATCACTCCGCGTCTCGACGCGGAGTCGGTCCGACTCGACTTTCGTCAAGTTGACCGCATTCGCATCCAAGACGATCGACTTCGCGATCAAACCTTGTCCCGTCACTTGTTCGGCCGTCACATCAATCGATGTCATCGAGCTCGGCAGGGCGACGCGTATTTTATAGCGTGACGGAGACTCGCTCGGTCGGCTGCCGAACTGGCTGAAGCGGCCGAACCGTTCGACGACCGAAATCGTATCCCCGACCGCCTTCACTTTTACTGTCCGTTCCTTCGAGTTCGTCTGCAGCACCTCGATTTGCACTTTTTCATTCGTGCTGCGGACGAACTCGACATTGCCGTGTGCCGTCTCAAGCCGAAGCTTCTTCATTTGGTAGCGGTCCTCGTATTTGTCCCCGAGTGCCAACACGTCGCTAAATACGAATAAGTTCACAAAAAAGAGGACGGGGAGGGCGAGGAAAACGAGACCGAATGTGATTTTACGATGCTTCGGGATGTCTTGAAAGCGGGCTTTCCACGACTTCCCTTTCATTCTAGAGTACGCCATATCTATCTCCTTCTTCATCTGCTTTCCCTATTCTAACACGTTCAGTATCCCATGGTGCGCATAGAAAAAGAATCCGCCCGAAGGTGGATTCTTAGATGAGTGGATTATGATGTGACGCGTTCGTTCCAACCTGTCGGATCAGTTCGCCAGTCATGCAATGAAGCAGCTTCTTCTTTACTGATGATCCGCTTCTTGACGGCGACGTCGAGCAAATCCGATAGGGTCGTCAGCGCGTGGGCGCTGAAACCGGACTCCAACAGATTGATGGCGAGACGGCTCAGGCTGTATGAGAAGATCGCTTGAATCTTCACGACTTCTCCGCCCGCTTTCTCGACCGCCCGAGCGGCCTTGATGCTCGACTCCCCGGTCGACAACAAATCCTCGATCACGACGACACGAGCCCCCGGTTCGAACCGGCCCTCGATTTGATTCCCTTTGCCGTGCCCTTTCGCGCTCGACCGGACGTAGACGAGCGGTAAACCGAGACGATCGGCGACAAGCGTCGCATGCGGAATCCCTGCTGTCGCCGTCCCCGCGATGACATCGACGTCGAGCAATCGAATCTCTTCGACGAGCGCGTCGACGATCAAGTTACGAACCTCGGGATAGCTAAGCGTCAAGCGGTTGTCACAATAAATCGGACTCTTCAGTCCGCTCGACCATGTGTACGGGTTCTCCGGCGACAGCGTCACGGCCTCAATTTTTAACAATGCTTCAGCGATTTGTTTCATACGTTCGACTCCATTCCTCTAGGTAATGTGTATAAGCGGCGTTCGGATCAACGGAGCGGGTGATCGGTCGGCCGACGACGATGGCGGATACGCCGGCGTCACGGGCTGCCTGAGGCGTGGCGACGCGCACTTGGTCGTCCGCCGTCTCACTCATCCGGATGCCCGGCGTCACGGTCAAAAACGAAGAACCGAGCGCTTGATGAATCGCGCGGGATTCATGCACCGAAGCAACGACACCGTCGAGTCCGGCGCGGTGTGCCATCGTGGCCTGCCTAAGAACGGCCTGTTCGAGCCCCCCGCTGATGTGCAACTCATCCGCGAGCATTCGTTCATCGGTCGACGTTAACTGGGTGACACCGATCAACTTCGTCGTGTCGGTCACGTCGCGTAACCCGTCTAACGCGTAGCGCATCATCGTCTCGCCGCCAAGTGTGTGGACGTTCGTCAGTTCGACACCGAGGCGACCGATTTGGCGGAGCGTCCGCCGCGCCGTTTCGGGGATGTCGTGGACTTTGACGTCCAAAAAGACCGGGTACCCTTCGCCGACGAGCCGTTCGACAAATTGTCCGCCTTCACGGTAGAACAGCTCCATTCCGACTTTGACGGCCGGCTTCTGTTCGATTCGTTCCAATAAACGAAACGCGTCCGCGCCCGTTTCGACGTCAAGCGCGAGATACAGTCTGTTCATAAGCTTTCCCCCTGATGTCTAAAATGTGATCGATGCCGAGCTCGTCAAGCCGGCCAGGTAACGCTTCGATGATTTCCTGACAGACGTACGGATTCTCAAAATTGGCCGTTCCGACCGCGACGGCCGAGGCGCCAGCGTAAATAAACTCCAACACATCGTCGACCGTCCGCACGCCGCCCATTCCGATGATTGGGATATCGACGGCTTGGGCGACTTCATACACCATGCGGATGGCGACCGGTTTAACGGCCGGGCCGGACAAGCCACCGATTCGATTGGCTAGAATCGGTTGCCCGGTCGCGACGTCGATCCGCATCCCGACGAGCGTGTTGATCATCGTGATCCCGTCGGCCCCGGCCGCTTCGACCGCCTTCGCCATGTCAGTGATCGACGTGACGTTCGGTGACAGCTTGACGTACACCGGTTTGGATGACGCCGCTTTGACGAGGCGGGTCAGTTCGGCCGCCATGACCGGGTCGGTCCC